>JBBRSG010000046.1:0-42541 GCA_038245615.1 Chloroflexia bacterium | reverse complement strand
GCTCAACCTTACTCCCCGGAAGAAAACTACATCCGGGGCCACACTACTAAAGCTGTACTCCCGTCCGGTCTTGGGAGGTATGATTTCGAGGTTGCCGCTCACAAAATGGTCTATCAGCCCCAACATCTCTTTCAGTACACTTTCTACCTCATTGGTCAAGGTGTGCTGAAGTTGACTTTCGGCCATTTCCTCTTCCTCACTATAGAGTTGTTCGACCAGATTGATGCTCATCCCGCTTGCTCCCATTTTACCCGGTCTGGTTTCAGCGATTGCTACTCCCTCGGCGCACGAAGCCGGCTAATAAGGCGAACCGGGCCAAAGACCAGCAACATCAGCGCCCCATCTATAATAATCACCGGCAAAATCACCTGGACAATTGTGGCGGCTTGCACATTATTATAGCCCAATAGTTGCTCGGCAAGCAAACGCGCCAGACGATAGCCCAAAGCTGCCCCCAACGCGACTGGCACTGAGCGCACGATGCCATTTTGAAAAGACTCTTGTCCTACAAAGCCGATAGCCATCACTATCAGGGTAAATAACAGAGCATTTAGTCCCACCGGGTAAATCGAGGCACTGAGTAAATCGAGCAATAGCCCGGCGATAAAACCTAGCGGCAAGCTCAAACGCCAATCGAGCAATAAAGCCCAGCAAACCACCACCAGTAATACCACATCCGGTACAAACTGGTTTACCCCAGGTAGAAAAGCGGGCAGAAATTGGGTCTGGAGCAGGGTTGTAAAAAACAATAATATCCCGGCAATATAGAGATTAACAGTGTGCCTCCTTAGTAGTGGTCAGTGGTCAGTAAAAAGTTTTGAGTTTTGAAATCTTTGCACTATCTCGGCTGGCATCATAATACAACCAGTTGATTCTATCAAATTTGGGTAAGGTATAAATCGGAAATTTTGACCTGGATTGGGCTTTATCCGAGTTCTCTTCATCATTTCAAGCCCCGTCCAACCAATTTGACTCCGCTTAAAGCGGGACATATACTCGCTGCCATAATCAGTAGGGCGATTTTCCATTAAAGTTTTAGCTGGATTCTTATTTAGTTTAGGTTCTTATTAGAAAGAAGCTTGGAATGCGAAAATTATTTCGCTATGTAGTTCTGATATTGGTGGGTTTGGGAGTTGGATTAGCCGTATTATGGGGTTTGGGGGGTTTCCAGGCGAGCAAGGCCAGTCCCGCCGTGGTGAGTGGGCCACCGCCCGGCGCAGCCAGAGCCACCAATCCGGTCACAACCACTACTACTTTGCGCCCGGCAAGCCCGGAGGCTAACCCCATTTTTGCCGCCACCAGCCGTCCGAGTATACCATCCGGTATCGGCAATCAATACTTGGCGCTGGGTGACTCAGTAGCCTACGGAGTCGGTGCGCCAGTTCCCAACGACACAGGTTATGCCGGTCTTTTCTATAATAATTACCTCAAGCGACTGCAACCCGACCTGACTACTTACCGTAATTTTGCCGTTCCCGGCGAAACCAGTTCTACTTTTATCAGCCCAACCAACACTACCAGCAAAGCCAAACCTCAGCTTCAACGCGCTCTGGAGGAACTAGAGGCCGCCGCCAAAGCCGGACGGCGAGTCAGTCCGATTACGCTGACCCTGGGCGGTAATGATATGCTGGAAGCGCGGGGCAAATCGCAGGCTGACCGCGAGGCGGCTCTAACGCGCTTTGACCGCAACCTGGGCCAGATTCTTGACCAGCTCAAAGCTAAAACCGGGCAAGCCGATTTGTTTGTGACCACCTATTATAATCCTTATGCCTTCAATACCGGCGGCGAAGACCTAGAAACCGGCTGGGTCAAGCGCTTTAATGAGGTTATTCGCAAACGGGCCACCGAGCGCCAAATAAAGGTCGCCGATTTCTTCGAGCCGATTAACGGACGCGAGCGGGCTTTGACCTGGAGCGGAGTGAATGATGTGCATCCTAACCCCGCCGGACATATTATCCTGGCTCAAGCTTTGTGGCGGGCCACTGGCTACGATGTCCAGCCCCCTAACCTGGCCTTGACCTATTATCCGGTCCCCGCCGATGGCAAAGTTTCGAGCAACGAGCGCCTGATTTTCAAGGTCGGGATACAGGACGAATGGGCCTTCAAAAATCCCGGCGAGGCTGATACCGTCGGAGCGGGGGCAATCAGCACGGTCATCGCCACCCTGGACGAAACCGCACCGACGGCCCTGACGATGATACCGCCGCGCCTCAATCGGCTACCAATCGGGGCGCAAGAATATAGTTATGTCCTGGACACCAATCTGCTCGGCTCAGGTCGCCACAAGTTGCGTTTTGAGGCCCGCGACGCTGCCGGAAACATCGGCTCACTTGAAATTATCGTCGAAGTGGTCTGAGAAAATTTAACAGGAGTAAATAGGATTTTAGATTTAGGATTTTAGATTTTAGATTAAGGATGCTAGTGGAATATCTAATATTAATTTTGCTGGTGTTGCTAAACGCCTTTTTTGCCGCCAGTGAGCTGGCAATAGTTTCGACCCGCAAAACTCGCATCAAGCAACTGGCGGACGAGGGGCGGCGCGGGGCGCGGTCAGTGATGCGGTTAAGCGATAACCCCAGCCGCTTTCTGGCAACCATCCAGCTTTGGGTTACGCTGGCGGGGTTCTTTACCTCGGCTTATGGGGCGGTCAGCCTATCTAATTCGCTGGCGGAAACTTTGAAGCAGATTGAATTTCTCCGGCCCGCCGCCGATACTCTGGCCTTTATTCTGGTGACGGTGCTGGTGGCGCTGTTTAGCCTGATTTTTGGTGAATTAGTGCCAAAAACTCTAGCAGTCGAGGCCGCCGAAAGTATTGCCCTGGCAGTGGCCCGACCAATCGAATGGCTGGCAAGGGTCGGCGCCCCGATTATCGCTTTTCTGACCGCGATTACCAATGTGGTTGTCCGGCTTTTCGGTAGCCGTCGCCGGAGCGGGATTTCGACGGTCACGCAGGAAGAAGTGGTTTCGATGGTTACAGCGGGTCAGGAAGAGGGTATTTTCCACGCCCAGCAAGAGGAGATGATTCGGAGTGTCTTTGATTTCAGCGAAAAGCGGGTACGGGAAGTAATGCGCCCGCGCCCCGATATTTTTATGCTGGAAGCCCAGCAGCCCTTGAACCAGGCCGCCGCCACGAGTGCCGAAAGCGATTATTCGCGCTATCCGATTTATAGCGGAGACCGCGAAAATATTACCGGAGTGGTCTACGCCAAAGATGTTTTGCGCTGTTTCGCCAAAGGCCGCACCAATACTACCGTCGGCGAGATTGCCCGGCCTCCCGTCTTTGTGCCAGAATCAAAGCAAGTTTCTGAACTTTTCACCGAACTACAAACCAGTCATACCCATCTGGCGGTAGTGATTGACGAGTACGGCGGGGTCGCCGGAATGGTGACTTTAGAGGATTTGCTGGAAGAAATCGTAGGCGAAATTCAGGATGAGTTTGACCACGAAGAGAATATTTTGACCCCGGACGGCGCAAACCAATATATCGTCAACGGGCGCGTCTCGCTATTTGACTTGAACCAGGAACTGGATTTGAACCTGGGCCGTGACCCAAATGGCGTAAAGCTGGATGTAGATACCCTGGGCGGTTTCCTGATGGCGGAACTCAAGCGCATTCCGGTGACAGGCGATGTTTTCCGGCACGAATTCGCCGGTCAGGAAAATAATGAGGATGAAGGCGAATATCCAACTTCCAGCCCATCCAAGGTTCGACCTCTGGCGGTGAGCCTGGAAGTGCTGGAAATGGACGGGCGGCGGGTCGGTAAAGTTCGGTTAGTGCTGGAATATCTGGAAGAAACTGACGGGGAAGACCTGGAAACTACGAAGGCATAAATATTGCAAGAGGAGTAAGCGTAGTTATGTCAATACAAGGTGGCTATCCGGGCTATGCAGTTAGCAGAACCAGAAAGGTAAAGCATGGGGCGCAAGCACAAATTATTATCAATTATAATAGTCACAAGCTCATTGCTGCTGGTTTTATTGACGGCTTGCGACCAAAATAATAGTGTTGCCATTATGTCTACTCCGCCCACTTCTAATCCGTCCGACAACCCGACCTTGACTGATGCTATTCCGGCTACCACAATGGTTTTACCAACTTTACTTACCCCCACTTTAGTTAGCTTTACCAGCCTGCCGCCGCCTGCCACCACCGCACTAGCCAGGACGATAACTGCGACAGCTACCTCATTAGTCCAGCCGAATGCCACAAGTCGGGCGATTGCCCCGACCTTTACGCCAATTGTTGCGCCAACCCCAACCCCCAGTCAGCGAGCTAAATCTGCGCCTCAAGTTCCAGCGGCAACCCCTGTTCCAGCGGCAACCAGCGCCCCAAATCCCGTAACGTCGGCGATTGGCGAACCGGACAACGAGGAACAGGCTTTTTTGGAGCAGCTAAACACTTTTCGGAAAGCCAATCAGCGTCCGCCTTTGGCCTTCGACCCCTTGCTTTTCACCTCAGCCCGCTGGATGGCGCAGGATATGGCTACCAAAAATTATATCAATCATACCGACTCGACGGGACGCGATGCCAATACCCGCATACACGCCTTTGGTTTCAAGGGGAGATGGGTCGGTGAAAATATTGCGGGTGGCTTTGAACATGCCCCGGAGAATCTGACCATCTGGCAGAGCGATGATATTCATCGCAATAACCTGCTCGGCCCGGCCTATACCAAAGCCGGAGTAGGCCGCTACTACAACAAAACCGGCTTTAATCGCTGGGTCTGGGTTCTCGATATGGGCTAAAGCCCTAAACCGCCGCCGGAATACAGCTGTGTTATAATACGGGCTGTTGTACCAGGTATACGTAGAACCTATCCCATACCACCTCAATTCACCAATGGGGATAGGGTCTTAATAAGAAATTTAGGACAGCTTTATGGGTAGTTTTGATACAGCTTATTTTCTGGGGGCGCTGCTGGCCTTTGTGTTTGGGACAGCCTTTGCTAAAGCCTGCCAAGCATTTGTAGCCTATCGGTTGGGAGACCGATTACCCCGCAGCGAAGGGCGCTTGAGCCTTAATCCGGGTCGGCAACACGAGCCATTGGGTTTGCTATTGGCCCTTTTTCTGGCAGTTGGAATAAATACGGTGGCCTGGGGCAAGCCGCTCAACCTCAATCCTTTTGCCAATCGCGCCCGCCGTTTCGGGCTGACCTTGATTGGCTTGACCGGGCCATTGGCCTATCTCTTTTTGGGGTTGCTGTCCGGTTTTCTTTTTAATTTGCTGCTCAATTTCGGGAGTAGCGGAATAACAACCCTGCCTATCTGGACTAAAACGGCCTATTATTTTGCCTATTTCAACGTGCTTTACGCGGCCTTTAATTTGCTGCCGATTCCGCCGCTGGACGGACATCTCATCTTTATTAAAGGCCTTTTGCCGCCGCAGTGGGATACCAAACTGGTCTGGCTGGAAACTTACGGCGCAGTAATATTACTGGTGCTGGTCTTGCTCTTGCCATTCTTTATTCGGATAAACTTGCTCTATCTTTTCTTTGACCCGATTGTTAGTATCTTTATGCGCCTGATTGGATTACCGACGAGCTAGGGGAGTAGTTTTGAGTTTTGAATTAAACTAATAAGCACTAACCGGATTTTCTCAGCACTCAGCACTTTTCTGACCACTGCTAACTGACCACTGCCCCTATGAAAAAACTATTTTTGCGAGTTCGGCAGTTTGGGCGCTCAGTGACGGCCCGCCCGCTGGACGATGACGAAAAAGAATATATTGGACAGATTTTACTGGCGGGCCAACTGGCCCTTTTTGAGGCTTTGCCAACCTACGAACAGCGCCACGCTCTGAACGTGTGCCGAACGCTGGTCGGCGGAGGCTATGGTCCGGACCGCGAATTGCTGCAAGCCGCCTTGTTGCACGACCTCGGTAAATATGACCCGACCGCCGGGCGGGTTATCCCGATTTGGGTCAAAGTTGCTAACGTCGCGCTCACGACAACTTTAGGAGCTAAGTCGGTTACAAGGCTGGCTCGTCAAGCGCCGGTGGGCCATTGGCGTTACTATTTCTGGCTACAGACCCGCCACGAAACCGAAGGAGCGCGGCGGGCGCTTTCTGCCGGAAGTAGCCCGCGTGTAGTGGCGCTGGTAGCGGGCGGGAATACTTTGGGCGATTACGCCGCCCGCGTTCTGCAATGGGCCGACGACCTGAATTAAAGATGATATGACCGAAAAAACTAACGCTTTTGGCGTACCGATATACCAATATCAGATTCGGCTGCCGGGCTTCGATTTTGAAGGCCCACTCGATTTGTTGTTGCAGCTTATCGAGCGCAATGAGTTACCGATTACCGAAATCGCCCTGGCCCGCATCGCCGATGAATATGTCGAATATATCAATCGGCTGAGTGAGGTCAATCCGGCGGAACTGGCAGAATTTTTGGTAATTGCGGCAAAATTACTGCTAATCAAATCATACGCCCTATTACCTGCGCCCCCCGCTCGCCCTAATTCCGCCGAAGAGTCCCCCAATGCCGCCGAAGAACTCTTGGCCCAATTGCGGGAGTACAAACGGGTTAAAGAAGCCGCCCTCAGTCTGCGGGAGCGGCAGGAGCGCGGCTATCGGGCTTTCCCAAGCCAGCGCATCGGCCCAAACGAAGTTATTACCCAGCAGCTAAACGCCGCCCTCCACGAAAACGGCGCGACCCTGGAAGGGGTAGGGCTGGGCGGCCTCAAGCTCAAAGATTTGCTGGCCCTGGTGCAACGCCGCCTGAACGCCCAGCAACAGCAGCAGCTTAAATTGCCTCTGCTTGCCAGCGAACAAGACCTGAAAGTTTTGGTGCGCTCGGTAAAAATTGAGGATAAAATCGCCTTGCTGGAAAAACGGATGGCGGCGGATACCGAAAGCCCCCAGGTCGTCGAGTTTACCAGCCTCTTTGATCCGGCTAACCCGCCCAGCCCGGTGGAGGTAATCGTCAGCTTTATGGCTGTTCTGGAACTCTTGCGCCGCCGGGAAGTCAGCGTCCAACAGGAAGCCCTCTTTGGGGAAATCTATATTGAACCGGTGCTATCCTGAAATCCATTTTCGCAAAAGTATAAGAAACCATTTTCAGTGCTGACTCGTATACTATTGTAGAATGGGTAGAATGGACAATGCGCTCGAATATCGTAATAAAAAGTTTCGTCTGGTTAGCTTTTGTTAATATTTAGGTTGTAAGATAACCTGGAAATATATTTTTATTTTCGAGCGAGGCGCAGACAATGGAGTCAGTGCCTCCTAAGTTCAGCTATAATAAATAAGGTTGTGAAACATGAACATCGGTAATTTATTTAAACCAAAAAAAGAGGTGGATAAAATGGAGTCTTCTATTACTCAAAATGACGTGCCAGAGCAAGCCCATGGGCATCAGCATGAATTAGCGACCCTGGCAGGCGGGTGCTTCTGGTGTCTGGAAGCGGTTTACCTTCAGCTAAAAGGAGTCGAAAAATCGGTATCGGGTTACGCAGGTGGGGCAGTCAAGAACCCGACCTACAATCAGGTCTGTGGTGGTCGAACCGGCCATGCCGAAGTGGTACAGGTCACGTTTGACCCGGCCATCGTTAGCTATGAGGATTTGCTGAAAATCTTCTTTACTATCCACGACCCGACGACCTTGAACCGCCAGGGCAACGATGTCGGCACCCAATATCGTTCTGCGATTTACTACCAGAGCCAGGAGCAAAAGGCCACCGCCGAGCGGGTTATTGCCGAACTGAACGAGGCTAAATTGTGGAACGGGCCGATTGTCACCGAGGTTACGCCTCTGGATATTTTCTACCCAGCGGAGGAATATCATCAGAACTACTTCGAGCGCAATCCGAACCAGCCCTATTGCCGGGCCATCATTGTGCCGAAAGTATCCAAGTTCCGCCAGTATTATTTCAACAAAATGAAATCCGCCTAAGCCGGGGAAATCTAGAATCTGAAATCTAAGATCGCATATCGAAGGTCGAGGGTCGTTGCAAAGCGATGCTTGACCTTCGATTTTTAGATTTTAGACCTTCGATTTCAGACCTTCGATATTAGATTTTAGATTTCAGGTTGACTCGCAAGTTAAAATGTGGCTATATGCTGTTTAGATTTGCCTTCTCAGGTTAAAGTTATCAAGTGAAGGCTATTAAGAAAAGTGACACGAGTAAAAGTATGCGTGAACTGGAATTTTTGATAAATTTGATTAATCGCCTGCCCGACCTCGAACTTGAAATAAATTGTACCTTCCTGGTCGGCGGGCGTATAATAGAGGGCGAATTAATCCCGGCGCGGGTCTATTACCGGATGCTGTCCGAGCGCCTCCAGCGCAGTGGCCCATTTAACGACGAATCGGCCCGGACGATTGTTGGGGCGATGGTCAATATTTTCGATAACTTTGCCGGAATTTCGATAAATATTGCCAATCCGCGAGAAACGCCAACCCTGAACGATGAGGATTATACCGAGATTTATCTGCAACGGGCGGTCTTACGCAACGAGCAGAGCGGCGACCAGCATCTAGGGTTGTTTCACTTGCGCCCTCTCGCAATCCAGGGTTTTCGGCTGGGAGCGAGTCGGCTGATGAGATAGCGGGAATAGTTTTGAGTTCTGAGTTTTAAATCGTAAATTCCCTGACCACCGACCGCATTTACTCAACACTCAGGACTTTTCTGACCACTGACCACTGCCAAAGTATATGCAACAAAAAAGAAGCAGACGACAAAGGCCAGTAATTCGGGCCAGCGAGGTTGGCAATTACGTCTATTGTCGCCGGGCATGGTGGCTGAAAAGAATTGCCGGATACGAAATGCGAGGCCGTGAGCGCGAACTGACCGCCGGTATCACCGCCCATACCCGACACGGTAAAGCCGTGCGCGGCAACCAAACCCAGCGCCGCCTCGCCCTGGCCCTCTTTGGCATCGGCCTACTGCTGCTGGCTCTTGCGGCCTTCAGTCTGTTGGTATGAAAAGTGGTCAGTGGTCAGTAGTCAGTAGTCAGAGAAATGCAGGACAGAAGACAGAAGACAGAGGAAATCCGGCTAGTAGCGGGCATTTTAACTCATAACTCATAACTTTCTTACTGGACACTGACCACTGACCACTGACCACTGACCACTGACCACTGACCACTGTTAAAGGAGTTCGCAATGTCGCCGGAACTGGAAAAACTGATATATGCGCTTGGCACAATTAGCGGGATTAATTGTGTGGTGCAAGGTGAGCAAGCCGTCGCCGAGCTTTTCTTTAATGAGCCGGGGGAGGCTAAAATCGGCTTTTTGGACGGCTGGGGAACGATTGAAAGCGCCGGTTTCCATATCCACTTCAAAAGCACCGACCTGGCGGATTTCCGCTTTGTGGACGAGGCCGGGAGTTGCGTCGAGCGGGCTACTTACCTGACGATTCTCGACCTGGAAGGTAAAGAGCGGCTGCGATTCTATTTTGCCAACCCATCCGATAACTCGCGGCCCTATACCGAACCGGAGTTAGGCTATTTTGACCAGTTTCGGGCAGCTTACCAGAAATGAGACGCGATAAATGAATTTAAAGGATAAAATCGGGCAACGCCTGATGGTAACGTTTTATGGCCCGGAACTGACCCCGGCTGTCGCCGAATTCCTGACCACCACTCGCGCCGGAGGAGTAATTCTGTTTGGGCATAATATCGAAAGCTTGGGGCAGGTAGCCCAATTAAATCGAGCGTTGCAGGATTTGGCGGCCCGCAACGGCTTGCCCCCCCTCCTGATTGGGATTGACGAGGAAGGCGGGCGGGTCAGCCGGATGCCCGCCGACGGACAGAAGTGGATTGCACCCAGCCAGATGGCCCAAAGCGCCGCCGGGTCGGGTGCGCCCGGTATGTGCGCCGGAGTCACAGCCCGGCAATTGCGGCGATTGGGCTTTAATCTGGATTTTGCGCCGATAGCCGATGTAAATAACAACCCGGCTAATCCGGTGATTGCCACCCGCTCTTTTGGCAGCGACCCGAAACTGGTTTCGCAGGCCGTCACCGAGGCCATTCAGACCTATATCGCGGAAGGTCTCGCCCCGTGCGTCAAGCATTTTCCCGGTCACGGCGACACGTCGGTAGATAGCCATTTGGGACTACCGATAGTCCATCGCTCGATGGCCCGGCTCGAAGCAATCGAGCTTGCCCCTTTTCGAGCGGCGTTTGAGGCAGGCGTACCAGCTCTGATGACCGCCCATATTTTGTATCCCGAAATTGAGCCGGAAGACCGCCCCGCCACCCTCAGCCGCTATTTCTTGCAAACCCTTTTGCGGCAGCAGATGGGCTTTGAGGGGGTGGTTTTTAGTGATGCCCTGGTAATGGAAGCGATTGCCAGCCGCTACAGTGTCCCGGAAGCCTGCTTTTTGACCATCGAAGCCGGAGCAGATGTGGCGATGCCGCTTGGCTCTTTCGGGATGCAACGCCAGTGTATTGAGCGCCTGACCGAACAGGCCGAGCGGCTGGAATGGGACGCGCCGTTAGCCCGCATCGCGGCTTTCAAAGCCCGCTATTGCCAACCTCCGCTAGAAGCCGACTCGCAGGCGGAAAATGCCGATGCTGAAATCATCACTAGCGCCACCCAACGCAGCATTACAGTGGTCGGGGCGACAGCAGCCCTGCCGTTGGAGGCCGAAGTTTTGCCGGTAGTGATAGATTTTGAATTGCCGATAGCCTCCATCGTCGAAGAAGAGCGGCAACCCGGCAAGTTGTTAGCCGAACTGCTGACCGCCCGTTGGCCCAATCTGCACTATCTCGCTGTTCCCGCCGCCAGTCCCCAGGAACAGACCGAGGCATGTTTGCAAGCGGCTACCAGGGCCAGCCGTCTCCTGATTGTGACCCGCAACGCGACCCGCTTGCCGGAACAGGCCCACTTGCTCAAGGCTTTGCTGGAAGTGCAGCCGAAGACGGTGGTTATCGCCGCCCGCGACCCCTACGACCTGACTTTGGCCCAAAATGCGGCTTTGCGACTGGCGACCTATGGCGACCCGCCCGCCAGTATTCGGGCGCTGGTCGGCGCACTTTTTGGCGAATTTAGGCCGTCAGGTCAATTGCCGGTGATGTTAGCGGAGGACTGATGAACTTTGAAATTATTACTCTGGAACGCACTGGCCTGCCGGGAATAGCCGGAGCGGAAATAGTCGAAATCTGGAATTCCGCTTTTAGCGCGACTTTCCGGCTAACACACCGCCTGTGGTTGCAGCAGACCGAGGGCGACCCCAGTTTCCGGCCTTCCGATTTATGGTTGGCGCGAGATGCCCACGGGCAAATCCTCGGCTTCGCGCTGGCAAAACGGTTTCGCCAGGCTGCCGATTTTCCCGGTCAGGGGCTTGAGAAATACAACTCGGTGGGATATATCGCTGCGATTGCGGTCAGGGCGGAATGGGCAAGGCATGGTATCGGGCGGGCGCTACTGGATGCCGCCGAAAGCAGTTTGCGGGCCGAAGGCGTAACCAAATTTGTATTGGGCGGGAGTTTTCGCCACTTTATGCCCGGTTTGCCGTTAGATCATCCGAGGATGCGGCAGTTTTTCGAGAAGGCTGGTTACATTTTTGATAGCCAGTTTGAATATGACCTGGACGGGCCACTCTTGCCCGAAGTCTTTGGGCCAATTCTGGCGGCGACCACCCTGAATTTCCGGCAAGGACAGCCGGGCGACGAACAAAACTGGCTGTCCTTCCTAACCCGCGATTTTTCGGGACGCTGGTACTACGAAATGCAATTGTTTTTGAAACAGGGCGGAGCAATCGAGGATATTACTTTTTTGCTGGATGACGTGGGCGCAATCCAGGGCTTTCAGGCTAATTATCACGCTGGCAGCCGGGTGCTTGGCCCGTCAATCCACTGGCTACCAGAGAGGCCAGAATGGGGTGGAATTGGGCCACTGGGTATCAGCCCAACCATGCGTGGCAAAGGGGCGGGCCTCGCCTTAGTCGCCGCTGGAATGAGCTATCTCTATCATCAGCAGGACGCACGCCATGCCCGAATTGACTGGACAACCCTGACCGAATTCTACGCTCGGCTAGGCTTCCACCCGATTGTATATTATTTGCGAGGCATGAAAGAAGACTGAGGACTGAGGACTAAGGACTGAGAGGAATTTACGATTTACCCCCAAAGGGGGCGAGGCCGCGATTGGGGAATTCAATCTTCCGTCTTCCGCCTTCCGCCTTGCATTTCTCTGACCACTGACCACTGACCACTGCCAAAAGGAGCTAACAATGATACTCAGCGGCAAGTTATGGACTGAAACCGGCTTTCGGGATGGGCGGCTGACGGTGCGCGATGGGCGGATTGAGGTCGTCGAGTTTGGGCGGTTCGTCCCGGTTGAGGATGAACAAGCCTGGGGCGAGGCCTATATAACCCCCGGCCTGATTGATTTGCAGCTTAATGGCGGGCTGGGCCACGACTTTACCCACCAACCCGAAACTGTCGGATTGGTCGCTGAAGCGTTGCCACAATGGGGCGTGACCGGGTTTTTGCCGACCTATATCACTGCGCCTCTGGAAGTATATCAGACTGCTCTGAATTGGCTGGGGAAACATGCGATTACAAGCGGGGCGCAAGTGCTGGGGGCGCATCTGGAAGGGCCGTACCTGAACAGCGCCTATGCCGGGGCGCACGACCCGGCTTTTATCCGCGAGCCAGCGTTGCCCGAAGTAATAAAGCTGCTGGAAGCTGGCTCGCTCAAAATGATGACCCTCGCCCCGGAACAGCCCGGCGGCCTGGAACTGGCCCGAAAGCTGACGGCGGCAGGAGTATTGGTCGCCGCCGGACATAGCGGCGCAACCTACGAGCAGGGAAAAGCCGCGTTTGAAGCGGGGGTGAGTTGCGCCACCCACCTTTTTAATGCTATGTCACGTCTGCACCACCGCGAGCCAGGCTTAGTCGGGGCGGCCCTCGATAGTGGTACGGCGACGGTCAATATCATCCCGGATGGCATCCATTTGCACCCAGCGATAGTCCGGCTTATTTATCGGACAAAAGGGGCTGAGAAAATCGTATTGACCAGCGACGCAATGGCCGGGCTGGGAATGCCGCCGGGTCGCTATGAACTGGCGGGACAATCGGTGGTGGTAGACGCAGTTTCGGCCCGGTTAGCCGAGCCACCCCACCAGTTAGCCGGGTCAATTCTCAAGATGCACGAAGCCTTGCAAAATATGATAAAATTTAGTGGCTGTCCGCCCCACGAAGCAGTAGCAATGGCTTCGCTCAATCCGGCCCGTTTGCTGAAACTGGATAATTCTAAAGGCCGTCTGGCAAGGGGCTATGCGGCGGATTTAGCGGTCTTTAGCCCGGATTGGCAACCATTAATGACAGTGGTGGGCGGAAAAGTAGCCTTTACCGCTAAACCCTGACTTTCGACCTTAGATTTTAGATTTTCGACAACCCCAGATGTGGGATAGTTCATATTTAATCCTTAAAGGAGTTGGTATAATGACTACGCAAGAGGGAGTAGCAGCGCTTTCGCGGGCGGACTTCCCGCCGAACTTTGTATGGGGCGCGGCGACAGCCTCCTACCAGATTGAAGGGGCAGTCCGCGAGGACGGGCGCGGGCCGAGCATTTGGGATACTTTTTCGCATACCCCCGGCAAGACCTTCAATGGCGATACCGGCGATGATGCCTGCGACCATTATCATCTTTATCCGCAAGATGTGGCCTTGATGCGGGACATCGGGTTGGAAAGCTATCGCTTTTCGATAGCCTGGCCCAGGATTTTCCCCCAGGGGCATGGTCAAATCAACCTGAAAGGCCTGGATTTTTATGATCGGCTGATCGAAACCCTATTAGAAAGCAATATTCAGCCCTACGCAACGCTCTACCACTGGGATTTACCACAAGCTTTACAGGACAATGGCGGCTGGAAGAACCGGGCTACCGCCGAATATTTTGCAGAATACGCCGACGTAGTCTCGCGGCGCTTGGGAGACCGGGTGAAGGGCTGGATTACCCTGAACGAACCCTGGTGTTCAGCGGCTCTGGGTCATATTATGGGCCAACACGCGCCGGGCGAACATGATTTGGAGGCCGGGGTTCGGGCTTCCCACCATCTGTTATTGGGTCACGGGCTGGCGATGCCGATTTTGCGCCGCAATGCCACCCGACCTGATACCGAGTTCGGGATTACCCTGAGCCTGAATTATATCGAGCCGGGTGATGATAGCCAACAGGCGACAGAAGCAGCTTTCTTGCTGGAGAATTTTACCAACCAGTGGTTTCTTGACCCGTTGTTCAAGGGCAAATATCCCGACGGACTAGCGGCAATAATGAACCGATACTTGCCGATTGAGCCGGGCGATATGGACCTTATTTCGGGAACTCTGGACTTTCTGGGGGTGAACTATTATTTCAGAATGTTGCCGCTGGCAATTGAAGATGTAAGTACCTTCAAGCTCAAAGAGCGGAAGGTAGCAACGTCCCAATATACCGCGATGGGCTGGGAAGTTTGGCCGGAAGGATTGTATAATCTTTTGATGCGGTTGCAACGCGACTACGACCCGGCCAAAATGTATATTACCGAAAACGGCTCGGCCTTCAAAGATACCCTGATTGAAGACCAGGCCGGGGCGGTAGTCCACGACCCTGACCGCTTGAATTATCTGCGCGACCACTTCACGGCGGCTCAAAATGCTATCCGGGATGGCGCGAAGCTGGGAGGCTATTTCGTGTGGAGCTTGATGGATAATTTCGAGTGGGGTTTTGGCTATGACCGCCGCTTCGGGATAACTTATACCGATTATCCAACCCAACGCCGGATTTTGAAAGATAGCGGACGCTGGTATCAGCAATTTTTACGGGGCTGAATCGAGGCTAATTGTCAGGGGTTGGGGTTAAGCCTCCCAATCCCTGCCGCTAACTCGAACCTCTCCAAAAGGACAAAGATGAGTAAGGAGCTATCCGAAGAACAACGCATGGTAGAAGCCGCCCAAAGCGACCCGCAGGCTTTTGGTGATATTTATGACCGATATTTTGACCGGATATACGCCTATGCCTATAATCACACCGGGTCACACGCCGAAGCCGAGGATGTGACGGCCCAGACCTTCAAGCAGGCTTTCGAGAATATCAAGCGGTTTGAGTGGCGCGGGGTGCCGTTTGGAGCATGGCTCTACCGGATTGCCAGCAATATTATTACCGGGCAGCATCGCAAGAAACGCCCCACCGCCTCTTTTGAAGAAGCTATCGAAGTTCCCGGCGCGGCCTCGATTGAGGAAACCTTCCTGACCGGGGAACGTAACGCCGAACTATTCGCCCTGGTGCGCCGTCTACCCGAATATCAGCGTCAGGCTATTATGCTCCGTTTTGGTCAAAATCTGTCATATGCCGAAATCGCCACCAGCATTGACCGCACCGAAGGGGCAGTAAAGCAGCTAATCCATCGCGCTCTGGTCAATCTGCGCGAGCATCTAGGCCAACCCGCCGCCTGACAATTTATAGCTACTCCGAAATAGCTGCCGGGCGGGAGGTCGGAATTATGGATAGAGGCGCGGCGCTTCCCACCCACGAAATCGCTTTGCTAGAAGAATTAGAGAGCTTAATACCACAACCACCCCATTTAAGCGAAAATTATTTCCTTCCCCTATTATCAAAAGAAGAATTTATTACTAATCCCAATAAAATCGGGTTTCAGGTAGAAAATAATTCCATTGTTGGGCTTTCGCTGCGCTATAGTGATTTAACCGCGCTGCCCGATTCAATCGCTTTGTTAGCTAATCTCCGACTATTGGATTTGACTGGCAATCAACTGGTTTCACTGCCTGAAAGTATTCGAGAGTTACCACGTCTTGAAAAACTGGATTTGAGGTGGAACAAGCTAATCATTTATCCTGATTGGCTAAACCAGCTTGAGGAGCGGGGCTGTATTGTCTTTAAATAAGCTTTTGTCATTTAACTGATTTTAGATTTTAGATTTCCAACATAGCCTTTTCGGTTGAAGAAAATATAATAATGGTGTACTCTAGTTGACCAGAAGTCCTAGATTTTAACTTCAATTTTAAAGTGGTCTAACGTGATTAAAGCTAGTTGAATTTGAATTTACAACGGAAAGCGAAAGCGGTCTATGTCAGGTCAGGTTGATACCGAGCGAGCGCTACTTGCCGAGATAACTGGAAACGAGACGGACACCTCGCCCGGAATAATTCTGGCGGTGGACGACCTGCCAGATAATCTCAGCTTGCTGGAAGCAATTCTGACACCCAAAGGCTTCCAGGTAGTCAAGGCCAATAGCGGAAGCGAGGCCCTGGCCCTCATCGAAATGGTGCTGCCCGATGTAATTTTTCTGGACGTGATGATGCCCGGCATGGATGGCTTCGAGGTCACGCGCCGGATTCGGGCGATGCTGACTTTGCCCTATATCCCGATTGTGCTAGTGACCGCTTTGCAGGATAGCAAATCTAAATTAATTGGGCTGGAAGCAGGCGCGGACGAATTTCTGTCGAAGCCCTTCTCCCAACCTGAACTACTGGCACGGGCGCGGGCGCTGATTCGGCTGCGGCGCTCCAATCAAGCTTTGACCCATTCCGTCGAGGAAAATCGGCATCTAAACGATTTGCTCTCGGCTGAAAATATCCGACTGGCCCAGGAATTGAACCGCACCCGCGAGGCTCAGTTGCGCCTCATGCCCCAACAAGGGCCGGACTATCCCGGAGTCAGTTTTGCGGCCCATTATCAGCCCGCCCTAGAGGTCGGCGGCGATTATTATGATTATGTGCGGCTGGACGAACATCGTTTCGTGATTGTTCTGGGCGATGCCGTCGGCAAGGGCGGAGCGGCGGTTTTGAGCGTGGCAATTATCAAAAGCGTGCTGGCAACTGAATTTGCCCGGATGACTGTCGGGATTAATCTCACCTTCGACCCTGCCGAAATCCTGACCCGCCTCAATGCTATTATCTGCGGCCCGCTCCAGTCCAGTCGCACCGAAATGACCCTTTTTTGCGGAGTGGTGGATTTGGCGGCCCACACTATCAGCTTTTCCAATGCCGGACAGACTTTCCCCTATTTATCCCGCGCCGGAACGCTTTTGGAACTTAAATTGAGTGGCCTGCCGATAGGTCTGTTCGATGATGCGGTCTACTCCAAACTTGAAGTTCCGTATCAAGCGGCTGACCGGCTGATTTTGTATAGCGATGGGATTAACGAGTGTATGAATATAAAGTTCGAGGAGTTCGGTCTACCGCGCCTCGAAGCCGCAATCCACGAAAGCGCCGGACATGCCCCTGACCGGATGCTCAAGCATATCCTTGACCGCCTCAACCAGTTCAGTGAAGATGGGGTAGACGACCAAACTTTGGTTATCTTCGGATTTTAGCCTTTATGACTTATGAACTTAACCCGGAAAATTTGCCAAAGGTTTTAGCCTCAGTGCGCTTGAACTCTATCCTCCCAATTTAGGCCCTACCCTATTATAAACACCCAGTTAGCGAATTGCGCCGAGAGTGACTTGCGCGTATAATTCGGAAAACTTTACTCAACGACCCGGCGTTATACCAGCGATAGCTGCTTAAGGGCAAATGAGCCGAACAGAAACAGACAGGAAATTGTATTTATGGGCGGATTTGATTATCTCTTAATCGGGGCGGGAATTATCGGGCTACTGCTGACCGGAGTCGCGGTCTTTGGCAAGCGCCCGGCCTCCGAGACGGCCTCGATTGGAGCAGGTTCGCTGGGGGCGCTGTGCATCGGGCTGGGCGGCTTGGGCGATGCTACCTGGCTGATGATAGCCGGAATTGTGATATTATTGGGGTCTTTTTGGCTGGAATGGTACTTCCGACAGCATCCAAGTGGGCCGGGCGAGCAATTGAAAGGAATCAAGGATGACTCAAACTCTGAACCGTAATGGGCTGCAAGACCTAATCGAAGAATATATGCAGCAATTGTTTGAATATAATCCCCCGGTAGCTTCGGCCTATATCGGGCTGCACGAATACGATGGTCGGCTACCCGACCTCAGCCGGGCGGCCTTCGAGCAACGGGCAACCGACCTCAAGGCAACGTTGGCCCGCCTCGAACAGTTACCGATAGCCGAAGGCGATAAAGAGGCCAACTTTGACCGCAAGCTATTGGAACTCTCGCTCCAAAAAGAGCTTTTCAATCTGGAAGATTTGGTCAGTCATGTAATTAACCCGATGTTCTACATGGAGGCAATCGAAGTCAGCTGCTATATCAAGCGTAATTATGCCCCGTTGGAACAGCGATTGGAGGCCCTGGTACAGCATCTGGAAGGCGTGCCAACCGCCCTGGCCCAGGGGCAAGCTAATCTTGCAGTTGCCTTGCCCAAACCGGCCCTCGAAACCAGCCTGATTATGTACGAGGGGATGATTACCTATTTTGAAGGCGATGTCGCCGCCGAATTCATCCAGGCTGGCAATCCCGACCTGTCGGCCCGCTTCCAAACGGCTCAGGTTTCGGCAGTCGCGGCTTTGCGCCAGTTCCTTGATTTTCTGAAAGCGCGATTAGATAGCGCCCATCTGAATTTTGCGATTGGGGCGGAAAATTATCGCAAGATGCTGGCCTATGGCGAGATGGTGGATTTGCCGGTGGAAAAAGTCCTGGAAGTAGGCCGGGCCAATCTTGCCGCCAATAAGCACGAACTAACCGCGATTTGCGCTAAATATCGTCCGGGAGTGACAGTCTCGGAAATTATGCAGGAACAGGCCAAAAATCACCCGACTGCCGAAACCCTGATTTCCTATACCAATGACAAGCTGGAAGAAGTTCGCCAGTTCCTGATTGACCGCGAAATCGTGAGCGTGCCAAGCGAGGTGCGCTGTCTGGTCAAGGAAACCCCGCCTTTTTTGCGCTGGGCTTTCGCCTTTATGGATGCCCCCGGCCCTTTCGAGCAGGTCGCCAAAGAAGCCTATTATTATGTAACCCCGGTTGAGCCGCACTGGTCGGAGCAGCAAAAAGAAGAATGGCTGACCAAATTCGATTATTATACCTTGCAAGATGTGAGTATTCACGAGGCCTATCCCGGTCACTATCTCCATTTTCTGCATACTAAACTGGTCGCCAGCCGCTTTCGCCAAATGACCTGGGCTTATTCCTTTGTGGAAGGCTGGGCGCATTACACCGAACAGATGATGCTGGAAGAAGGTTTCGAGGCCGCCGATTATCGCTACAAGTTGGCCCAGCTTTCGGAAGCCTTACTCCGCAACAGCCGCTATGTCGCCTCGGTCTTGATGCACACCCAGGGCATGACGGTAGATGAAGCCACTCGCTTTATCATGGAAAACGCTTATATGGAGGAAACTCCGGCCCGCAGCGAGGCAATGCGCGGCACATTTGATCCCGGCTATCTGAATTACAATCTAGGTAAATTGCTGCTGCTCAAGTTGCGGGAGGATTACAAGACCGAGCAAGGCTCGAACTTTAATCTGCGTCAGTTCCACGACCAGGTATTAGCCTACGGTGCGCCGCCCGTTCCTTTGTTGCGGACAATGATGTTGCAGCACGATAGCGGCGAAATCCTGTAAGTAAGATTCGAGCGATAAGCTAGATAGGTTATTTTGTTAAAATACATTAGCCCCGGTGCGGGTGAGCATTGAGCATATCTCGCAACTTCATCCCGGATTTAGAATAACCAAAAGGAAGCTATAAGGAAGCTATGATGTCCCGTCAATCCTACGAAAATTCGGATAAGACCACCCCCAAGCCTCAGTCCTCAGTCCTCACTCCTCAGTCCGCCTACGAACCGCGTTTCCCGAACCGCAACGCCGGGTTCATCTTTATAGGAATATCGCTTTTTGTGAGCTATGCCATCTTTGCCATCATCATCATCGGCATCGCTAATAATCCCTCTAAAGAGCTGCCCAACCCAGGTTTCAACTGGGCTTTTACGTTTATAACTTTCGGGGTAGCTCTGGGACTGTTTGCCATCTCGATGCTAATAGCCGAGCGATTGTTACGCAATACTCCGCGCCGGATTATCCTGGAAGCAGAATTACTAAAAATCGAGGACGAAAAAGGGCAAGTCCTGGCCCAAATCCCTTACAGTCAGATATTACATTTAGATGAGGCCGATACCGTACTGAGCGAAGGACAGTATAATGCCCGCTATCGGGGTTTGGTGGTTACATGGCAAGAGGCCGACCAAGCGCGAGAGTTTCTGCTGTCGGCCCGCAATACCCGCGACTTTGAAGAAATGATGGACGACCTTTTCCCGCGAGTTGCGGAAATCGCTCGCGGGCCACGCACCTTCGACCGCTAAAGATGGGGGTTAGATAGGGGGTTAGAAAAATGAAAAGCACTTATAATACCAACTTGAGCTACGATGAAAACTATATCGTCGGGCCGGACTTTGCCGGGCAGTTGCCTGACCTCGAAAAGATAAACGCCAAATTGCCTTCGGCTACTTTTTTAGGCTACCGGGTGAATAGCACCCTGGGCGTACCGGCTGGCCCGTTGCTCAATTCGGCCTATATCCAGCTTTATGCTGACCTGGGATTTGATGTGCTGACCTATAAGACCGTCCGTACTCAGGCCCACGCCTGTCACCCTTTCCCCAACGTCCGGGCCGTCGCCACCACTCCGGCCTGGATGGGCGCACCGGGGCAAATGTCCAGCCTGACGACCCTACCCGAAATTGACGAAAGTGGCCCAACCGACCATCTCAGCATCACCAATTCCTTTGGGATGCCTAGCCGCGCTCCCGAAATCTGGCGGGCCGATGTCGCCAGGGCCAAAACCGGGTTGCATCCGGGTCAAGTACTGGTGGTCAGCGTGGTAGGAACGGCCCGGCCCGGCGGTAGCCTGGCGGATATGGCGGCGGATTTCGCACTGGCGGCAGGTTGGGCCGCCGAAGCCGGGGCAGATGTAGTTGAGGCCAACCTCAGCTGTCCGAATGTCAGTAGCGGCGAGGGTAGCCTTTATCAGAGTCCGGCGGCAGTCAAAACCGTCGCAGCGACCATCAACCGGACGCTGGACGGGAATACTCCTTTGCTTCTGAAAATGGGCTATCTGGCGGATGAACAATTGGTGGCCCAGGTAATGCGGGCGGCTTACGAAGGTGGAGCAGCAGGGTTGGCGGCGATTAATACTATTCCCGCCAAAGTCTATAACGCTGCGGGTCAGCAAGCCCTCCCCGGTGAAGGGCGTTTGGTCAGTGGAATATGCGGGGCCGGCATCAAAGGGGCGGGCCTGAGGATGGCCGAGCGATTGCTAAAAATCCGTGACCAGTTAGAGCTTACCGCCGATAGACTGGCGATAGTCGGGGTAGGCGGGGTGATGACGGCCCACGATGGGTTGGAATATCTGCGGCTGGGAGTAGATGGAGTGCAAAGCGGCACTGGCGCAATGTGGCAACCTTATCTGGCAGTTGAGACCAAAAAGCTGCTGACAGATGCGGTCTTGGCCTTTTGAGAAAGGGTATAGCCGGTTTTTCAGAAATTAAAAAAATAAAAGTATTTTTCATCCCGCCAAAAGTACCAGGACTTTAGTAAGGTCATCCCCGACTAAAGTACCAAGAACCCCCCCAAAAGTCATTGACAGGCCGCTAGTTTGCTGGTATATTTGAGTTTAAAGGTTACAAACGCCGTTTTGTAGTAGTCAGGCTCAGGGTCTCAGCTCCTTTTAGTCTGTCTGCCTCTTGAGAAATTTAATAGATAAAACCTTCCTTTTAGAAAATTGGGGCTAAAGCGGAGGGCCGGGAGTATCGGATATACTCTCATTATGAAACCCGGCATAGTTAATGCTTTAAACTAAACTAGATATTAGTGTTAAGCAAAATGCCGGGTTCTCCAAAATTTGGTCTTAGTTTAATTTCAGCTTACGTACTACTAACCTTATAGCAATTTTTCGACCTCTTCAGCAGAGGCATGGGAACCACGGGAAGTGGGGGAATAGGTAACAAATATGAATACTTTAACCGGAAACGACCTGATGCTGCTCTTGAACCAGGGGGTCCAGGCGGCCTACTCCGATAACAAGCCCCAGGCACGGGCCTTATTTCAGCAAGCTCTTGAACTGGATAAAACCAACGAAACCGCTTTGATGTGGCTGGCCTATCTTTCCAGCGATGCCTACGAAGCCGTCAAAATGCTGGAAACAGTGGTAAATCGCAATCCGCGCAACGAATTGGCCCAGGCCTATCTGCAACAGGCCCGCGCCCGTTGCAATGAACTGGAGCAGTTGGTCAGTAGCTCCCACACTCTCAGCACCTGGACGCGGATGAACAGCGGCCCGGCAGTCCCCTCCAGTGTCCCGCGTTTGGGTGAATATTTGCTCAAGCAGGGCTTGATTACCGAGCAACAACTTGAAATGGCTCTTCGTCGCCATCAGGACTTGAATGCTCGCGGCCATCGCAAAATGGTCGGGCAGGTAATGATTGAGCTAGGCTATATCACCCAATCCCAGCTTGAACGCTGGTTGCAACTCCAAAGCGGCGAATACAGCAACCGTTTCCGGGATTAAGTAGCACCCTTAGCAGGGCTAGGTAATTAGTAGAGTTTAAAAGGGCGGCAACTTTCTGAGAGAGTTGCCACCCTTTTTGTTACAGAATGTAGCGGGCGAAATATTGGGGTTGCTGAATCATTGGTGAAATTTCGGGTTCTTCCGAGCTTTAGTGAAAAGGTCTGGCTGAGGTAATCAACTACCAACCTTTCGATTACATCACTAAGCTGCCTTAACCCTGATTTTTAGCAAAGCTAAATTTGGCTGACCATAGCTGCAATAGCACTTCAGGTCGTCTTGACACAACCCCAATTACTTCAGCTTGTCGTACAGGAAGCGACCGATTTCGCTGACGGCCAGCTGCGCTTCGGGAACAATCGCATACTGCATCTGAAAAACGTGCCACATTCCCTCCCAGACCTTGAGAATGACTTCACCCCCAGTCGCTTTGATTTTCTCCGTCACCTGGGTTGAATCGTCCAGCACAATCTCGTCCTGACCGACGTGAATGAGCAATGGCGGTAACTTGTGCAGCTCGGCGTAAAGCGGCGAGGCGAGTGGAACCTTGCGCGGGTCTTGCTCACCCAGATAAAGCTTAACTTGCTCTAGCGTGCCAAAAGTGGTTAGTAAAGGGTCATACTTGGCCCGGCTGGTGTAAGAATCGCCAGTGGCCGCAAGATCAGTCCAGGCCGAAAGCAGTACCCCGGCGGCCGGTAAAGGGTCGCCTGCGTCGCGCAACGCGACTAGCGTCGCCAGGGTAAGGCCGCCGCCCGCCGAGTCCCCTGCAATCGCAAGATTTTTCGGCTTAAATCCCTGTCTCAACAGCCAGCGGTAGGCGGTTACAGAATCGTCTAGGGCTGCTGGGAAAGGATGCTCCGGCGCCTTTCGGTAGTCAATTAATAGGACTGTGGTGCCAGATGCCTTCGAAAGCACCGCTGCAAAACCGCGATGACTATTGATTGAACCGCAGGTGTAACCCCCACCATGCAGATAAAGCGTCACTTTGTGGGGGTCGGCTCCCGACGCACTAACCCATTCGGCGCGTATATTCCCAACCATCGTCGGCTCGGTTTTGGTATTCGGCGGGATGGTGGTGGTCGCGGCATCCAGGAGAAGACGCGATTCTTCCAGGGTGGCGGCCTGCAAAGCTGGCTTAAGATGATCAATCAAAAAAGTCCGCACCTGTAGACTTTGAGAGCTTGGCATATTAAATGACCTCCTTTACTACCTCACTCAATCAGGCTTCCAAGCTAACTTGCTCGGCTAACATCTGAGCGAAAAGAAAACACAACTGCATGCTAATTGCTTACCTGATTATATTATAGCATCGAAGTAATTTGTGTCAAGCTTTTAGAGTGGGGACTGGGAAAGGTTAGAATCTTTTGGGGTTCATCCGACAATTTAGGGAAGCTGAAGTTAAGCCAGGCTAAGGTTGAAGCCATGTTTAGCCCCAAGCTTAAATCGAAGCACCAAAATCACGGGAGAGCCTGAAATTTCACCAATTTTTCAGCACCCCTATATTCGGATAACTATGGTAGAGCGGAGATGGAGTTTGAGCGCACCGGGACTACAGCTAGTGTGACTTTTGGCAAAGCCGCCGGGCCAGGATTCGAAGCCCAATATATCGGGCTGATACCTTTATCACCGTTAAGGATACCCGGATTATTTAGGTAAAGTTCATCAGCCTCAGTGCGCTCGTTAGCTTGAGTAAACTCAGTCCTCCGTCCTGAATTTCCCCCGACCCCCGCCTTAGCTCTTCTTCAAAGCCTGGTCGAGGTCGGCCAGCAAATCGTCAATCGTTTCCAGACCTACCGAAAGCCGAATAAAATCGGGCGTTACCCCGGTGGTGAACTGCTCATCCTCAGTCAACTGGGAGTGAGTGGTGCTGGCGGGGTGAATTACCAGCGATTTGGCATCGCCAACATTCGCCAATAGCGAGAAAAGCTCCAGGTTATTGATGAACTTGCGGCCTGCTTCCAGCCCGCCCTTTATCCCAAAGCCGACAATCGCGCCGTACAGCCCTTCGCGGTGGTATTTCTTCGCCAAGGCTGCCTCCGGGTTGCTTTCCAGACCCGGATAATTAACCCATGTGACATTCGGATGTTTTTCCAGGAATTTAGCGACCGCCAGACCGTTCTGGCTGTGGCGCTCCATCCGCAACGGCAGGGTTTCCAACCCTTGCAGGAACAGGAAGGAGTTAAAGGGGCTAAGGGACGGGCCGAGGTCGCGCAACAGTTGCACCCGCAGCTTAAGAATATAGGCCAGATTACCCAGGTCGGTGAATTTCAGGCCGTGATAGCTGGGGTCGGGTTCGCTAAAGCCGGGAAACTTGCCGTTGCCATAGTCAAAATTGCCGCTATCCACCACTACTCCGCCGATGCTGGTGCCGTGTCCGCCAATAAACTTGGTGGCGGAATGCACTACAATATCCGCACCCCACTTAATTGGGTTAATCAGATAAGGGCTGGGCAGGGTATTGTCAATAATCAGTGGCACGCCGTTTTCGTGGGCAATCTTGGCTACCGCCTCGATGTCCAGGGTATCCAGCTTGGGATTACCGACGGTTTCGGCATAGACCGCTCGCGTTTTGGAGGTGATAGCCTTCCTAATGTTTTCAGGGTTCTTGGAGTCGGCAAATTTGACATTTATCCCCAATTTGGGCAAAGTATAATGGAACAGGTTGTACGTCCCACCGTAGAGGCTGGCGGAGGAAACCAGTTCATCTCCGACGCTCAAAATATTGAGAATTGCCAGGGTTTCGGCGGCCTGGCCCGACCCGGCGGCTACCGCCCCGACTCCACCTTCCAGCGCCGCAACCCGCTGCTCAAAAACATCGGTGGTCGGGTTCATAATCCGGGTATATATGTTGCCAAACTCCTTGAGGCCAAAGAGGTTAGCGGCGTGTTCAGCATCGTTGAACACAAACGAAGTCGTCTGGTAAATGGGGACAGCCCGCGAATTGGTGGTTGCATCCACCTTCTGTCCGGCGTGCAGGGCCTGGGTTTCAAAGCCGAGGGTGCGTGGGGTATCACTCATCGCTTTTCTCCTTTCATTGCAGTCTTAGTCTAAGCAAACTGGATAATGTTTATCCACTACCTCAATTTAACCCAATAATTTGGCTTTGTCAAGATAGACTTGAAATTGGTTGACAGATTATTATATAATTGGAATGTAACATTTTTAAGACCAAGAGCCATGCGGAACATTATCTAGCTCTATCTTTTACCTCTATCTATAATTATCTAAGAAAATAGGAATATTTGATGCAACCAAAGCTGAATAGACCAGCCCTCCAACCTCGCCGCCCGGCGCTGGTACGTCCTAATGGCCCGGTCTGGCTCAAACCTCTGCGCTTTGTCCTGGCGACTTTCTTGCTTTTGATTCTGGTTGAAATGTTATTTGTGGACGGCGCGACTACTAGCCCCGCCGGAAACGGGCTAGGACAGGTTGCCGCCAATACCCGCCCGCCCCGCCTCAATGATAGTCTGGGGCTGGCCCTACCCAACAACAAAGTCGAAGCCCAGGAGTTCAGCCGCCGTTACGCTTCGTCCTACAACTTCGACCAGCTAAATTTCTTGCGCCGGGAGTATGCCGCCGGACGGGGTCTACCGGATGTCGTGGTTTCTGCCCCTAACTCAGGGCCAAATATTGCCGAAACCCCTCGCCCCACCTCGACTGCCGGAGGCCTGCTCAGTTCAAATGCGGCCTTGACCCCTCAGCCAACTAATGTCGGGATAGCTTCAAGTGCGGGCAAGCCGGTGATTAATGTTTTCACTCCGGCGGCGGGTTGTGGAACTGCACCTGGGGCTGACCCCTACGAGCCGGACGATATATCGGCAGCCGCCAAAAGTATTTCAATCGGGGTTCGCCAGACCCACACTTTCCCAACTGTCACCAATCTGGCTGACCCTTTGCCTCCTAACGGCGATGTAGACTGGATTCGCTTTCAGATTACTGATATTTCTAAACGCTACACTATCGAAACCCTAAATTTCGTCCCGACCAACATAGATACCATCATTGAGTTGTGGCAAGGCGATATTACCGGAGCTACCACTTTTCTTTCAATCAATGATGATGTAAGCAGCACCGACCCCCGTTCCCAGATTATCTATACCCCGGCTAGTGGCGATGATGCTGCCAGCATTTTCTTTTATGTCCGAATTTATGGCGCTCCCAATCGTAGCTGCATCGGCAGCTATGATGTGCTGGTTTCGACAACTGTTCCGCCGACGGTTACGGCTACCGCCACCGCCATTCCAACCACCCCCGATACCTGCAAAGACAGTTATGAATATGACGATGTGCCGAGCAAAGCGAAAGAACTGCGGGTGAGCTATGGTGCAACTCCGCCTTTCGGCGGTACGCCCGGTGTGCCGGAAGCTCCCGTCCCGAATAATCAGATTCAAATTCACTATATCTGCGGGGCGGGCGACCAGGACTGGGTTTATGTAGATTTGGTCAAGGGCAAACCCTATTCGATTTTTACGGCGGCGCTTTCGGGCGGCCTCGACACGATTATGATTCTGTTCGAGATGGACGACAAAGGCAACCTGAACCCGCTCTACTCCAATGATGATTTTCCCGGTATGGGATTGGCCTCGCGGATTGATTTTCAAGTCCCGACTACCCCGACCACCCAAAACGGCGAGTATAAACGCTATTACGTGATCATCAAGGATGTCACCGGCAAGGGGACGGCCTTGCTCCAATATTCGCTGGTAATGACCTCGCCCGGCTCGAACCAGGCTGATTGTATTGACAGTTATGAGCCGGACGGCCTGCAATATCTCTCAAAAGAGATTCTAGTGAATGAAATCCAGACGCGGGTAATTTGTCCCAATGGCGATGCCGATTGGGTGAAATTCTTTGCCAAAGCCGGGCGTAGCTACACCATCAAGACCAGTTTCGGGCCAGTACCGGGCATGGATACCTACATGTCGGTCTTCTCGATTCTCTTTGATAAGAACGACCCAACTCAGGTGGTGTCCCAAAACTTGCTGGGCTTTAGCGAAGATGCCAGCCCTGCCGACCTGAGCAGCCTTGTCACCTTTAGTGTGCCGGTGGACGGCTATTACTATGCCCAAATTAAAAATAACGGCGATATAGGGCGCACCGGCTTTTACTACCAGCTTACCTTTAACGTGACCGGCGCGGCGGTCACGACTCCCGATGTGCCAGCCACCCAGACCGCAGCGGCGGTCAATCGCACTGCGACGGCGGCAGCCATCCGTACCTCTACCGCTTCCAGTGGAACGCGCACCGCCACTTCAACTTCCAGCTCGGCGGTTAGCTTGCTCAGTCTGAATTTCGCTGACCCGGCTTTCCAGAAGCTCTGGTATTACAGCGACCTGGCGATTTCACAGAACCAGACCCAGCGTAGTTGGGAATGGGGGCCAAAGCCGGGGGTGACGATTAGAGAACCCTATGCCGATTCGCCCGGCGGTATCCGACAGGTGCAATATTTCGACAAGAGCCGCATGGAGATAAATAATCCCAAAGGTGATCGCAGCAGTCAGTGGTTTGTCAGTAACGGCCTCTTGGTCAAAGAGATGATTACCGGGCAGGTGGCGATGGGCGACGCTATTACCGAAAAACGGACTCCGGCTAATCTGCAAATCGCGGGCGACCTGAACGAACAAAACAAATCGCCGACCTACGCTCGTTTTGCCAGCCTTATCACCGTCGCCGACAACAATCGCGCCCCCGACCTGACCGGGCAGGTTATCAAGCAAGGGCTGGCGGCGGACGGTTCGGTTTGGACGCTGGGTAGCCCGCCCGAAAACCTGAAATACGGGGTTCACATCAAAGAGACCGGGCATAATATCCCGTTGGTGTTCTATGATTTTATGAATACCTCCGGCAGCGTCTACGAGAATGGCTATAAGCAAGGCCCGTTGCGGAACTGGCTGTTTGCGATGGGCTATCCCCTATCCGAACCATACTGGATAAAAGCCCGCGTCGGCGGGGTCGAGCGCGATATTCTGGTACAGGTCTTTGAGCGCCGGGTACTGACCTACACCCCCGGCAACCCCCCCGAATGGCGGGTCGAGATGGCTAACGTCGGCGGTCATTATTATCTGTGGCGCTACAACAAGAATTTGTACAACGAGTAATTCCAGATATAAAAGGCTGAGTTTGTATTTTTTTCAAAAAGTACAAATTCAGCCTTTTATATTTATATAGCAACCCCTATCTTGTATCTTCTAATGGGCCGAAGCCGCCCTACAATACCCTATCTAGTGGTACAAGATAAAGGCTTTCCAGACCAAATTATATCTACATATTGCCCCACCAGATAGGGTCTACTAAGCTTTCCACATACCCACATATTGTGTATAAAGTGGACAACTCACCTGAAGCTATAATTCTCACTCGAAAAATAAGAATATCCTCATACTTTTTTCACCGCTTTCTTAATGATCTCTTATAAACTGTCCCTGTAAGCAAAAAACAAAAGATTAACGTAACTATTGAGCCGTGTCATTCTGAGCGAAGCGAAGAATATTTATCCTTCGCTTCGCTCACACCCCATAAAGGGGCATGACAAATCCAGAGCTGGCTGAACTGTTACAGATTAACAAGCATAACCAAATGCCAGGGTTTACTGGTCACTGACCACTGACCACTTTTCCAAAGGAGAGACCAATGAAAGCCAAAAATCAACTGGTTGAACATGATGACGATATTCCGATAGGCCGCGTCCTGACTCGGCGCGATATGCTGACGATGCTGGCAGGAACAAGTACTACGATTTTGTTGGCAGCATGTGGGGCAACCCAATCAAGTTCGGCCCAGCCCGCGACTGCCGCCGCGACAGTCGCCCAAACTACCTCTGCCGCTACGACTTCTGCCGCAACTACCGCCGCCATGACTTCTGCCGCTACCACTGCGGCGGCAACTACGGCTGCCGCCAGCAATAGCGGGACGCTACCGACTTGCGTAGTGCTGCCCGAATTGACCGAAGGGCCATACTTTGTAGACGAAAAGCTGAACCGTTCCGACATTCGCTCTGACCCCAGCGATAACTCGGTAAAAGAAGGCACTTTGCTAAAGCTAGTATTTAATGTATCGCAGGTAACTTCGGGGGCGTGCGCAGCCTATGCCGGGGCGTATGTAGACATCTGGCATTGTGATGCGCTGGGAACTTATTCCGACGTGGTGGACAACGGAGTAGGGTTCAATACCAAAGGCAAAAAATTCCTGCGGGGCTATCATGTCACGGATGCTAACGGCAAGGTCGAATTTACTACGATTTACCCTGGCTGGTACCAGGGGCGCACCGTTCACATTCATTTTAAGGTACGGAGTTCGCTGGACACAAAGGCCTATACTTTTACCTCCCAGTTTTTCTTTGACGATGCGACCAGCGACCAGATTTTCACCCAAGCGCCCTACGCCAGCAAGGGAACCCGCACTCTCAAGAATAGCGGCGACAGCATCTATCGCAATGGCGGCAGCCAATTGCTGCTCAAGCCGGTAAAAGAGGGTAACGGCTATACCGCCACCTTTAATATCGGCATCCAGAAAGCTTAGTACCTCATTTCGCAAAAAGGGTACGGAAGTGATTAGGTAGGGGCAAGCCCTTGTGGTTGCCCTGCGGCCCACAGGCCGCTAATCATGAACTGTTAGCTTTAGTTCGCTCTTTAGCGTATGCGATGGCTATACGCTAAAGAGCGAAAGGGTCGCTAGAATTCGTTGGGTAGCCGTCTGGCGACGGCAGGGCAACCACAAGGGCTTGCCCCTACCAATGCCTACCTTTTCTATGATGGGCGATACTTAGGCCCGGCTGATTAAAATCCAAAATGGGGGTGACACTCTCTCAAACGTTGTAGATAAGCCCCGGTGTCGAGGGTCGGCACAGCCATAGTGGGCGGAATGGTTTCACTAATCAGGGGTGGATGTCCTAGCATGGCGGCGGCAGTATTGACCATCCCGGCGGGGAGGCAGTAGAGGTTATAGCCGCCTTCCAGCAGCACAATATAGCGACCATGACAGAAGCGGGCCGCGCAATCGGCAATAATCCTGGTCAGGGCGGCGTAGGTCTGGGCGGTCAGCGATAGACCGCCGCCGGGGTCCCAGACATAAGGGTTCTGAGTATCGTTGAAATGACCGTCGTAGCCCGCCGAAACCAGAATAATATCGGGTTGGAATTTTTCGGTCAGGGCCGGAACAACCCGTTCAAACAGCGCCAGATAATCGGCCTCGCTGGTCTTGGCGGGCAACGGCAGATTGACGGTATAGCCCGTTCCCGGCCCGGCCCCAGTTTCGTCAAAATCGCCCTTTTCGGGATAAAGTTCCGGCCCAAACTGGTGCAGTGAACAAACCAAAACATTTGGGTCTTCATAAAAAATCGCCTGAGTGCCATCGCCGTGATGCAAATCCCAATCCACAATCAGTACTCGCCGACAGCCCCACTGCTGCCGACAATTTTCGGCGATTACCGCCACATTATTAAAGACGCAAAACCCCGCGCCCCCCTCGCGGGCGGCATGATGTCCCGGCGGGCGGGTCACTACCAGGGCGCTATTGGCCTGTTCCTCAAAAATGAGTTGGGCAGCAGTCAGACCCGCCCCGGCGGAAAGTGCGGCCCATTTGTAAGAACCTTTGCCAATGTAGGTGGACTCGGCTAGTTCGCCACCTCCGGCCCGACTAAGGGCCTTTACCCGCCGAATATATTCAGGGGTGTGAACTCTGGCGAGGTCGGCAAAAGAGGCCGGGCGGGGCGCGACCTGCCACAACTGGTTCGGCCCATCGTCGCCAATCAAGCCAAACGCAGCCAGGGCTTCGTAGCAGGCGATAGTGCGGTTGGGTTGTTCGGGGTTAGGGACGCGCCCCGGCAGGGGAAAAGGGTATTGCAGCTTGGCAACCGTGTAAACCGGGTCAACCAATTCCTGACCGCTAATATGGTGCAACAAATCATCGCCGCGCATGGAAATCTGCCCGGTCTGATGGCGAGCGAAAAGAGGGGAATAAATCAGGGCTACCCGGCGCATGTTTCTGCCTTCAGCCTAGCGTTTGGCTTCTTCCAGCGAGCGAATCCGCCGAGTGAGAATTGGCAACATCGCCACCGCGATATTTGGCTCTCGGCGCAACGCATCCAGGAAAACCCAGCGGTTTAGCTCAATTACCCCGATTTCCGAGGTAGCCGTAACTGTAGCACTCCGGGGATAGCCGTCAATCAGCGACATTTCGCCAAAAAACTCACCCTTGCCCAGGTTGTTCAGCTTCATTTCGGGCAGACCGGGGCGACTCTTGGCGGTCACAGCCACCGTTCCATTTATAATCACAAAAAGGCCCGCGCCGGGGTCGCCTTGCTTAATAATCACTTCACCTTTTTTGTAGGTGCGGGTAGTCGCCAGCTTCGACAGCATCTCCAGATGCTCTTGCTTGAGAGCCGCCAGAATTGGCACTTTTTTCAAACTTTCAGTCAAATTTTCCATTTAACCCGACTCTTAATTTTATGGTACTAATATAATATAGGGACGTTAGCCTAAGTCATGTAGTAAAAACATCGTCCGCTCGTAGAATTGATCCGCCAAATTGCGGTCAATAAACATTTGAGCTACCCGCCGGGCCTGGTTACAATAAGTCTTCAAGGAAGGGGCATTATCCTCGGCCTGGCTGATAAGTTGCACGACCCGATTGGCCCGATTACCAAAAATCTCTTTGGCAATTTCAATAATCTGCTGCTTGATTTCTCCGGCGGATTTGGGCCGACTGGCGTACTCAAACAGGCGGTCTTCCGGCGGCGAGGTCAGCACATTAATCACACTACCGCTTTTCCCAACAATCTGATAGACCCGTAAAATACTCTCTTCCAGCACATCTTCCACCTCGTAATAACTGCCGAGCTTCTGCCCGCCACTCAGGAAAATGTAGCCGTTTTCGTCCCCATTAGAAACATGCACCACCCCGGTGCGCTGGGCCTGTTCCAACGTATTGAGCAACTTGTTAATTTTGACACTCTGGCTACTCAGGCCGGTCAATTCCGGTTCGCCCATAATCAGGGCGGCATAGCTATGAATAAACTCGGCTTCGAGCGGATAGATTAGCACCACATTTTTTTCATTGGGCGGAATGGTCAATTCCACCGTCCGGCGCAAAGCGTTGCTATCCTTAAAGTAGTTGCGGCCCTCGGCAAACCGGCTGTGAACCACCCGCCCTTTGTACAGCAGCACCAAAGCTTCGATTTGTCCGAAGACGCAGGCCATAATCCCAGAGAATTTCTCGCGCCACAGAATATCGTAGGCGGTCTTGAGTTGTCGGTCACTGGGGTCGAAGGCGTAGGCATTGACGAAAGGCAAGGGCAACCCGGCCCAGCGCCGAAACCGGGGCGGGCGCAACACCTCGTCCCCTAGCATCGCCTGTAAGCGACCCATTCCCGCCAGCGAGGTATTACTAGCCCCCAAAAGCGAACCCGTACCGGGACTATCCGCCGACCCCACGATACTGGCCTCAGAAGGTGCTGCCGGAGCGGTAGCCGAATTGACCGGAATAGACGGCTCAGGCTGGGCCGGGGCAACGGGCGGACGGGGCGGCGCGGTTGGGACATTATCGAGGGCGGGTGCAGGGGGGTTAGCTTGCTCAGTGGCGGCAGCCCCGGTCTCGAAAGTCGTCGCCATCGCCTGTTCCGCTTCCTGGCTGACTACCGTCATAACGTTGGCGGCATCGTCTTCGGTCAAAATCCCCAATGCGCCGAGCAGCAAAATCTCATCGGTGCGGCTGACCGTTTCTTCCGGGGGAGTAGCATTTCTTTCCCAGCGAATCGCGGCGGTCTTGTTGCTCAACAACTGATAAACCACATCATCCCCGTGAACTTTATCATTGACGGCATGGATTAGGTGGCCTTTATTAAAGTATAGCTCCGCCAATGTCGCGCCCTTTTCGTTAAAGAGCAACCGCCCCGACTGGGCGTTCTTGCGAACATACTGGAGAATTTCTTTGATTGAAAACGAGTTCGGTCTTTGCTCGGACATTATGACTGGTTGGCCCTCTTTCCCCATTGGCGGCTTTTCACCATAGCCTACTTACTTTGTAATTTGCTTTTGTAACTTGCTTTCTAACTCACTCTGGAACTCACTATGGTTAGGTGTATATTATGTTAGGCTATCCCACTTGTCAAGGCCAAAAAGCGTACCTCATCGCCGGGCAGAAGTTGAGCCAGTAAGGGCAAATCGGCGCTGAGAACCGTCCCAATAATCGGATAGCCGCCGGTGACTTGATGGTCCGCCATCAGGATAATCGGTTGCCCATTGGCAGGGACTTGAATCGCGCCATAAACCGCCCCACAAGCTGCAATCTCAGCCAACGTGGGCGAAACATGCGCCAGGGGCGGCCCGTCCAGCCGAAAGCCCATGCGGTCGGACTGATGCGAAAGGGTATAAGTGGCGTTTAGGAGACTTTGCCAGGCGGCGGGGTTAAAATTTTCCTGAAAAGGGCCAGGGACGACCCGCACCGCCACTGCCCGTCCGTAGGCGGGACGCTGTTCGGGCGGCAGCAGTCGGCCCGCCGCTTCAGGGAATTGGCGGATTTCGATTGGGCCGGATTTGAGAATATCTTTCGCTTTGAGAGCGCGACCCTGCCCGGCATAGCCTCCTAATTTGGCTCGCAGATAGGTCGAGCGACTGCCCAGGAATAAAGGAGCATCAAAGCCGCCGTGAATAGCGAGATAGGCCCTTCCGCCCCAACTTTTTCGCTTTGAGGTATCGTCACTGATGAGGGCTGGCCCAAATTCGAGGGTTTGCCCGGCCCGCCCAAAGACCGACATCCACAGCGGGATTGGCTGGTTATCAAGCATGGGCCGTAAGTCCGCTCCGGTGATAGCAATCAGGGCCGAAGTCTGGAAGTGCAAACGTGGCCCTTGCAAAGTAATTTCCAGGGTCGCCGCCCCCGGCGGATTTTGCACCAGTTGATTAGCCGCGACGTGGGCAAAACGGTCCAGCGCCCCGCCCGGCGGAATACCATAATTTCGCCCGGTAGGTCGCCCTAAATCCTGCAAAGTCGTCAAAAGCCCCGGCGCGATTACTTCCAGAGCGGAAGACAAATTAGCTTGCCCCGACTCTAAATCACTCATTATAGTTTCTCAGTCCTCAGTCCTCAGTCCTAAATTGTTCCGTCTTCCATCTTCCGTCTTCCGCCCTACTTTCCCCCTCAGTCCTCAGTCCTGCTTCCCCGACCCCTGCCTAAAAAACTGCACCTTATCGCCCGGCAGAAAGCGCACCGGGGGTTCCTGGGAGGAGTCGAACATAGGCAAGGAGGTATAACCAATCAAGTTCCAACCGCCCGGCATCGCCAGCGGATATATTCCAGTCAGACCCGCCGCCAAAGCGACTGTTCCGGCGGGAACTGCTGCCCTCGGACGTTCCAGGCGCGGCGCATCTATTTGGGCAGGTAGCGCCCCCAGATAGGCGAAACCGGGCGCAAAACCTACCAAATAGACCGTATAAGTCGCGGCAGTGTGATAATTAACTACTTCGTCCGGCGAAAGACCGTTGCGGCGGGCGACGGCTTCCAGGTCTGGCCCACGCTCCCCGCCATAGACCACCGGGATACGATGTAGCTGAGTATTAGCCGCTTCGGTCAACCCGTTAGCTTGCCATTCGGCGGTTTCCAGGACAATCTGGGCATAGAGCCATTCAGTGAAGATTGCAGGAGCAAGTTGGTCGGGGTCGAAAGGGGCTAGGACGCTATCGTAACCCGGCACAAATTCGGCAGGCCAGCCCAGTTCTTTCGAGACTGCCGCCTGAAACAGAGCCGCCATACGGCGGGCCGCCAGCATCCGGGTATAGCGTTCCTGGGATGACAAATCGTTAAGCGAGGGCTTATCGGCGGGCAGACGCAACCGCACTAAAATCGCCCGGTCGCCCATTGGCCTGAGTTCCCAGTCGGCCTGAGTTGGCAAAAGGACGGGGCTGAGGGCGGAGTTAGCTAATTCTTCGGGCTGGCCCATTTCTAACTCCTCATAGCGGGCAATTGGGGCGCGACCACTTCTACTCCGGCCTGGGCCAGGTGCTGCCGCAGAGCGCGGACAATTTGCGGCGCAGTCGGGCCATCGCCATGCACACAGACCGTATCGGCTTCCAGTTCCAGAATTGTACCATCCAATGCTACAATCTGGCCCTGTTTGACCAACCGTAAGACCTGTTCCGCCGACTTTTCCGGGTCGCTTATCATACTCCCGGTAATCCGCCGATTGACCAGCGAGCCATCAGCATTATAGGCCCGGTCAGCAAAGGCTTCCCGCAGCACTACTAGCCCGGCCTTGCGCCCTTCCTCAATCATCATGGGCGAGGTTGCCAGACAGACCAGCGACAGATCAGGGTTATAGCGGGCGACGGCCCTGGCATAGGCTTTTGCCACCGCCGGTTCAGCCGCCGCGACATTATAGAGCGCCCCGTGGGCCTTGACGTGGGTCAACCGTACTCCCGCTGCTTTTGCAAAGCCGTCCAGCGCCCCAATCTGGTAGAGTATCACCGCCTCGATTTCGTCCGCCGTCATGTCCAGTCTGCGCCGCCCAAAGCCTTGCAAATCAGGATAAGCCGGATGCGCTCCAACTGCCACCCCCTTTTGAGCCGCCAGCCCCACCGTCCGGGCCATTACCATCGGGTCGCCCGCATGAAAACCACAGGCTACGTTAGCCGAGGTGACGTAATCCAGCAATTCGGCATCGCTGCCCATATTATAATTGCCAAAACTTTCGCCCATATCACAGTTTAAGTCTATTTTCCAGCTCATAGGTTATCCTTGTTTATTTTGTTTAGAACTTTCACTTGAAGCCGGGTGGAAGCCTGGGATATTTATATTGTGAAAAAGTTACGGCGTAACTTTTTCACAATATAAATAACATGCTCTGGTGGTCTATCAAACGTTTCGCCATCCAAGAAAAATCGTTCCAGGCGAAAGTACTGATTTAATGAAACGGATTTTTGTGGTTCTGAAGAACATAACAAATTGGGCTAATATCGTCAACTTTCAACCGTCCGGCCCGCTCTGTCAACGAACTATTTAACATTACATGTGTGACATAGGACACTTGACAAGGTTGCTATTTGAGTGTAAACTGCACACTGCCCGTATCTATTTGCACCAAATACTTTTAGCGTCATCAACCAACCTAATACCAAGAGAATACCAAGAAGGAGAGTATCACATGTACAAGCGTATTGTACCTTTACTGGCGATTGGCCTGCTTATGAGCCTGATGCTGGTCGCTTGCGGCGAAGCGAATATCCCTACCTATACCGGCGGCACTGCTGTCAGCCTTAATGACTCGGTCAAGAGTGCCTTCACCACCTCCAACGTCAAGAACTCCAAAATTGAGGCCTTCAAAACCAGCGACTCGGTAGATAAGGTCAAGTCCGGTTTCACCGACAGCTTTAGCAAGGATGGCTGGAGCAACAAGGTTTCGGAAGTGGATACTTTGACCAAGACCCTCGAACCGCTCAAAGGCTTTGCGTTGGCCTACGAGAAGAACGGTAAAGCGGCAGTAGTTATGGGCTTTCCCGGTTCAGCCGCGCCCGCCCTGGGAATTGAAGGGGTAGGGGCCAGCGATACGGTCTACATGATTCTTTCGGGCGAGAAGTAAGCCCGATTGTCCTGAATTTTAGGGAATAAAAACACCTCCCCTATATTGAATACAGGGGAGGTGTTTTTATTCCGTGTATAACGCTAAATCCGGGGCAGTTTCATCCAGAAGCAACTACCCGCGCCAGCTTCACTTTCTACCCCGACCTGCCCGCCTTGCTGCTCGACCAAATCTTTGGTAATACTGAGACCCAGCCCGTAACCCGCTAAATGACGGTCATCGGGGTTCACCCGAAAATGGCGCTCGAACAAGCGGGACAGATGTTCGGCTCGAATGCCCGGCCCATTGTCCACCACCCTTACGATATAATCTCCGCCCTGCTGTTCCAGTTTCACCCGAACTGTTCCCCCGTCCGGCGAAAACTTGACCGCATTGACCAATAGATTGCGTAAACCCTGGCCCAGGCGATTGCGTGCGCCCTGCACCAACCAGGCCTCGCCTTCCAGATTTACACCTTCCAGGGTGATGTTGGCAGCCTCAGCCATCATCCGCAACTGATACATTTCCTCACGCACCAATTCTCGCAAATTCAAAGGCTTGAGATCAAGCTGCAACTGGCCTTGCTCGATAGCCGCCATACACAACAAGTCCTCGGTTATCAACTGGGCCTGTTCGATACTGGTAGCGACGGAGGCCAGCATATCGCGTTGCATCGGTGAAAGCTGTCCAGCCATACCCTGCAACAAAAACGACAAAAACCCCGCCGCAGTGTGCAACGGAGTCCGTAATTCGTGGGCCACCGTCGCCGCAAACTCTGACTCGGTTTCCGGTAGGGGTTGGATTTTAAGCTTGACCGTCGAGCTAGTCGCTCGATTGGTTACACCATTTATCAATTCCATTTTATTCTAAATTCTTCTGTTCTTAGGCCGGTTTAGACAGCCGATAACCCGAACCTACAATGGTTTCAATATATTTAGGGTTAGCCGGGTCAAGTTCCAGCTTCTTGCGTAAGCGCCGGACATAGACATCTACCAGATTGGAAGCCCCGCCGTAATCTACCCCCAGGGCAGCTTCGGCAATGCTGGAACGATTGAGGACTTTACCGACGTTCACCATCAGAGTTGAAAGAATCTTCATCTCAGTCGGGGTCAAATCTATCAACTTGCGCCCGGCTTTTTTAACTTTTAGCTCGCTCATGAAGAGTTCCAAATCGCCGACCCGCAGATGGTCTTGTACCAAATGGGGCTGTACCCGGCTGGTGCGGCGCAAAACTGCTTTAATCCGGGCCACCAGTTCGCTATGGTCGTAAGGTTTCACCACATAGTCATCTGCGCCGTATTTAAAGCCGTTTAATTTGTCATTGTGACCACTGCGGGAGGTGAGCATGATAACCGGAATATGCGGCTCTTCTTCGCCTAAACGCTGGCAGAAAGCAAAACCATCGCCATCGGGTAGGCTGACATCCAGCAAGATGAGCCAAGGGGTGTCGCGGGACAAAATCGAGCGAGCGGCCCGAATACTTTCGGCCATTACCACTTCAAAACCCTCGCCCTGGAGCAAAAAGCTCAACATTTTGCGGGACATGGGGTCATCATCCACTACTAAAATATTCATCAAGTGCCTCCGACCAATAACAAGACCACCTGTCGGTTGGAAAATAAACCGACTGGCAGCACTGCCGAGTAGTATGACTTTACTGGAAATATGGTTAATCGTTGCTGGCTGGGTCTAAAATGTCCCTGGCCTGGATTAAAATAATTACATCAGGCTTGAGGCCTGGCTTGCTACAAAGTTGCTGCGACGCTAGTTTTACCTGAAATGAGGACCCCGGAACCCTTGTTACATTTGGGATAGCGGCTATCTGCCCGAATCACTGCTGAGAGGGCAAGTACTAAAGCCAACTAGTACTTTCTTCCTGGTTAGAATATACTTCATGTTCATATGTTTGTCAATACTTTAATGTTACGAATATATAAAAATCGTCAGGTTTTAATTAAGATTGTATATAACCAACCTCATATTCCGGCTATTGAGGCTAATATGGCCTCTGAAATATAAATTATTTTAGAAGCCAAGTGAACAGATGATATTAATCTCTGATTCTTAATGCTGGCACAGGCTTTTTCTGAGCAAAATTTCTATATTAAAGAAGATTAATTAAACCAGGGGGTCATATACTGGCTGTTTTTCACCCCGACCTGTTAGTATAGCTATATCAGACGGCGAGGGCCGTATAGGGTCAATTATAAGCGAATGGATGATTTCGCAATTGAAGAAAATTTGAAGAAGGTTTTTTACTATTTCGCTTGCTGTATTCCCATATAACAGCTAAATAAAAATTTATATAATACAAGATGTTCCAGCCACACCTGGCTGACCACTCTTGAACCCAATGTTGGGTCAGCCTCGCAATGCCGCGAGATACATTACCCTGGAAGGAGCAAAGATGTCTGTTTCTTTTTCTCGTGCCGTGCGAAATCCACGTGCTAAAAATTCTCAACCACCTAATGATGATATTACGCCTCGCAAAATCCGTAATAGTAGCCGGGTGCCAGGCCCATTATTGCGACCGGTTTCGGTCTACTCTGCCGCCGAAAGCCTAGAACAGCCTATTCCGTTAGTAGCCCCTTTACAAGCGCCTCCGTCCGGGGTTTTACGGGCCGAGACCCCCGATAATATCCAACCGGCCTCGGAAGAATATGACGCACGTATTTTTATCCATCCTTCGGCGGATGTTTCGGGACAGGCCCAACTTGGGCCGGGTTGCCGTATCTGGCAACAGGTTCAAATCCGGGAGCGGGCAATTCTGGGCCAGCAATGTAACCTGGGTAAAGGGGTCTATATTGACCGCGATGTCATTCTGGGCAGTTGCGTCAAGGTGCAGAACTATGTCAGCATCTATCAGGGGGTGATGATTGAAAGCGGAGTATTTATCGGCCCGCACGTCACCTTTACCAATGACCGCTATCCCCGCGCTCTGCACCCCGACGGACGCTTGAAGGGCGAAGGTGAATGGGAACTGGAATGTACCCTGGTCGGCTACGGGGCTTCGATTGGAGCGCGGGCGGTCATTCTGCCAGGAGTGCGCATCGGAGCTTACGCCATGATTGGAGCGGGGGCAGTCGTCACCCGTGATGTCCCGGAACACGGCCTGGTGATAGGCCACCCGGCCCGGCTAACCGGCTATGCCTGCAAATGTGGTCGGCCCTTGCAGCCATTCCGTCAAGGCACGATGTGGCGCTGTCAAACCTGTCAGGAGAATTATCTATTCAACAAATAACCTAACTTCCTGAGTTTTGAATTATGAGTTTTGAGATATGTTAAATTCAAAACTCAAAACTACTATGAAACATACCGAGCCTTAGCTAGTGAAGATAACCCCGGCTGGATCAGCCGGGGTCTTATTTTATAATGAAATTAGCCGGACAGAAAGGATTTACGATTTACGCTTGAAAGTGGTCAGTGGTCAGTGAAATACAGAAACATTAGATTTTAGATTTTAGATTTTAGATTTTAGATTCCCCAAAGAGTTTGCGATAAGCGCCAAATCGCGCTAAACTAGCGGTAGCGTTCCCCGATGTGACAGAAAGAGGTAAGCAGAAAGAGGCAGCAAGAATGGATCAGGCGCGATTTGAAGAATTAATGCGGAATTTTCAAACCCAATGTACTGCCGAAAGTGCCATATTCGACTTGGAAGCTTTTGCGGGGCAGGTCGGTGGGCCGATTATTGTGATGGTACACGGTATCGGCGGCAATTTCCGTCACTTTGGCGACCCAATCGGAATGAACCCGAATGATACCTGGCTCTTTGACATTAATGCTCGTCCGCCCAAAGAAACCAAAGGGGTCGGTACTTCTCCGGCCTACAAAGCGGGCGCGGCTCTGAGCTACACCCAGATGTTGCACAACAACAATCTCAGTTATGTCAATTTCAGTCAAGCCAAGCCCGGCGACCTGATTGAGTTCGCGGTAAACGAGTTGGTAGCAATTTTGAAAGGCCTCGAAACCCAGGTATTTCAACCTTACGAAGCCGACGTTGCGGCTAACGGCGGCACCGTCCCAGCCCTGATTATCCTGGCACATAGTCGGGGTGGCCTCGTGACCCGCAACGCTCTCAAACAGCTTGGCGTGGGTGGCGTACCACATCTGCGGAAGGTCATTACCCTGTGTACTCCCCATCACGGTAGCTGGATGCCCAAACTGGCTAACGATTACAATGATTTCCTGCACAACGATATGAATTTTAATATTTTGGGAAATAATCTGCCCGGCCCAATTCAGCGATTTGTGGATAGTACTCTGGAAAAGCACCTGAACGACGTAGCCAACACTATTCGGGTTTCGATGCTTCACTCTTTCGGGACGATGGCGACCAGCCCCGGCTTTAATGAGCTAAACCCTGATAGCGCCATGCTACAGGGTCTCGCCCCGGACGAGCAACCAATACCGGGAGTCCAGTATTACAGCTTTGGCGGCTCAAACCCGGTATTTATGGATGTCTTCTTGTGCGTAATGGGCCAGGCTCTGCACCTCATCGGTTCAATCAGCCCGCTTCTGGTCAGTCTGATTTCTAAAGGAACCAGTTTTGATGACAAATACGGCGGGATGAAGGAGCTACACAATGGCGACTCGGCGGTGAGCCTGGAAAGCAGTCACTGGCCCGCTCCGTTCGGAGCGCAACACCAGGATTACAAAGTAAACCACATGCAAGCCCTGATTGACCGCCCGCTCCAGGATGCTGTACTCCGGGCGATTCAGAGTTGATTGGCTGACTATACCGCCCGCTCTAGCGGCCCGGTAGCACTTCTATTCCGGTCTGGGCTGATGCTGAAGTGCGTCAGGTAATCTTCGGCGGTGGCCCAGGCCAGCAATGCCGGGTGGCTAAAGGGACTTAGTTGGGGCTGGTGCTGGCGTAGCTGGCTGAACAACCAAACCGCCAGATAAGTCTCTTGCTCCGGGTGGGTTTCGCAATACTGACGGGCGATTTGCCAGAAGGTAGCGGAGCGCGGTTTGGAGGCCCATAGTTGGATAAAGTGGCGTTTAACGGTTTCGAGGTTAGATGTATTGAACTTTTCTAATTCAATACATCCTGGCGTAGACGTGGACATGGACGTTCTCGAATCTATGATTGGATTAGTTGAATTACCAAAACTACAAATATGTACCCCGGCGAACTATAGCTAGTTGACCCTGCTAAAAGTATAGATTTTAAATGTTACGTAGTTATGTCGAATTAGCTAGTAGTTTGTGAATTTTTTATTAAGTTTTGTGACATTTGAAACTTACGCGGTGAAGTTAGCTCCAAATAGTCATTTTTGGCATTGCATAAGGTAAAATTGAGATACACCCTTGGATGAAAACCTGCTGAAACCCGCTCCCGCTCCGGCTCGAACTGCCGAGGCTATAGCCGCTTTGCAAAACTCATTGCAGCAACAAGAAAGTCGCCTGAACCAGCTTGAAGCTCGCTATCGTCAGCTAAAGTTGGAAAATGCCGCGCTCTCCGATGAAGCCGTCGAATTGCGGCCTCAGCTTGAACAGACCACCCTTGAAAGGGACGAACTGCGCCGCACCCTGACCCACTTCGAGCAAGATTTAAGGGCGCTCCAGGCCAGCCGTACTGTCCGGGCTACTCGCTTTGCTGGGCAGTTCTTCGGGGGTCGGGGGTCGGGGG
>JBBRSG010000045.1:0-42549 GCA_038245615.1 Chloroflexia bacterium | reverse complement strand
GCGCCCCAATCTTGCTCTTTCTGGATGAAAATATAATCGCCGCCCCCGACTTGCTTGAGTGCCATTTGAAGGCTCAGGCAGCTCACCCCGGTAGAGTAACTTTGGGTATTCGACTGCCCGAACCGCCCGATAAACTGGTTAAAAAGCCGCTCTGGTTAGGCTATTTACCCTGGCGAAACTATTTGCTGGCGGAGGCTGGAATGCAACCGCGCTACACTTTTCAGGATTTTTGCGCCGCCAACTTTGCGCTCCCAAAGGCGATTTTTAAGCAGGTGGGCGGTTTCGGTTTTGAGCCACTAGCGGGCTGTCTTCCCGCCGAGGAACTTGACCTGGCAATTCGCCTAATCCAGGCTGGTACGCGCTTTCAACACCTGCCCAACCCTGATGTCCGAACTACCCGCCCCGATGCCCGAACCGCCCGCCAGAAAGCTCAGGCCGAGCTATTGCTCTTGCGAAAATATCCCGAATTGTTCTATCAGTTCAAGTTGGCCTATCAGGGACGAGGCTTATTGCGGGGGCGGCTATGGAGTTGGGGCTGGGAACGACCTTTGAGCGTCCGGTTCTGGCTAGGGTTAATCTATCTTTTTTGGTTCGTGGCCCGATTGCTGAAAATTGAGCGGGCTGAAACCAAATTGGGCGGGGCAATCAGCGACTATTATTACTGGCAAAAAATCTGCGAGGAATTGGGCGACCAGGCCGGGTGGCAGCGGTTGATAACTCAGGCCCGCCGCTCGGTGCCAAAAGAGAATGCCGACCTTGATTTGGCGCTGAACTGGACAAATTTAGCGGAAAGCCTGCCCCAAAACCCGGCCCTCGGCCTCACCCTGCGCTATGGTCGTCGGATAGTCGGTTATGTACCAGCCCAAGCCGGGGCCGCCCGACTAGAACCGGCCCAGGTTTACGCCGCGCTCTCTGAAAAGTCCGACCCTGAACTATTACGAATGCTGGCAGGGCGCTATAGCGAGTTGCGGCGTTGGCTACCGCCAGGACAATTGCTGCCTACACCTTCGGAGATAGCCGAATATAGCTGGCCTGAACCCGGCCCGACCCACCAACGGCTACCGCTCATCACCGGGCGTTCTCCCAAAACCCTGATAATTGAATACGATTTACTAAAGCCCTTTGAATTTGAAGCAGGCCAAAATCTGGCGGGCTATGGACAGGTCTGGGTGCTGGTTCGTCGCGGACGGCAACCACTGGGAGTAGCGGAAATCGAACTAAATACCACTGTCCCCGACCTTGAATTGACCCCACCGCTAGTTTGGAAAGCTTTGCAAGACCAACTGCAACTGACCCCGCCACCGTCCGGTTTGGCAGAATTACCCTTTACCACTCCCCGTCCGCCTATCAGCGTCGTCATCTGCACGCGCAATCGTAGCCTGATACTAAGGCGCTGTCTGGACGCTCTTGCCAAACTGGATTACCCTGAATACGAAATTATTGTGGTGGACAATGCTCCTACTGATGACCAGACCGCCCGGTTGGTGGCGGCTACCCCTTTTCGCTATGTCCGGGAAGACCGCCCCGGTCTGAGTAACGCTCGCAATCGGGGTTTGCGGGAAGCCCGCTACGACCTGATTGCTTTCACCGATGATGATGTGAAGGTAGACCGCGACTGGTTACACGGGTTGGCGGAGGGCTTTTCCGACCCCGCCGTGATGCTTGTAACTGGTCTGACGTTGCCGATGGAGTTGGAAACCGTCGCCCAGAGTTGGGCCGAAGCTTACGGGGCGATGTTTCGTGGGTTCCGGTCAAAGCGTTTTGTCGCCGGGCGGTTGCAAAATCGTTTCGGGCTGATTCAGTCGTCCGACTTAGGGGCGGGGGCAAATATGGCCTTTCGTCGGCGGGTTTTCGAGCTAATCGGCGATTTTGATACCGGGTTAGGGACGGGTTCGCCTGCGACTGGCGGCGAAGACCTTGAGATTTTTCAGCGGGTTTTAGTACAAGGTATGACCGCCCAATATCAACCCACCGCCCTGGTCTGGCATCAGCACCGCCGCGATATGGCGGCCCTACGGCGACAATCTTTCAGTTTTGGGGCTGGAACAGGAGTTTATCTAATAACCGCGTGGCGGCGCAATCCGGGCTTGCGTTGGGCCATCGTGGGCTGGACGCTCTGGCACTGGCTGTGGCATTGGGGCGGAGGTCGAATTCGCGCCCAACTAAGCGGCAGCTATGATTATCCCCTTTCGCTGATTTTACAGGAGCTTTTGGGCGCGTTTTATGCTCCTTTAGCTTACTTGCGAGGCCGCCAACAAGCCAGACCCATTCAACTCCTGCCGCCCCGCCCACCTCAACCCGAAACGTACATAAGACTTGGGCAAGAAGAAGTAGACGAGGTTTTAATCGTAAATCGCGGCCTCGCCCCCTTTGGGGGCAAATCGTAAAATTAAGGAAATATGCTAAATCTAAGAACTATAAATTATCAATGGGATTTGGTCAGCAATCTAGTGGTGCGCGACATCAAGCTACACTATCGGCGTTCGGTGCTGGGGATTTTATGGGCGCAAATAAACCCCTTGCTCTCGCTGCTTATCTTCAGCTTCATCTTTGAGCGGGTCGTGCCGCTGGGTATTCCCAACTATACCGCTTATATCTTCACCGGCTTGCTGGGCTGGAACTGGTTCGCCAGTACCGTCAACAACGCCAACTATAGCCTGACCCAAAGCCGCGATTTAGTTCGCAAACCTCAATTTCAGACCGAAATGATTGTGATTATTTCGGTCACGACCAATATGGTCAATTATTTGCTGGCGATGCCGGTACTTTTCGGAGTGTTGCTTATCAATGGGCTGACCCCTAATTGGACTTTGGTATACTTGCCTCTGGTGATGGGTATCGAGTTTATTTTTATTCTGGGGCTGGCCTTGCTGGTGTCGGCTACCAACGTATTTTTCCGAGATGTCACCCACATTGTAAATGTATTGGTGTCAGTCTGGTTTTATCTTACTCCAATTTTTTACCAGATAAAAAGCGATAATAAATATGTCCTGCTCATCAATCTGAACCCGCTCACTCATATTATCCAGGCCTACCGCAGCATTTACTTTGACCGCCAGCCGCCCGATTTATTTATGCTGGCGATAGTCCTGGTGATTTCTCTGGCGGTGCTGGGAGTAGGCTGGACGGTTTTTAGTCGCCTGAAATATAGCTTTGTAGATGAAATGTAATCAGTTTGTAGGAAATGGATTAGCAAAACAAAATGAAACAAAAGGTAGTCGAAATAAATGACGTTTGGAAACGTTATTATGTAAACTCCGGGCAACGTCCCCGGACTATCAAGAGTGCAGTTGCCAGTCGCTTTCGCTATTGGGCTGACCGCGAGTCATATTGGGCCTTGCAGGGAGTCAGCCTGGAAATTTCCGAAGGCAAAACGGTGGGCTTAATCGGCAATAACGGGGCGGGCAAAAGTACTCTTTTGCGGCTGATTGGCGGCTTGAGCAAGCCCACCAAAGGAAAAATTTCCCGCAAAGGGCGGCTCGGCAGTCTATTGGAACTGGGAGCGGGGTTTAGCCAGGAAGCTACGGGCCGCGAAAGCGTTATAACCGGCAGCATTATTGCCGGGCTGACCCGCAAAGAGGCTTTGGCCCGGCTCGAAAAAGTGGTCGAATTCGCCGAGTTACAGGACTTTATTGATAGCCCAGTCCGAACCTATTCCAGCGGAATGTTTGTGCGGCTGGCCTTTTCGACTGAAATCAATCTCGATCCCGATATTTTGCTGGTGGACGAAGTATTGGCGGTAGGGGATTTGGCCTTTCAGAAAAAATGCCTAAATCACATTCTGGGGATGAAAGAGAAGGGCAAAACAATTATTGTGGTTTCGCACTCGATGGAGCAGATTAATGCGGTCTGCGACGAGGTAGTATGGCTGGAACACGGCAAGGTTCGAGCGCAAGGCCAAACTAAAGAGATTATTGAACGCTACCGCAACCGGGTCTTTGAAAAAGGCTCACAGCTTTCGCCCGCCGCTGCCAAAGCCGCCGCGATAGCCATCTTACCGGAAACCGAAACTAGCCCTAAAAAGAGCGAGCTGGTCGCGGTTGCCGGGGCGAGTGCGGCTAATTCCACCAGTGTCGCCCGCAACGAAACCGGCTTTCGACCTACTGCCCCGACCAAAGAAATGCGGACCGGCGCGACCAATATTGAGTTTGATGAAATTCAGCTTTTCGATGAAACCGGGCAACCGGTCAAGACTTTGCTTTCGGGCGACCCCCTGGTTTTGCAAATAAACTATACTGCCCAAACTGCCGTCAACCAGCCAATATTCATGGTGACGTTGCGGAATGCTGACGGGCTGAAATGCTACGAGGTCAACAGTCAGGAGGATGGGACGCTGGTCGGGCAACTCCCGCCCGGCGCACACCATCTCAATATGTACTTTGGCTCGCTGCCATTGGTGCGCGGCTCATATTTTATATCGCTGGGGGTCTACGCGCAAAACTGGAACGAAACCTACGAATATCGCTATAAAGCCTGTAGCTTTGAAGTAGAAGGCCCGACCACCGGCAGTGGCATCGTTCACCTGACCCACCGTTGGGAGGGATAGGGGTAGGAGAAATAGTTTTGAGTTTTGAATTGCTTAGTGGTATGGAATATACAGTAATTACATATATTATGTAATTTGCATTCCGTTAAATGAAAGTAGCAAGTGTCATGGAAAAAATAATCGGAGCATCAGAAATTACCCGTAATTTTGGTAAATTCCTGAGAGAGGTTGAGGTAAAGGGCGATAAGATTGTGTGGGACGTAACGGTCAGCCGGTAGCCGCCGTTGTACCGTTCCGTTGAGTGTGTATGAGCAATGGAAGCGGGAACGTAAAGCCTTTTTTGATAAAATGCGGGCTATTTCTGAACAAGTTAATCTTTCTCCCGAAGAAGCAGATGCGTTAGCCCATGAAGCAGTCCAGGCAATTCGCACCAATAATCATCTATGAGGGTTGTTATTGATACGAAGGTTATCATCAGTCGCTTTCTAGCACCTAGCGGAGTTCCGGCCCAAATTCCTGACGCTTTAATAAGGCTATTTCGCTTATTTACTCAAAGTAAGTTCAGGAGTTGAACCGGGCAAAGGTTCGGCCTCGCTCAGGGACTTGCAGAGGGCGAGAAGACTTTGACCAATCTTCTGGGCATCGTGGTTAATTTCGGCGGCCTGACGCGCTTTGTGGCCCATCTCGCGCCGCAATTCGGCATCCTCCACCAACCGGGTCAGGGCTTTCGACAGGGCCGGACCATCGCGGGGCGGAAGGAGATAGCCGCTTTCACCTTCCTGCACCATTTCATCAATTGCCCCGATGTTAGTCGAAACCACCGGCAGCCCCGCCGCCATTGCCTCGATAATTGCATTGGGATAACAATCCGCCTCGGTCGGCAGCACAAAAATATCAGCCTGGCGGAAGATGGCCTGCAATTCGGGGCTGTTGGCCTGAATATTCGGGTAGACAAAGACATTGTTACTAGCCTCAACCGGGGCTTTAGTTACCAGATGCAACTCACAGCTATCGGCAAAGGTCGTCTTGAAGCAATCCAGCAATAATTTTCCACCCTTGCGCTCGAAATCACCCCCCACAAAAAGCAACCGGACTTTACCTTCAGGATGAGCGGGTTTAGACCCCGGATTGTCCCAAAAGGCTAAATCCGTACCGTAGGGAATAACCTCGATTTTGGAGGGCGAAATTCCATAGTCATCAATCAGCGATTGCCGCGCCCACTGCGAACTGCTTATTAACCGAGCTGCGCCCTGCATTGCCCGCCGATTGAGCCAAAACTTGAGTTTTTCGACTGGGACGCTACCCACCTGATGTCCGTAGGCCGCCCCAATCCGGTCATAATTAATCGGGGTCGCATCCAGCGAAATAACTACCGGGGTGCGGCGACGCAGCCAATTCACCGAAAGCAACGAAATAACCTGAGTATGAAACAAATAGAGGTCGGGGCGACCCTGGGTGCGTTGGGCGGCTTTTATCGCTCGGCGGGCCTGGATGCTGCCGCGCAATGACCAGTTATTCCGAATTAGGGGAATTTTTTCGGGCCAGCTTTGCGGTGTAAATTCAATTGGCAGCCAGCTAACTATAACCTGCGGGTCGGCTTCAACCGCCTTGCGCCAGTTCTTGGTAATGGTGATGTGGCCCAGGGTCTGTTCTATAACAAAGGTAAAGCGACTGACTGACATTTAGAATATACTCCCTATGTAAAAGCAAAAGTCATTAGCGAGGTGAATTAAGGGCCTCCAAAACTACTTCCTGAATCCGTGAAGCAAACAACTCGACGCTCATCAGTTTTTCGACGGCTTGACGACCCGCCTGGCCCATTTCGAGGGCCTTTTGGGGATGGTCGAGCAAATGCTGAATAGCCCGATGCAGTTCCTGAGCATTTTCGCAACTGACATAAAAGCCCGTCGGTTCAAGTTCGGGCGCACCATACAGGTTGGCAAAACTGCCGGTAGTGGGCCGGAGCGGACCATGGCGGGTCGTTAGGCGGCGGTCAATCACGGTATCGCCTTGACCTTCACTACGGGTGGTAATCACGGCCTTACCCATCGCCATCGCTTCCAGAATAAGGGTAATTCCGGCCTGAAAATCCACGTCGTAAAGTGGCACAACCACAAACTTGCTTCCGGCATACAGGTCGCGCAATTCGGTATAGTTATAGGAGCGGATTTCGACGCGGGGCGATACATTTTGGGATAAGGTAGAATCCTTGCGCTTCGACCAGTGGCTGGCCGCGCCTATTTTCAAATCTATATCCAGGTCGCGCACCGCCTCAATCAGGGTCGGGTAATCCCGAAATTCCAGCCCGGCAGTACAGATATAGGGCCGCTCGGTTGAAGCAGGGTGGGCCTGGGCCGGATGCCAGAACTCGGTATCTACCTGATAGGGAATTAATTGCAAGCTTTGGGCCGAAAAACCCAATTGCGCTTGGGCCTTCTCGTATTGGGTGCTGGAATGTAACAGCAGGCGGGTAATATTGGATTTGAGCCTTCTAAACAAAAACGCCTTTTTGGAAGGGGTTATCCAATGTCCAATCATTATCAGCGGCTTTTTGGTGCGGCTCAACTTAAAAAGCCCGGCTAGTAACAGACCATTATTTTCGCTATCACAATAAAAAATCTTATGTTGCGAGCGGCGCTGGAAAGCTAACCAGGCCAGGGCCGAACCTTTGCCCGCGATTTTAGCCAATAATCTGCCCCCAAAGCTGGCCTGAATATTCTGCCAATCCAGCACCTCGCCGCCGAGGGTGGCTTTCAGGGCGGTATAATCCGCCAGACGCTCGGAGGAGCGGTCTGCCGGAAAAGCAGGCTGCCGAGAGGTATCGGCATTAATCACCATCAGGAGTTGCTTGCCTGGCAAGGGAGAAGCCGAATTTTGGCGGGTAGTCGCGTTTGGGGAGAGAGCCGCGACCGGGGTAGCATCCGGCTCACTATTTTGAGATAGGGGTTTAGAATTAGATTTTAGCATTACGTATCTCCAACGATTATTACATCGGGAGGCGACCACATAGGGTCGCCCCTACAGGGATTGGGCGGTAGAGGCGACTTATGTGGTCGCCCTTGAACTCTGGGCTGAATTGTTACTCGTCAAAATTATCAATATCTAATCTTTAATCTTCAATCGTGAGCTGGGTAGGCCGAAAATCTACCAGCCCCGGCGAATAGTTTACCGGGACCGGTTGTCTTTTTTCCAAAATACTGTCATACAGATTCATCATATCAGAGCTTAGTCGCTGGACACTAAATTCGCGCTGAATCCGTTCCAGCACCGCCTGGCGCATCTGGCGACGGCAAGTCGGATCATTCAACAGCCCGGTGATGGCCTGGGCCAGACTTCGGCTATCACCCCCCGGAACTGCCAACCGCGCCGGGCCATCGCCAAGAGCTTCGCTAAAGCACGGCAAGTCGGTTACAACCGAAGGTTTGCCCAGGGCCATAAATTCCAGCAAGGTAAGCGGCAAGCCTTCATAGAGCGACGGCATTACGGTAATATCCATCGCCTCAACGAAGGGCCGAATGTCCTCCTGAAACCCAACGAAATGAAAGGACTCGCGCAACCCGGCCTCTTCTACTTGCTGACGCAATTCGTTTTCCAATTCGCCACTACCCACCAATAAAAAATTAACCGCTCCATATTGGCGCACAACCAGGGCGGCAGCTTCGACAAAATGACTAAAGCCTTTTTGTGGATGCAACCGTCCGACTGCCCCGACCACCGGTAAGGCCGAATTCAAACCCAGACGGGCTTTAGCCAATCCCACATCGTGGTCAGGGTCAAACTGGGCCAGCTCGATACCAGAATAAGAGCGATAGAGTTTGGCGGGATTGCGACCTATTAGTCGAACCTGTTCTGCTTTGTCTGCCTCACTGACCGTCACAATCCTATCGGTCAGCCAGTCAAAAAAGCCGATGCTGCGTCGTCCGTAACCTTCGGCGGCTTCATTTTGTAGCGTTACCGAGGGCGGCATATGTTCGGTTCGCAACACCCCGCGCACTTGCTTCAAACGCGCCGCCAGGACAATTTTACGCGCTCCCAATGGTTTGCAGGTATGAATATGAGCAATATCTACTTTGTGGGTGCGAAAAATCTGGCCCAGATTCTTCAAATCAGCTACGGCCCGCCAGGGCTTTTTTAGACGAGTAGAAGGCAAAACTTCGACGGGAATACCAAACGCTTCTACTCGTTCCAAAAATTCGGTCTGCAACTGGCGATAGTTATAATCCATGCCGATTACCACCGACTGATAGCGAGACGGGTCGAGATGACGCGCCAATAGCAAGACATAATTTTGAAAGCCGCTAAAACCGCTTTCTGTACCTTCACATATCAAGGCAACCTTACGAAGACCTGGTTGGTTTTGGCCTAACACGCCCTACCTTATCCTTCCGTTCCCATAATTTACTGCTCGCCCCTTTTTGGGCGGCAACCTGCCACCGGCCTGAAGCTATTTCAGACCGGTATTAGACCCATTTAACCCAGTGTCCCAAGTCCCGTTGGTTATAAACCCGTGGTTCAAGATTGCGGCGTGAAGTTAGTCAGCAATAACGGTTTTCTGTAAGAAACTACATATTGTAATCGGTTCAGGCTGCCACCAAAGGTCGCCGGTTGACCCGCCCCCGCGCTTTGTCTACCTCGGCTTTGATGACATTTAGTAAGCGCGGCACACAGACTGCGGCATCAAATTCGCGCTCGACCAAAGCCCGCCCAGCCATGCCCATGCGGGAACGCAATCCGGCATCCCCCAGCAATAACTCAATTCGCTCTCCCAAAGCCTGGGTATCATCTACCTCTATCAAAAATCCATTCTGCCCATCTTTGATGACATCCGGCAACCCGGCGACCCGCGTCGCAATTACCGGACGACCAGTTGCCATTGCTTCCAGCGAAACCCAGGGCAGAAAATCGGCCTTGGTAGGAATTACAAAAAGGTCGCTCTGGGCGTATAAATCCAGCAACCGGCTATCATCCGGGCCTAAATCGCGGTAAATGTGAATATTGGGCGAAAGCAAATCCGGCGGCGGTTGTTTTGTGACCAAATGAAGTTCGGCCCGCCCTGCAAAGCGATTTTGGAAAACCTCCAGCAGCAGATTACCACCTTTTCGCTCGAAATCCCCGCCGACGAAAAGAATTTTGGGGAGTTGTCCGCTATTTTCGGTTCCAGTAAAAATTTTGGGCCGGTAAGTCCAGTTTTCCAAATCGAGGCCCACATTAATCGGATGAACCTTTGCCGGGTCAATCTGGCAATCCCGCACCAGCATGTCCGCCCCCCATTGCGAAAACGGAAAGAATAGCTCTGCTCGTCGGGCGCAAGCCACTTCGATCTGAAACCGCAACTTGCGTCGCCACTCAGCCCGCGCCAGCTCTTCATAAAAAGGGTAATCGGGCTTACCGGAATTGGGCGGACGGTCTTCGCTAACTACCAGGACTGGTCGTTTTGTGCGTACCAGACTCCGTAAAGCCGCCATCGTGAAAGGCTCGAAGATGTGGAACATCGCGGCATCCAGCCGGTTCATTTGCCCAAGCACCGGCCAAGCTTCCCGCAAGACCGTCGCTCGCACCCCCAGGGCGTGAGGCAACCATCGGAAAGGGCTGTGGTCAACATCATAGCTAATGGGGGCCCAGATACATTCTACCTCGCTATCCCGCTCGGCATACTTCCGTAGACTTAGATAGCGGCGCTGGTTGCCGATGACCGTAGTAAGGGCAAAACCGAACCGATATGGCCTGGACATTCTTAAACTCCTACATTCTGCTGGGTTAGTGGTACACCCATCGAAGTGACCTTGCTGGCCTTGAGTTCGTCGTTAAATCCCTGCCAGAAAAAGATGTTGGCAACTCCGCTCAACATTTGATAACCACGCCGTTCCTGCCGAACCAGGGTTGCTATCCATGCCAGCCCTAGCAATACACGTGCGACTACTTGTTGTAAAAATTGATGGTTTAATAGTCGGTTGGAGGCCTGTTGGGTCAACCAGTGACGCTCGCTAAATTCCACATACGTTGCAGGCAATATCCATGCCACCTTTTTTTCATGACCCAGTTTTACGGCATAAACTCCATAATAATAATGGGCCTTGAGCCACGATTTAAAGCTGCGGTAGGCATAATGGTAGCCAATAGCCTGGGGATTAAAATAAAAATGCGCTCCCAACGCTTCCATGCGGCAACCCAACTCGACATCTTCATAGCGTTTGAAATTTTCATCGAACATTCCGGCTTCGATTACCCAATTGCGGCGCATCGAGCAATTGCCGGTGTAAAAGGCCCGCGAGGTAAAAGGATAAAGGCCGTCTACAATCTCGCGGTACTGTTTTTCCAAAATGTATTCTTCCCAACCGATCCAGACCGGACGGCGGTGGTCGGTAGGGGTGGACATTGTGCCGACCACAATCGCCTCAGCATCCTGCGAATGCTGCGCCCAGTGTTGGAGAATCAAATCGGGGGTTGCCATTACATCGTCATCCAGAAAAAGGATATATTCGCTGCTTGCCGCCAGCACCCCGGTATTGCGAGCGGCGGCGGGGCCACCCTGGGAACGGCTGACTACCTTTAGCTTATATTTAAGCTGAGGTCGCAATTCTTCGACCCGTTGAGCCGAATTATCCTGACAGCCATCCAGCACTACAATTACTTCCAGTCGCTCCATCGGATAGCGCTGTTTGTTAAGCTGGAGCAAGGCGCGGGCTAACCGCTCCTGGCGATTATAGCTAGGGATAATAACCGTGAAATGTGGTAAATCGTTAGCGGCGAGCAACTCTTTCAGGTTCTGGCTATAGGTTTTTGGCGGCATTTCCACGAAGTTGACCTCTAAATAAAATGAGTCCCGATGATAACCGATAATAATTGTTGCAATCGTTCTGCTTCAAATCAAAGCTGGTTTAACCCTGCGACTGAATTGTTAAACGACGACTAACTCTTTCTCTAGCTCGCTATTGGCTGCCGTAGCCGGGAGCGATTTGGATTGTTTGGATTGTAAGGGCGCAAGACTGCGATAGGCGATTTCGAGCAGGCCAATCGAAACCCCCATTAGAAACATCATACGAGTATTATACAACCCTAAATCCACATAGGAAAATACCATAATTCCGACTATAATCATCCCCGCGATTACACAGACATTCATTTGCTGGCCCAGCTTACCGCGCTTGACTATCTGGCCCAGCTTGAACAGGGCATTGCAAATAATAAACCAGAAAATCATCCAGCCAAACATCCCAACTTTAAGCCAGAGCCATAAAACCTGAATGTGGGGGGTATAATCCTGCCAGACAAAACCCTCCAAATCGAGAGCTTCCTGGTAACGGGTAAATTTTTGTCCAAACCCTACCCCGGTGAGCGGTTGGGCCGCAATGGTTTGCTGGACATTCGATTTCTCGATTTTGCGGAACAGGTCGGAATTATAATCGCGAGAACCGCGCTCTGCCGTAGCCGAGTTAAAAGCTCTGGCCGCCATCCCCGCCGGGCCGGTATCATTGCCGAATATTCCCATGTAGAGCGGAATAACAAAGGCCAGGATGACTACCATTGTGGCGAAAATTTTGGGTCGCCGCAAAAGCAGGACTGCCAGCAAAACTACCCCACAGGCCGCCAGCACTGCGAAAGCCGCCCGACGTTGCGAGATAAAGAGACAAATCACGGCGGCAGGGATAAGTAGCCCACCAAAGAACCGCTCTTGCCAATTGCCGTTCAGCACGAACTTGGTAACGCACCAGAAAAGCAGGAAGATAAAAATCAAAGCGGTATCGTGATTAAAACCGTTGAGCGACTCGCCCAAATGCCCCGCACTGAAATTGGCGGAAAACAAAGTGGCCCGCAAAATAGTCAGTAAACACATCGGGATGGCCGCAATCGGGATAATCCAGCTCAGAACTTTCCAGAGCCGAATATCTTGCATAAAATAGGCGCTGAGAAAATAAAGCACCACGATATAAACCAGGGCGCGAATTTCCCATTGGGCGGCCTGGGCATCGCCGCCCCCCTGGACGAATACGCCGTAGACATAACCGAAGGCCAGAAAGCCGCCAAAAAGTGCCACCGAATAGCCGGTCATCCCCATCACAAAAAAGCGCCGTCCCAAAAATAGCGAGTGAATAAAGGCCACTCCGCCGGTGAAAAGAATCATCACTTCCAGGGGAGTAAGTGAGAGCTTGATTGGCGAGAAAGAGTTAAAATTGGTTAGGACCATGCTGGTATAGCCGGAGAATATATCGGGGGTCGAGAAAACCTCGCAGAACATTACCGCCGATAATCCCAGGAAGAAACCGACCACCGGCCATCGGCAAATGACCAGGGCGGTCAACACCGCGACCATTATTACCAGCACCAAAACATTATCACGAGCCACCAGCCAGGCTACTGCCCCGCTCAGGGCCAGCATCGGCAAAGCCACCAACCCGGTAATGACCCAGTTCCGCCGTCGGTAGCGGCTTACATTGCTCCCCAGGCGGCGACTGGTCGCTTTGTGCTTCAAGACCTTGCTCAAGCGCGGTAAGGCCACTATCGGCACGCCCGACTTTTCCCGAAAGGGAATGTACTCGCGAAGCGAGCGGTCACACCAGGTGAGAATCATAGTCGCCAGGGCCACTAGCATTAAAGCCGCCAGCAGACCGGATATTCCTCCAATTAGCCAGCGCGTATTTTGGTCTGGGACAAAGGCTAAAGTCTGGCGCGGTTGATCAACTACTCTTACAAAATCGGCCCGGCCTTTGCTGACCGCGTCAAAGGTCATTTCCAGTTGTTCGTATTGGGCATTCAGGCGGCGGTAATTATTAGCGGCATTGGCTTCGAGCTGTACCAGAGCATCGTACTCGACGGATTGTTGGGAAATCGCCTTTTCCTGGTCGCCCGGCACTCGAATTACCGAAAGATTATTGGTGGCATATTCTTTGGTCTTGGCTTTGGCACTTTGCCAGGCAACCAGACTTTCATCCCTTTTTTTCCTGAAATTAGCCAAAATTATCTGGCTTTGGTTGGAAGTGCTGTTGAAAATCCGGGCCATAATATCTTTAGTGGCGGCTTCGACCACTAGCGAGGTAGTATAGGCATCGCCATAGTTATACTGGATTAGCAAAATATTATTGCCGAGCGGACTAAACTTGAGAGTTTTATAGATATGCTCGGCCTGGGCCTGTTTATCGCGGTCATTCATCCAGGTTTGCTTTTCTGCCACCGCATTAGCCAAAAAATCGGTATATTGGCTGGATTTTAACAATTCTTCCTGTTGCAAGGCGAGATTCTGGGCAGCACTAAGCCAGTTCAGACCGGGAACGGCGGAATTAGAAATCGGGATAAAGATCGGTTGTTCCACCGAAATGGTGGAACTTACCATGTAGTTAGGTTTGAGGAAAATAAGCTGGGCCACAATAACCGGGATTGCTACAAGGGGGATGGCAAACAGCCAGATATTTCGTAAAAAAGTTTTAATATATGGTTGCATATTTTACAGTTACTTTAATGCCTTAGCTAGTTGTTCAAAGATAAGTCCGGTGGATTAGATTTCCAAACGGTTTGCGAGTACGACCTAAAAATGCCAGGAATTAACTGCCGATATAAATTTTTAGCTTAACGTTTATATTTTGTAATGAATATGCCGATTTGTCAAGCTATATGTAAAAATTCTTTCCTGAAATAGGAGTTTTAGACTGACCCTAAAAGCGAATTGAGTTCAAACGGATGAACAAATGTTAATCTGACGGCTTTTCATGAGTCGGTATAAATTCATGGTGGTAGGGTATCTTTAAGATGCAGGATTTTAACAGGGGTGTACCCCTGTAAGACCGTAAACTTACCTATATCTGTGGAGGTTAGGCTTGAAACGTTCCAGTAATTTACTCTACCCGACCAGCCAGTCCGCCAATTCCAGACTTAATGGGCTGGCCCGCCGTACCGGGCCAATTTCGCTTCGGGTCGCCCCGCGCCGCCCGCTTCAGACTGAAACTTATTACCGCGCTCTGGTCGAAGCCGAAAATAATTTGCGGTTTGCGATTGGGCGCTATCTGCACGATGGGCCGCAACAACACTTGCACCGGGCGATTAATCTTTTGCGCCAGCAAGCCGAATTGTTGGAAAGCGACCCCACTACTGCCGCCACCCAAATCGGGCAGCTTAACCAGGATTTGCTCAAGTTATTAAATCAGGCTGACCAGGATTTGACCCTGGCCCGCCGGGAAGTCCTGCCCACCGTCCCCATCGCCGGAACTCTGAGCATGACCGTAGAAAGCTACGTGCTGGACGATTTCCCTCGGCTATGTCCCCAGGCCAGCTTTTGTGTTGATTTAGAACTAACGGCCCTGGACGAGTGCTTTGACCAACCCGCCGCGCAGGTCGCCGAAAAAATGCTAATTTCACTTTTCGTCCGCGAGGCTCTGAAAAATGCCTATAAGCACGCCGAGGCCAGCCGGGTAGTAGTGGAGAGCCAGATAGCATATTTTTCAGGGCGGGGACAAGCCGCCCAATCCAGCTTACCGGGGCTGAACCCGGACAATCCGGTGGAGGGCGACTATCTGCGAATTTCAGTCAAGGACAACGGGCGAGGCTTCGACCCAGCCCGATTGGTAGCCCTAGCCGAAAGTAGCCGCCACCGTAGTTTTTATGATTTCGAGGCCCGCGCCCGGATGCTCGGCGGGTTCAGTCGGCTTGTAACCTGCGAAGGGCTTGGCAGCCGATGGGAAATCTATTTGCCGCTTTCCAACCCGGCCGCCCATAACCAAAATAAAGCGGTGGCGCTTTCGGCCTAATCCGCCGCCCTAATCCCCGACTTCGGTCATCTGGCCTTCTGCCAACCGATAGGTGCGACCACAGGCTGGACATTGGTACTTTTCCGAATTATTCTCGGCCTGGGTCAGGCGGGTAGCACATTTGCAGACATAGCCGATTAAGCGGGCCGGATGGCCCAGCACTAAACCGAAATCCGGCACATCGCGGGTGACAACCGCGCCGCTGCCGACCAGACAAAACCGCCCCAGGGTAATCCCTGTCACCAGCACTGCCGCTGCCCCGACTGCCGCCCCGTCTTTAATGTGAATTTTGCCGACAATCCAATCGTCGGCGCTTTTGAGCGAGCCGTCCGGGTTTATGGCGCGTGGCAACTTGTCATTGGTGGTCGTGACTGCCGGGCCGATAAACACCCCGTTTTCCATGCTAACGCCCTCGTATAGCAAAGCATTATTTTGAATCTTGCAGTTGTCACCCATCACGACCCCAGAGTCCACAAAGACATTGCGCCCGATAATGCAGCTTCGCCCGACATGGGCCTCTTTACGAACCTGCGACAAGGCCCAAACTTTGGTATCCTCGCCGATAATCGCGCCCTCCTCAACCTGGGCCGTTGGATGTATAAAAGTTGCCAAGTTTCACCTCCCTCCGCTTTATCAGCAGTAGTAGCAAGTTAGATTAAGGAATATTCAAACCAGAACATATAAAGCAAGGGTCACTTTACGCCGGTGAAACGCTGGCGCAAGCGACGACGCGCCCCTCCAAAGATTTTGCCAAAAACCAATCCCAGATGTTCGATTTTGACCAACCCAAAGGCCAAAATGCCGATGCCATAGGTTAGCGCCCCGGCAGCAATCGGGATGAGTAACATCATATCCCGTAGCGGCCAGACCACTAGCGCCATTAACCCCGCTGCTCCTAGCGATTTAAGGACATCGCGGCCTAACTCGCGGTTGATGACTTCCCGCCCGACCAATATCAGGCCGACCACGGCGATAAATAGCTCGGTCACTAGCAAACTAATCGCCGCCCCAATCCCGCCATTTCCGGTATTGGCTTGAAAGACGTTTATCAAAACCAGATTCAGCCCCAGATTAACCAGGACTCCCATGACCATCACCTTTGTCCAGATAACCTGGCGGTCTTTTGCCACCAAAATCTGATAGAGTCCCATCCCCAGATAAATCGGAACAAGCGTCCAACTCAAAATAATCATAATCGGGACGGTTGGGGTGAAGGTTGGGCCATAGACCAGCACAATAAATTGCCCCGCCACCAGGGTTGCCCCGACCCCCACCGGCAAACTGGCACATAGCATGAAAGTCAGCATCCGGCGCGAGGTATCTTCCATTTCACCATCCGAATTGTTGACTGCCATCCGCGAGAGGGTCGGTAAAATGGCCTGACCCAGCACCAACGGCACCGAAGTGAGCGTGCCGACCAATCGAAAAGCCACCGCGTAATAACCCAGCACTTCGGTATTGACCAAAGAAGCCAGCAAAAGCTGGTCGAGGTTGAGATAAATATAGAGGCTGACCTCATAGACCAGGAAGGCCGCGCCCCCCTTCAAGAGAACCTTGTAAATCGCCGGGTCGGTGATAAAGCTGGTCGAGGTATATTTTTTGAAGCCCAGCAGCATTACCCAGGCCGCCAGCAGGACACACCCCAGTTCGATCCAGGCGAACATTACTACCCCGTAATTGAGCATCACAAAGAGAAAGGCGGCAATCGTCGCCAGGACTTTGGTTAGCAAAGTATTAATCAGGGCATATTGCATTTTGTCGAGGGCTTGCAAAGTCATCTGCATGGGAAAGACAAACATATTAACTAAATCTGCGGCTGCAAAAATTAGCAGAATAGGCCGGAGGGTATCGCCTTCCGGCAGGAAGAAAAAGACGGTAATTACCCCCGACCAGCCGACCAGACAAACCAGCAAGCGCAGGGCAATATAGCCGCCGACCATCGTTTTGGACTTTTCAGGATTCCGGGCGACCTCGCGCAGCAAATAAGTGCCAATCCCCAATCCGGCAAAGCTGCCAATAATTGCTGAAATCGAGGTTGCCAGCCCAATTGTACCCATGCCACTCGGCCCAAGATGGCGTGGCACGATTATCAGATAAATCGAAGTCAATATCCAGGAAATACCCTGGCTGCTACCCAGGTAGAAAATATTGAGAGCCAGTTTGCGACGGATGGCTGAGGATGACATTATAATTGTGACCTTGATTAGTACTTGGATTAGTACTTGGATTAGTACTTGAATTGGTAAAGATGTATTTCAGTATAATTGGGCGAGGCAAATGCCCCACCCAATTATACTGTATTTTTGGAAAGTAGCTTGAGTTGCGGAGATTAGAGTTACAGCTATGCCCTTTGCATTAAAGCCGCCCGGCGAGCCAGCGCGCCAACTCCTAGCGGATTGTAATTTTTGGGAGTATAAACCACTGCTCGTTGGGGTTCGTAATCAATAAACTGGGCGCGACCACCGTTCTGTAAAGAGAGTTGAGCGGCATGCAGAATTGCAACTACTATCCGCCCGTTTTCGCCATCAGTATGAGGCTTTAGGCCGTTTTCGATACACTCGATAAAATGCGACACCTCGATTTGCAATGGCTCACCGGCGGGAATGGACAAGCTCCGTTCTGGCCCATAGTGATAGGCAAATTTCCAGGCTGCAAATTCCTCGGTTTCTTTAGGCGGCTCGATATGCTTTTCGTAGACCTTGATCGGGTCCTTTTCGGCTACATCATCATAGATTACCATCTTTTGGCTACCTACAATCGTCTTTCTCGCACCTTTTTGGGGGCAAGCCAGCTTACCCGGCTATTAGCGACAAATCCACTGGCAAAGCGGTATTCAAGATAGGCTACGTCCACCGTCCCACCATGCACCATCGAATAGCCCCGCGTGACAACCTCGACTGGTTTTTCACCCAAAACATAGAGCATGGTCGAAATATCGTGGGGGCAAAGGTCGTGAATGACGTTGACATCCCGCTGATAAAGTCCTAGATTCAGGCGGGCGGCATCCAGATAATAAAGGTCGCCCAGTTCTCCGCTTTGAACTACCTGGCGCAATACTTCCACCGCCGGATGATACTCGAAGGTATGCCCGACCATCAAGCGCAGGTCAGCTTGCTCGGCGACTTCTATCAACCTTTGGGCTTCTTGGGGATAAATCGTAATCGGCTTTTCGACGAAAACATGTTTGCCAGATTTTAGGGCCTGTAGCGCCAGTTTGTAATGGGAAGAAGCTGGGGTAGCAATCACAACAGCATCTATTTCGGGGTTTGCCAGCAGGGTATCTATATCCTGCAAACCTTCGACCTCGTCATATTTTTCGGTAATGGCCTGTACTTTAGAAATATCCAAGTCGGCAACACTGTGCAGGCGGGCATGGGTTAAACCGTTTAAAACGCGGGCGTGTTTAGCTCCCCAGTAGCCGCACCCTATAATTCCTATGTTCTTCATTATTGTAACTAAACTCCTGTAATCGGTAGTAGGCTAAGTCGTCAGAGTTTTCAGAGATGGCTCTGAGCTTACAAGTTTATCAACACTAAATTGCATTTATGTTAAAATTTATTTAACCCGACATTGCAAATGCGGGGGGTAATATGAGCTTCTAGGCTGGACGGCGACATGCAGTAGGTGTCAGGGTCTATATCGGCAAAAATCACCGTTGCGCCGACCATCGTGATAGCCGCGACGCTGGCAATAAAGGTGTGGGAAACGGTAATAACCTCGTCGCCCGGCCCGACCCCATCGCTCGCAATACCAGATGCAGGGCATCGGTGCCATTAGCAACCGAAATGGTATAACGAGCTTCGCAATACTCCGCGAACTCAGCATCAAAAGACTCCATAGCCGGGCCACCCACGAAAGCTCCGGCAGTGACGATAGCACTCATAGCTGTGTCTATCTCTTCTTTGATGCTGGCATACTGCTTCTTGAGGTCAACAAATTCAATTTTGCTTGTCATCATAACTCCTATAAAATGGGGGGCGGGGGTCAGGGAAGTTATCTCCTAACCCAAAAGGGCAACCATCCCGCTAGTGAGGGTTATAATCTTACTGTACATTACGGCCTCTCGAAACGCCTGCGCTTAACGGTCAAATAAACTTATATATATTAAATGATTTTAATTATTATTCCCTGTCTAAACCAGTGGGTACACCCACCAATTAGACTATGATAGTCATCTAAAATTCACCTCTCAGCCCAATTCTAGGCTAAATTAAGAGTGATAAGTAGCCAAATTAAGCCGGTTTTTATTAAAATAAGGGGTACACCCACTGGTTTAGATTTTAACGCGCTATTAAAATAAATTTAATGTTTGATGGTTCTCTAAGAGCAATCTTTACAGTAACAGACATAGTTAACGTTTTACTATCAGGCTTCAGGTTACATCAAGGCTCCGGCCTCCCCTTAAAGCCTCACATTATGCCGCAGTTCTGGCAAAACCAAACAATAACTACCGTCTGAATCTTCAATGTTAGCATTAATCCAGCATTACTTTTTAGCATATTTCTAACCGGTAGGAGAATAATAATGGACATTGCCAATAGTCGTATATTAGTGACCGGCGGGGCCGGGTTTGTTGGTTCACATATTGTGGATGCCTTGATCGCTGAAGGCGCAGCCGAAGTGATTGCCCTGGATAACATGGTGCGCGGCAATCATCAGAACATCGCCGGAGCATTGAAAACTGGTAAAGCTCGGCTAGTGGAAGGCGACATCCGTGACCGGAAATTGGTAGATAGCCTGGTCGCGGGTTGCGATTACGTCTATCACGAAGCCGCTCTCCGCATTACAGCCTGTGCCGCCGACCCGCGAGCCGGTCACGAAGTGATGATGGACGGCACTTTTAATGTGCTGGAGTCAAGCATCAAGCACAAGGTCAAAAAGATTATCACCGCCAGTTCCGCTTCGGTCTACGGCGAGCCGGACTACCTGCCTATGGACGAGAAACACCCCTTCAACAATCGTACCCTCTATGGCGCGGCTAAAGTCGCCAACGAGCAGATGTTCCGCAGTTACAACGATATGTATGGCATTCCTTACGTCGCCCTGCGCTACTTCAACCTGTATGGCCCGCGCATGGATATGACCGGGGTCTATACCGAAGTAATGGTGCGTTGGATGGACCGAATTGAAGCGGGCCAACCTCCTTTGATTTTTGGGGATGGCAAAGCCTCGATGGACTTTATCTATATTTCGGATTGTGTTCGGGCCAACATTTTGGCGCTCAAGAGCGACATCAGCGATGAGGTCTTTAATGTGGCAACCGGCAAGGAAACCTCGCTATACGAATTGTGCCAGATTATGCTGGCTCAGTTTGGACGGTCTGACCTGACCCCGGAATACCGGGAAGAGCGCAAGGTGAACCCGGTCACGCGGCGACGGGCTTCAACCGACAAGGCCACCCGGATGCTAGGCTTTGATTATCAGGTCGAGCTGGCTGAAGGGTTAAGCAAGCTGATAAAATGGCGCAAAGCTACTCGACCCCAGGAAATGTTGGTAGCAGCTTAAAAGCTTACAACCGCCCGTTCCCGGCCTGACTAAGTAGTACATATCGGGTCGGGCTACCTGCTCTATTGCTAAACATTCTTTCCGAAGCTTGAGACTAAACAATAAAAACCGGCCTTTATTAACGGCTACGTCAAAGGAGTACAATATACTATGGTTGCAACCGCCAATATTACCGCCCGCATGAATATTCCGATTACCAAACCCTATATGGACGAAGCCGAAGCTCTGGCTGCCGCTAATGCCGTCCGCTCAGGCTGGATTGTACAAGGGCCGGTAGTCGCCGCTTTTGAAGAGGCTGTCGCCCGTCGGTTGGGGGTAGCCCACGCGGTTGCAGTCAGCAATTGTACTACCGCCCTCGACATCGCTTTGCTATGTATCGGGGTCGGGCCGGGCGACGAGGTAATTGTACCATCGTTCACCTATATCGCTACCGCCAATGCGGTTTTACACGTCGGCGGCACGCCAGTTTTTGTAGATATTGACCCCTTGACTTACAATATTAACCCGGCCTTGATTGAAGCCGCAATTACCGAGCGCACTAAAGCGATTATGCCGGTATCGCAAATCGGGCTGGCGGCAGACCTGGACCCGATTCTGGCAATCGCCAAAAAATACGGTCTGGAAGTTATTGAAGATGCCGCGCCCTCGATTGGGGCAATATATAAGGGCCGCCCGGTAGGTGCTATTAGCCCGATAACCTGTTTCAGCTTTCATCCCCGCAAGTCCATCAGCACCGGCGAAGGGGGGATTATTGCCACTAATCGGAGCGAAGTAGCGGCCCTGGCGCGGGTGCTACGCTCGCATGGCGCTTCAGTGTCCGACCTGGCTCGCCATAATGCCAGCAAAGTGATTATTGAGGAGTACGCCGAACTCGGTTATAATTATCGTATGACCGATATACAGGCAGCCATCGGAATTGAGCAACTAAAAAAGCTGAATTATGTCCTGGAAATGCGCCGCAAGCTGGCAAGTCGTTATGCACAACTGCTGGCGGGCATCGAAGGAATTACCCCACCTTTTGTGCCAGACTACGCCAAACATACCTATCAATCCTATGCTATTCGGCTGGATTTTTCCAAAGTCCCGGCCCGCGAAGTGATTATGGAGCGCATGTTGGCCTGGGGCGTAGCGACCCGACGCGGAGTGATGGCGATTCACGAAGAGCCATTTTACAAAGTTAAACGCGGGCTGAATATCAGTCTGCCGGAGACCGAAGCCGCCACCCGTGAAACCCCGCTATTGCCGATTTACACCACTCTGACCGAAGCCGAGCAGGAATATGTGGTAGAGGCGTTGCGAGCAGCTTTAAGCGATTAAAAGAGTTTGGAAAAATCGAGGAGGTTCAAAACGTAGCCTGATAGTCTGTTTCAGCAACTTACAACTTACAATTCAGCATAACAACCTAGCAACTTAGCAACAAGAGGCCAGTATGACTAACTCTCAACTTCACGTTACCACTCCGTCTTTTAATACAACCGCCAGCGAGCTATCTAAAGCCTGGAATAGATCGGCGATAGCCCCGGAGCGCACTCGATTAGCCCTGTTCACCAATAGCATTGCGATTGGCGGCATGGAAGAGGTTATCCGGCTGATTGCCAAGCAGATGGATCGTTCCAAATTTGAAGTTTACGCTATTTCGCCCTATTGGGAACGGACGGTTGACTTCTGTGAAGCTCTGACCGCCACCACCGATCATAGCGTATATATTACCCCGGATGCCCGTCACGGGCGCTGGCGGCAGTTTACCGAAACCATCAAGCTGTTTCGCCAGTTACGGAGTTGGAAAATCGAGGTGATGCACATGCATTCGACCACCTATCGTGGTCAGGTCGTGGCATTACTGGCGGCGCGACTGGCAGGGGTTCGCAAAATCTATGTTTCTGAACATCTTGCGTCTTATCAACCTGACTCGCGCCTGGGGCTGTGGTGGCGCGGAATATTTACCCGGATGACCAATGGAATTGTCAGTGTATCGCAGAAAAACCACGATACCAGAGCCGCCCGGATTTATACCCCGCCGGAAAAATCCTACGTAGTTAATAACGGGTTAGACATGGGGCGTTTCAAGCCGGTTCCCGCCGAAACCCTGGCCGCGATGCGAGTGGAATATAATCTTCCGGCAGGGGCAACCATAATTGGGACAACCGTCCGCTTTGAGCCGGAAAAAGGGCTGGAATATTTGCTGGAGGCTATGCCCGCCATTTTGAAGGCTTGCCCTAACACTTACCTGATGATGGTCGGGGACGGCTCAATTCGCCAAGAGCTTGAGGCTCAGGCCGAGCGGCTAGGTATTAGCGAGCGAGTACGATGGCCCGGCTTTCAGAGTAACCCGATTCCTTTTTTTGGCTTATTTGAGGCCTTTGTATTACCAGTTCCGGCGGGTTCGATGTCTATTGCCCTTCTGGAAGCGATGGCGATGGGCGTACCTTCGGTGATGACTTTTGGGGGAGCAGGCGAGGCGGTAATTAACGGGGTGAACGGCTTTTGCCCCGAACCGCGCAATCCGGCGGCTCTGGCAGAGGCGGTGATTAAGATTGTGCAGAATCCCGAATTGCGCCAGCGCCTGAGCCAGGCTGCCCGCCAGCAGATTGAACAAGAATTTTCAATCGAGGCCAATGCGCTTAAACTCGAAAAGATTTATTTGCAGGGGCTGTCCCAAAACTGAGGCAGCATTGAGCTTTTTCAAATATCGAAAATGCGGCTAAGTGTCATTATACCTTGCTATAACGCGGCGGCCTGTATTGGGGCGCAGCTTGAAGCGCTGGCAACCCAAGCCTGGCCTTTTGGCGATAGCTGGGAAGTGATTATCGCGGATAACGGCTCGACGGATGGCAGTCGCCAGATAATCGAGAGCTACCGCCCGCGTTTCGCTCATTTTCAGCTAGTACAGGAAAATCGGCGCGGGCCAGCCTTTGCCCGCAATACGGCAGCGCAACTTGCAACCGGCGAGGCGCTGCTTTTTTGCGATGCCGACGATTTAGCTGCTCCTGGCTGGCTGGCGGCAATGGCGACAGCCCTGGAACAGGCGGAGTTCGTAGCCGGGGCGCTGGAACACGACCATCTAAACCCGGCCTGGGCAGTGACAGCGCGAGGCCGCCAGCAAGTGAGCGGGCTGGAGAGATTGTGGTACGTAGATTTTCGGCCCTATGCTTTCGGGGCAAATCTGGGTATCCGGCGTGAGCTTCATAACCAACTAGGTGGCTTTGATAGCAGCTTTGACCGTAGCGCTGAGGATATAGATTATTGCTGGCGGGCGCAAGAGCTGGGCTTACAGCTTCATTTTGTGCCATCGGCTATAATGCATTATCGGTTGCGCGACACTTTGGGTGGAATTTTCCGACAGGCCCAAATTTATGGTGAAGGTCAGACCCAGCTTTACCACAAATGGCGCAACCGAGGTATGCCAGAAGTCGGCCCGGCCTGGAAGGTCGGCGCTAAAAGCTGGCTGGCGATGACCACCCGTTTCCCGCTAATGCTACGCGGCAAGGTAGACCAGGCCCGTTCCGCCGAGCGGCTAGGCTGGCAAATCGGGCTACTACGCGGCAGTCTGCGCCATCGAAGCTGGTTGCTCGGCACGCCTCGGAAATCGAAGATCGAAAATCGAAAATCGAAAATCGAAAATTAAAGGTCAGGCTAAAATCGAAAGTCAAAGGTCAAGGGGATTTCAGATTTCAGATTTCAGATTTTAGATTTCAGATTTCAGATTTTAGATAATTTGGAGAGCAAAATGGGTTTTGCCGAAAAAATTTTAACCGAAGATTTAGAGTCGTTACGCCAGCAAATTTTAAATCATGAGTTGTGGGCCAAAATTGAGGACGGGTCGTTGGCGCAAGAACGCTTGCGGCTGTTTGCGCTGCAAGACTGGTGGCTAGTGCGCGAGGCCTATCGGCTGGATGCGCTGGCAATCGCCGTCGCCCCCGACCTGCAAACTCAGGAATTATTACTTTCCAAACTGATACCAAAGGTGGGCGGCTATAAGCTATTGCTGCGGTTTGGGGAGGGGCTGGGCCTTTCTCAGACCGATTTTGAGGCGGTGGAGCCATTGGCGGGCTGTATGGCCCTGACCAATTTCTTTTACTGGATGCTAGCGTATGGTTCGCCGGGCGAAAAACTGGCGGCGGTCAGTGCCAGCGAAGATATTTTTATAAAGATTTGTCTGCGGATTGCCCCGGCCCTTATCCGCAACTACGGCCTGAGCCAGGAGCAAGTGGAATTTTTCAGCGCCCATGAGCAGCTGGAACAAGTCGTCAGTCCAGTAGATGAAATCCTGCTGGCCCGCTATACTTCGCCAACCGAGCGGCAGCTTATCACCCGCGCCGTCCGCCTTAGCCACGAATTCGAGTTGATGTTTTACGATACGATAATGCGGGCTGAGGTTTAATCAAATAGACCCAAAAATTATAAGTAGTGGAAACCTCCCGACGGAAGGTTTCCACTACTCATAATTTTTCTATTCTAGGAGTTGGTGCGTCTGATTTCCTGGACTGCGCCCCGGAAGCCCATCGCCAGCCGTTGGACGTGCTGGAATAGTTCGAGGGCATCGCTTATATCTTCGACTGGGGCGGGCATCACCTTGAATAAAATCGAGCGGTGTTCCTCAAAGACCAGAGTAGGGGTAGCATGGATGTTAAACCGCTCAACCCCTTCGTTATGGTCCTGGGACAATTTCTGATAGCTGTGTTGGTTAGAGCTATCTAGCACTTTGGACAGGTCGGCCTCGTTCATCCCAACCGCTTTCCAGGCGGCTTCGATAGTAGCCTTATCCAGCGCTTTATTCTCCTCATGAAGCTGTTTACCCAATTCGGCATAAAAGAGACCCAGTCCGGCCTCACCGCCAATGGCGTGAGCCGCGCCCCCCGCCGCAAAAGCTAACGAACCTTTGGCCTCGCCCGGCTTCTCCCAGATATTACCTTCGTTGGAGAAGAATTTCCAGCGGACTGCAATTACATCCGTCCCCATCAACTCGCTTATCTGGCGTATCCAAAGCATCGCCTGATAACTATAGGCACACTGGAAATCAAAATAAATATCTAAATCCAGAACCCCATTATCATTTAAGTCAAAAGACTCAACTGTGTCGGACATTGCATCCTCCTTATATTTAAGTTGCCTAAATTGAGCTTGGCTGAGTACAACCCTCAAACTAACTGGGTAGCCTTATCTCCGCCAACAGACATCGGGCGTGGTTCCCTGGCTGATTACTCTGGCTAATTACAACCCAAGCTACCAGGACGAGCGGTTGCCATTGGTAGCAGGTTTATCATCGTCGTCATCCTCATCATCGTCGTCGTTGTCGTCGTCATCCTCATCGTCGTCAAATTCATCATCATTGGTGTAGAACTTGTAGTCCTGGAGGCTGGTAGTGAAGAAATCTACGGTGTAGAGAGCTGGAACGCCAATCGGGGCGGTAGCTTCTTCCATCAGGTCGTCAATGATGGCTTTGGTAGTTTCCTCGCCGACGGAGGCGGTAAATTCGCTCCATAACAAGAGGGTCGCGTAAACCATTTCCTCATCGTAATGCAAATCCATTTTGCCGATATTTTCCATTTCGCCTTGCGCGTCGCGGCGCTCGACATCGAAAAGCGTCCACTGCTCCGAAGTATTCGTGCGAATACGGCGGGTAATCTTGAGGCGCATAATATTTTCTCCCAGACTCGTAGGTGAGGCCCAAATCTTGCAGGTCAGTGGAGCAACCGGCGGGAGCGGCCTCGTTAAGATAGACCATTACACCTTAGCAAAGCTCTTGAATAGAGTCAAGCTCAAAGTCCAAAACCCGCGTTTTAGCCGCGTTCTACTGGCAATTTGCTCATGGCCCAGGCCGCCGTCCCACCTGCGACATTGTAAACCCGGCTGTAACCCGATTGTAAGGCAAAAGCGGCGGCCCTGGCACTCCGGCCTCCGCCCTGGCAAATTAGCAGCACATCTTTATCGGTGGGCAATTCCTGAATATGCTGTCCCAGCGTGCCAAGCGGCATCGAAGTTGCCCCTTTAGCCCGAATATCGCTATATTCGTATGGTTCGCGCACATCTATCAGGACGGCTTCACCACCTTCCAGCATTTTCTGGGCCTCCGCCGGGGATATTTCTTTAATTGGCGACCCACCACCAAAAGCACTTCTACCCATCATTATTTTCTCAACTCGCTTTCTACATGTTTTTGTAACAATTCAACCCGCCCTTGAACGCTGAGTAGTCACGCCGGGTCTGAACAATTACGTGTTTTATCAATTTTTGCTGCCGACAGTATGAACCTTGAGCAGATTACTTTGACCGGGAATACCAACTGGCACTCCGGCAGTCATAATTACCAGGTCGCCTGGCTTGACCAACTTCTGCTGCAAGACCACTTTTTCGGCAACTGCCAACATTTCGTCGGTATTGGCATAGCGGGGACATAGCAAGGCCTGAACGCCCCACACCAAGGCCAGCCGCCGCAAGGTCAGCAGTTCGTGGGTGACGGCATAAATCGGCAAGTGGGGACGATTGCGTGACACCATACGGGCGGTAAAACCGCTGGTGGTGGTGCTGATAATCGCCGTCGCGCCCAACCTGCGTCCCATCGTGCAGACCGCCCGGCTGATAGCATCGGTAATCGAAGGGTTATCGCTCAATTCCAGTTCGCGGGGCGGTTGCTTGAAAAGGCTCTCCTGTTCGGCGGTACAGGCAATCCGGCTCATCACTTTTACCGCCTCGATTGGATACAGCCCATTGGCACTTTCGCCCGAAAGCATAATAGCATCCGTGCCATCCAGAATAGCATTAGCGACATCGCTGGCCTCGGCGCGGGTCGGGCGAGGGTTGCGAATCATCGAGTCGAGCATCTGGGTAGCGGTAATCACCGGCTTTCCGGCCCGATTGCACTTGGCGATTATATCTTTTTGGAGGATAGGCACTTGCTCGGTCAGCATCTCAACGCCTAAATCCCCACGAGCGACCATAATCGCATCGGCTTCCTGCAAAATCTCATCAAAGCGGGTAATAGCTTCGTGTTTTTCGATTTTGGCAATAATCTGGGGGAGGCTGGCCTTGCTGCGTTGGGGAGCATATTCCCGCATAAGCTGGCGCAAATGTTGAAGGTCTTCGGCCTGGCGCACAAACGAAAGCGCCACAAAATCCACTTCGTGGTCCAGCCCGAACCGCAAATCGGCTTTATCTTTGTCGGTAATAGTAGGAATACTCAGGGTGACAGTGGGAAAGCTGATACCTTTGTGGCTGGAAAGTTTGCCGCCTATCAGCACCTCGCACTCAATATCCTGGCCTGCAATCGAAAGAACCTTGAGCTGCAAAAGGCCATCATCTATCAGCACAAAATCATCCGGCTTCAAATCATCTGGCAATCGCTCATAATCTACGCTGATGAGGTCGGGGGTTTCGATTGCCACCGGGCGGGTGGTCAGGATAGTGTGCTGCCCCGTCTTTAGCTCAACCGAGCCGGACGGGTCTGCGATGTCGCCAGTCCGAACTCGCGGGCCTTGTAAATCTTGCAAAATGGCAACGTTATGCCCGATTTCTTCGGATATTCGGCGGACCATCCGAATAATCTGGGCGGCTTTGTCGTGGGTGGCGTGCGAAAAATTCAGCCGGATAACGTCTACTCCAGCTCCAAGCAACTGACGCAACATGGGTTCATCCCAGGAAGCCGGGCCAACCGTTGCTACTATCTTCGTTCGGCGTTCCATACGACTCCTTTTTATCTGAAATCTAAAATCTAAGGTCAGTAGGCTTTTCGATTTTCGATTTTGCCCGTCCCTCAGCTATTGGCGCGTTGAAAATCAGTCATAAATTGTACCAGGGCTTCGACCCCCTCTAAAGGGAAGGCGTTATAGAGCGAGGCCCGTAGCCCGCCGACGGAGCGATGTCCTTTGAGGCCGTCCAACCCGGCGGCAGTAGTTTCCTTGACAAAGCGTTTTTCCAATTCTTCAGAAGGTAGCCGGAAAGTGACGTTCATCAATGAGCGGCTATCGGTACGGGCATGACCGCGATAAAAACCCTGGCTCGCATCAATTGCCTCATATAATAATCCGGCTTTGGTCTCATTGCGCCGAGCGATTTCGCGCAACCCGCCCATATCAAGCAGCCAGCGCACGACTAACCCCACCACATATATCGAGAAGGTCGGCGGGGTATTATAAAGCGACTCTTTTTCGGCCTGCAATTTATAATCCAGCATAGCAGGCAGCTTTTCGGGAACACGCTCCAACAGGTCTTCCCGGATGATGACCATTGTGACCCCGGCAGGCCCGGCGTTCTTCTGCGCTCCGGCATACACTATCCCATATTTGGATACGTCCAGCGGGCGGCTCAGGAAGTCGGAAGAGGCATCACAGGCCAACGGGACTGTCGCGGCAGGTTCAGTGGCCCATTGCGTCCCAAAAATGGTGTTGTTCGAGGTGAAGTGCAAATAAGCGGCCTGCGCATCCAGCGCCAGTTCGGTCTGGGCCGGAATGTAGTTAAAGTTAGCGGCTTCGCTGCTGGCGGCAACCCGCACCTGACCCAGTTTTTTGGCTTCCTTAAAAGCGGCCTGCGACCATGCCCCGGTCAGAATATAGTCCGCCGACGCTCCGGCCGGGAGCAGATTCATGGGTAGCATAGCAAATTGCAGACTTGCCCCGCCCTGCAAGAAAATTACTTTATAGTTAGCCGGAATCCCCAGCAAGGCCCGCAAATCGGCCTCGGTTTGGTGGATAATGGCTTCAAATTGGGTAGAGCGGTGGCTCATTTCCAGCACCGACATTCCCGCGCCCTGATAGTTTAACAAGTCAGCTTGAATTTGTTCCAACACTAGCAGGGGCAAAACCCCCGGCCCAGCTGAGAAATTATAGATACGACCCGTTGCGGTTTGGTTTACAGTTGGTTCAATCAATTGATTTGGCATAATTTTCTTGTCACTTTCTTTACTATATTTAAGGTCTGAGCCGATTGAAATAGTGGTCGCAGTCAGGCTCATTATATCACAGCTTATCTTTTCACCGCACGCGAGGGCAAGCTAGTTATAACATAATAAAATAAGATGGCACGCTTCTTGCTTTTTAACATAATATCATCGAAGGCTGAGGTCTACAAAAATTAGGCCGAAGCAAACCATAGCGATACTGTAAGAAACAAGGAGGGTCACATTATGGACGTAAGAAGAATTCAGCCGGAGCCCAATGAAGAAATTGTATATGCGCCAATCCAGCCAGTTCAGCCGGTGCAGCCGGTTTATCAAACCCCGGTGCAGCCAGTGCAGCCGGTTTATCAACAGCCGGTACAACCGGTGCAGCCGGTTTATCAGCAGGTGGTGCAGCCGGTTTATCAACCGGAAGCCGATACCGAGCGCAGTTACTCTGAGATGGGTAATCTGAATGTTGAGCATGTACGGCAGGGCTATTACGACCAGGATGGCAACTTGATGCAGCGCGAGGAACAAATCGTAGATGACCCTGGCAGCCGCCGCTTGAATATTTTAGACCGGGCGACGCGGATATTCTACTTTCTAGTAGGCGCACTTGAAATTTTGTTGGCCCTGCGCTTTTTGCTGCGGGTGATTAATGCTGGTTCGGGCAATGGGTTAGTCAACTTTATCTACAATTTGTCAGCCCCGTTTGTAGCCCCGTTTAACGGCATCTTCAACGACCAGAGCCTGACCAAGGGCAGCGTATTTGAGTTCTCCACCCTGATTGCAATGGGGGTTTACGCTATTCTGCTCTTTGGGCTAGTCAAATTTATGTACGTTTTGTTTGAGCCGGGTCGCAACACTCGTCAGGTTTTTAGTACCACCCGACGGCGACGCTACTAGAATTTAGCGTTGTTAAATAAACTAAAAATAAGGCCCGTTCCGAAATTTCGGAACGGGCCTTATTTTTAACCTTAACCCACCCTATCATGCTGAAATATTACCGACCATAACCGCCTTCTGGTCGGTTTTATCTACTCCGCCTTTTTTCTCGACGGTAATGGCGACCAGGGTATATTTTTCGACTTCGCCATTAGTAGTAAGCTGGTAGACCAACGGGTCATTGGTATTGCCGCCCGGCCCAAGCAATCCGGCCTTTTTGGGCTGATTATCGGCGGCGATAAGCCAAGCTTCATATTCCTGGTCGCTGGGCAGAGCCGTCAGGTTTTGGGCTACCAGGTAAGCTTTATCCGTCGCCGGGTCTAGGTATAGCCGAATATCCCCGCTCATACCATCTTTCACCACTTTAACCTGAGTCGTTTTCAAATCCGGGGACGAAAGCAAGGTGGCTAAAGCTCGCTGATTAGTCTGGCTGGCATTCAGATTGTTATTAGCCGACAGCCACAGCCCACCAAAAAGCATGGTAGTCACAAATAACACCATCGCGGCGGCATAGGCCAGAGCAGGCCGTCCAAAAAGGCTACTCCACCCACCCCGACTTCGGGCCGCCGTCCGGCCTGGGGTAGGCCGAACAAATGGAACAGGTTCGCGGGATACCGCCACTGGCCTGGAAGCAGCAACCGCCTCCAAACTAGCAACCGAAATCCCGGCTTTCTGGCGCAAACGTTCCAGACTACCGTCGGGCAAATCCACCGGGGTAATACTTAAAGCCATTGTACCCGCGAGTTTCTGGTACTCGGCTAACAACTCCTGCGCTTGGGGGTTGTTTTCAAGTAAGCGGCGGGCCTCGCCATCATCCTGTTCATCTAAAAGATTAAAGGCTAACCCGCTCATCAATTCTTCCATTCTATCGCTATCGTATCTATCGTTATCGTAATTCTTATCGTAATTCATTGTAATACTAATGCTCCAACTGTCTGGGCATATCTGAAATAAACCTTACCCGGCCTTATCCCATTATCCCTGTAATAAAACTATAATAAAGAACCGAAATCAATATAGAACCGAAAAGAACCGAAATCAGACACCTGGCTCTAGCTCCAGGCCCTGCATCAAACCTTTTAATTTAATCAAACCCTGCCGAATCCGGCTTTTGACTGTTCCCAACGGTTGCCCGGTTTCGGCGGCAATCTCGTTATGGGTCAATCCCTTAAAGAAAGCCAGCTCTATTACCGCTTTCTGCTCACTCGGCAGATTGCCGAGGGCCTGTTCAATCGCCCGGCGCTGCATCCCCATCCAAACTTCCTCATCTACCGGGACACTTCCATCTGCCAGATAGTTGAGATGCTCCTGTGTTTCCTCCTGGTCGAGCGAAACTGTGTTTTGGCGTTTGCGCCGCAACTGGTCTATACACAAATTATGAACTACACTCAAAAGCCAGGTTGCGAACCGCCCGCGCTCCGGGTCATAATTAGCCGGTTGCTTCCAAAAACGTAAAAACGCATCCTGAACTGCATCCTCGGCGGCTTCACTACTCTTGAGAATTCGCAAAGCCAGGCCAAAAGCCTGACGACTATAGCGTAAATAGAGTTCCTCGACTGCCAGGAAATCTCCAGATTGAACTTTTGCAATTAAAATACGCTCGTCAGTTCGGTCAGTATTTCCACCATCATTGGTTTTAGCCTGCATTAAATACGTCCATATCTCTTTACTTGAAACAAACCTTTCTCTAATACCACCCGAATAGTTTTTTCAAGTTCTGTTTTGATTTGAAGCTGGATGCAAGTTGGAAAGTATTTATTTCCAACGTTTGCCAGCCAGAAAAATCTAAGCTATAGACGATTTTATTGCTAAGTGCCAAATTCTGCAAATTTCCAGCTTTATAACCCGGCGACCTGATAAAAGCTTCTTAACATTAGGAGAAAAAGCTTCCCTGTTAGAGAAGTTTCTTAATTCATTCATCATTCGCTCATCTAATTTACGTATTTTACAAGTAGCTGGATTTACTATACCCCAACTGATTTCCTGAGAACTATGGTAAGATATAATAGGTGAAATGTTCTAATCTAATCTAATCTCAAATCTATCTCAAAACCGAAAGCAAAACAAGGTGAAATGGACCCGCTGTATTTTGCATCTTGACCTGGACGCTTTTTATGCCAGTGTTGAAGAGGTAGTAAATCCGGCTTTAGCCGGACAGCCGATAATCGTGGTTATGGGCGAAGCTAACACTCAGCGCGGGGCGGTGGCGACGGCTTCTTATGCCGCCCGAAATTTTGGGGTGCATAGTGCCATGCCGGTAGGTCAGGCTCGCAAGCTATGTCCACAGGCGGTGTATTTGCCAGTGCGCCATGCGCTCTATGAGGAGTATTCGCAGCGCGTGATGCAGGTGCTTCAAACTCGAACTCCCTTGCTGGAACAAGTCAGCATTGATGAAGCTTATGCTGACCTGACCGAATTGCAAACCGAAAGCGGTGGGGTGGAATTGGCAGTCGAATTACAACAGCTTATCCAGCACGAAACCGGGCTTTCGGCCTCAGTGGGGGTGGCGGCTAACAAACTGACTGCGAAAATGGCGAGCGGCTATCGCAAACCGGGCGGTCTGACGGTAGTTGAACCGGGCTATGAGGCGACTTTTTTAGGCCCAATGGCAGTCGGTAAATTACATGGCATCGGGCCAAAAGGAGCGGCCCGCTTGCAGGAAATGGGTATAATGACGATTGCCGACCTTGCCGCCGCCGACCTTGCAATCCTGCGGGAGACTTTTGGCCCGCGCCTGGGCCGGGAATTACAAGAACGCGCCGCCGGACTGGATGACCGCCCGGTTTCGACTATTCGAGAGCTAAAATCGCTTTCCGCCGAGCAGACTTTTTTCGAGGATACCGCCGACCCTGGCGAATTGTGGCGACAAATCCGCGTGATGTCGCAAGACCTTGCCGAGCGGCTACAAAAACGGGCTTTATTAGCCCGTAATGTGGCGATTAAGCTGCGCTTTAACGATTGGCGCATGATTACCCGTGCTACTACTCTGACAGTTGCCACCGACCAATCCGGCGAAATTGCAACTGCCGCTGCCGGGCTGATGCGACGGGCCTGGAAACGGGGGATGCCTTTGCGGTTATTAGGGGTTCGAGTGTCCAGTTTTATCGAAAGTAATACTCCTCGTCAGTTGGTGTTACCCTATTTAAAGATATAACAACCATCTTTTTTGTGGTATACCAAAAGTGTCATCCTGATTAGCCTCCCTATAAATGAAACTCTTATAAAATTACTAGGGCTGATTTGACAACTATTTAGCGGGTAGCTATACTCAGGCTCAAATTTGTGAAAGCTATCACTGACAGAGAGTAGATGCTCAAGGGAGTATGTTAGAACAAAAAAAGCAGGATAAACAAAAAGAAATCTCTTTCTTTGACAATTACGCCGAATTTCAACAATACAACGTTTTTACTCCTAGCTCGAATGCTCGTCTGGTACAAGAATGTCTGAGGCTGAGTGGTCTGCAACCGGGGAGCCTGGTAGTGGATTTGGGCTGTGGGTCGGGGGTTTTTACCCAGGAACTCCATCAGAAGGGCTTTCGGGCTTTCGGGCTAGACCTCAGTGCCAATCTGGTAGCGTTGGGATATGACACCTATCCTCACCTCAGCTTTGTGACCGGCGATGTCGAGCATTTGCCCCTGGCCTCGGAAAGTGTAGATGGAGTACTCATGAGTGGCTTACTCCATCATCTACCTAACCCGGCGCTATGTGCAGCAGAAGTATGGCGCGTCCTGAAACCAGGCGGGGCATTTGTAGCCTTTGACCCCAACCGCCACAATCCTTTTATGTGGTTGTACCGCGACCATGCCTCGCCTCTTTATAGTAATAAGGGTGTAACCCCCAACGAGCGTCCGGTAAAGCCGGGATATGTCGCTAAAATCTTCCGACAGCAGGGCTTTGAAGTCAAGACTGGTTATCTGTCCGGGATGAACTATCGCTATATAGCTTCCGGCAAAGTTCGGTGGGCCTTGCCCGCCTATAATTTTGTGGATGCCAATCTTTTTCGGCCTAAATTTATGCAGCCTTTCAGCGCTTTTGTCTTGACCGCCGGAATAAAAACAGGAGTAAAACAGGATGAATGAACTTGCCCGCTTCCAACTGGGAAATAACGAGGCCGACCTGGGAATAGTGGGCGGCGGCGGACATGTGGGCCTGCCGCTGGCGCTGGTGTTCGCTAACAAAGGTCTGAAAGTAGTTATTTACGATATTAATCAACAGACCCTCGAAACCCTCAGCCAGGGAATAATGCCCTTTGCCGAGCGCGGGGCCGAGCCATTGTTGCGTGAAGCCCTCGATAGCGGGCGGCTATTTCTTTCGTCCGACCCTGCCGACCTTCGCAACGTTGGGGCGCTGGTAGTCACGATTGGTACGCCAGTAGACGAGTTTTTGAACCCGGTATTTAAGGTTGTCTGGAACTGCATGTACGATTTAGAACCTTATATGCATGATGGACAGCTTTTGATTTTGCGCTCGACCCTATATCCCGGTACAACCGACATGATTGCCAGGGAAATGGAGGCCAAAGGCAAACATCTCAAAATTTCGTTCTGCCCGGAGCGGATTGTACAGGGTTTTGCTATCGAGGAATTGCAGACCCTACCTCAAATCGTAAGCGGGATTACCCAGGAGGCCGAAGATGCCGCCGCTAAATTTTTCGAGATTGTGGCCCCAAGTGTGGTGCGGCTTTCGCCGATTGAGGCCGAATTTTCCAAGCTTTTCGCCAACGCTTATCGCTACATCCAGTTTGCTATCTCAAATCAATTTTATATGATTGCCTCATCTGCCGGGGTAGATTTTTACCGGGTGCTGGATGGCATGAAAAAGGACTACCCCCGCCTGAACGATATTCCAAAGGCCGGGTTTGCCGCCGGGCCGTGTCTTTTCAAAGATACAATGCAATTGGGGGCGTTCTTCAACCAGCAATTTAGCCTGGGCCATTCTGCCATGTTGGTCAACGAGGGTCTGGTAAAACACCTGGTAGAAATGATTGCCCACGAGCATCCGCCTCTGGAAAAACAGACGATTGGCCTTTTGGGTATGGCTTTTAAGGCCAATGTAGATGATACGCGCTCTTCCTTGAGCTATAAGATGAAAAAGATGCTCAAGCACCGGGCTAAAGAGGTTTTGACGACCGACCCGCACGTTACCACCGACCACGAGCTATTGCCGTTGGATGAAGTTTTGCGCCGCAGCGATATTCTGGTACTTTGTGCGCCCCATGCTGAATACCGCAACCTCGATTTAGGGGATAGGCCGGTACTGGACATCTGGAACTTCTTCGGCAAGGGAGGGCTTTTGTAAATGCCAGCAGTTATTCAGGGTCGGTTAGCATGACCCTGAAAGTCGGTATAATCGGGATAGGCTATGGGCAGGCGGTATTACTACCGGCCTTTCGGCTAGACCCCCGCTGCGAAGTGGTAGCGATTTGTGCCAGCCAAGCGGAACGAGCCGCGAAAGTCGCCGAAAAGCTGAATATTCCTCGTGCGGTGGGCGACTGGCGCGAACTGGTTTCCGACCCCCAAATTGCGGCCCTGGCAATTGCTACCCAGCCCGCGCTGCAAACCGAAATTGCACAGGCGGCTCTAGCCCAGGGCAAGCACCTTTTTTGTGAAAAGCCATTAGCCCACGATAGAACTACCGCCCTTGAAATGACCCAGGCGGCAGAACAGGCCAAAATCGCCAATATGGTAGATTTCGAGTTTCCTGAAGTCGCGGCCTGGCAGCAAACCAAAACTATTTTAACGGGAGGCGGAATTGGGTCGCTTCGCCATGCGGCAGTTAGCTGGAATGTCGAAACGTATGCCAATAAAATGAAGCTGGAATCATGGAAAACCGCCGCCGAAAGCGGTGGGACGCTCAATTCTTTTGTCTCACACACTTTTTACTATCTGGAATGGCTGCTTGGCCCAATTGTCCGGCTTTCAGCCCGCTTGCTGCGTGCGCCCGATGATTTTCGGAGTGGCGATACTCTGGCGGCGCTGATCCTGGAACTGGCATCGGGGGCGGCAGTCACAGTTTCGGTCAGTGGAGCGGCTTTTCTGGGCAACGGGCATCGCCTTGAATTTTATGGGGATGATGGCACGCTCTGGCTGGACAACCCGACGGCGGACTATACTCGCGGGTTTCGGGTCTGGCATGGTACGCGGCAGACTAATCGGCTGGAAGATGTGACCGCACCTGTTGTTGCCGCCGAAGGGGATGGACGGATAGAGGCGGTTGGGCCATTGGTACGCCGCTTCGTGGATTGGGCCGAGGGCGGTGCGCCCCAACGCCCCAATTTCCGGGACGGGCTGCGAGTGCAACAATTATTAGAGGCCGCCCGACAATCGGACGAAAGCCGGGCCTGGGTGGAACTGGATGAGCGATAAATTTTATTTGGTTACGGGCGGGACGGGCTTTATCGGCTCGGCTCTGGTGCGCCGCATGGTGACGGATGGCTACCGGGTGCGAGTGCTGGACAACGACTCGCGGGGTTCGGCTGGACGGCTGGACGATATAAAAGGCCAATTTGAGTTCGTACCGGGCGACATCCGCGACCCTGAAACCGTCCTTAAAGCTGCACAAGGGGTCGAGAGCGTTTGCCACCTGGCCTTTGTGAACGGTACGGAATTCTTTTATACCAAGCCCGAACTGGTGCTGGATGTCGGCGTACGGGGTATGGTCAATGTGCTGGATGCCTGTCTCAAGCACAATATCAGCGAATTGGTGCTGGCTTCCAGTTCCGAAGTCTACCAGACCCCGCCGACTGTACCAACCGCCGAGGATGCCCCGCTTTCGATACCCGACCCGCTCAATCCGCGTTATTCGTATGGAGCAGGCAAAATCATCAGCGAAATTATGGCTCTGAATTATGGGCGCAAATATTTCGAGCGGGTGCTGATTTTCCGCCCGCACAACGTCTATGGCCCGCAGATGGGCTACGAACATGTTTTACCCCAGTTTATTATGCGGATGAAGCAGCTTTGCGCCGAAAACCCCGCTAACCCGCTACCGTTCACGATTCAGGGGAGCGGACAGGAGACCCGCGCTTTCGTCTATATTGACGATTTTATTGACGGGGTGCGGTTGGTGATGGACCAAGGCGAGCATTTAAATATCTATCATATCGGCACAATGGAAGAAATCGCAATTGCCGAGGTAGCCCGCTTGGTAGGCCAGTATTTCGGACGAGAAATCGAGATTGTAGCCGGGGCGGAAGCTAAAGGCGGGACTCCCCGGCGCTGCCCCGATACCGCAAAATTGGCAACCCTGGGCTATCAACCCAAATATAGCCTGCGAGATGGATTGCCCTTGATGGCGCGATGGTACGTGGAGGAGATGGGGAAATAGCTTTGAGTTTTGAGTTTTGAATTAAAATACCAAGTCCTAGCGGTATTTTCTCAGCACTCAGCACTCAGCACTTTATGGAGGAATGATGACGAAGCAAGCAAAGCTGGCCGCCGGGTCAGGTTCGAGTGTCGTGGTGGAAAATTGTCAGGTGTGCGGAGCGCCTGATTTAGAGTCTATTTTGTTTTTGGGCTATCTGCCTCCGGTCAACCAAATGCGGCTTATCGGGCAGCAGCCCCACGAGCAACCGGCATACCCGGCCCAGATGCTATCCTGTCCGCGTTGCCAATTGGTGCAACTGGGCTTGGTGGTTGACCCGGAAATCCTGTTCCCGCCCGAATATCCCTATACCAGTGGTACAACCAAAATCCTGCGCGAGAATTTCGCCGAACTGTATCAGGAAGTCAAAACCATCGTGCCGCTCACCCCGGAGAGCCTGATTGTGGACATTGGCTCTAATGATGGCACGCTTTTGAGCAATTTCAAGGATGGCGGACATCGGGTACACGGGATTGAGCCATCCCAGCGCGGGGCAGTCGCCAATGAGCGCGATATACCAACTGATATTGCTTTTTTCGGCCCGAACAGCGCCACCAAAGTTCTGAATGAAAAAGGTCAGGCGACAGTTATTACCGCCACCAATGTATTTGCCCACATCGAGGATATTCATTCGATTGTCGAAAATATTTTGCTTTTGCTGGACCAAAAAGGAGTCTTTATTTCCGAGTCGCATTATCTGGTAAGCCTGATAGAAACTTTGCAGTACGACACAATCTATCACGAACATTTGCGCTATTATTCGCTGCAAAGCCTCCAATATCTGCTCAAGATGCACGGGCTGGAAATTATCCACGCCAAAAAGATACCTACCCACGGCGGTTCGATTCGGGTTTATGCCGCTCGCCCCGGCGCTTTTGAGATAAAGCCGACGGTAGCCGCGCTGCTAGGCGAAGAGCAACAAAACGCCCTGACCAAAGCGAAATTTGAGCAATTCCGGCAAGATGTGATGGTCTCGAAGCTGCGCCTACACGCCCTCTTGCTGGGTCTAAAAGAAAAGGGCGAGCGCATCTTTGCGGTGGGCGCACCGTCGCGGGCCAGCACTCTGATAACCTATGTCGGGCTGGATGCCAATATTATTGATTGTGTGCTGGAAGTTCCCGGCTCACCCAAGACCGGCAAATATATGCCTGGCACGCTCATTCCGGTGCTGGACGAAACTAAGCTCTTTGAGGAGCAGCCGGAATATGCGATGCTGTTGAGCTGGCATATCGCGGATGAACTTATCCCCAAGCTGAAGGCGAAGGGATTTAAGGGGCGTTTTATCGTGCCGTTGCCCGTTCCCCGGATAGTGGAGTAATATGCTGTCGAAATTCGACCTGCTGATACCCTGTTATAACGAAGCCGAAAATATTGTCCCGGTGCTGAAATCGCTGGAAGCCGGAATTAAAACCCCTTTCCGGGTGCTAATCGCCTATGATTTCGATGAGGACAATACTCTGCCTGCTCTGGAACGCTACAAGGTCGAAAGTGCCAATCCGATTGAGATTGTCCTGGTCAAAAACAAAGGCAAGGGCGCACACGGGGCGGTACTGACCGGCTTTGCCTTTAGCGATGCTCCGGCGGTACTGGTCTTTCCGGCAGACGACGATTATAACGCCGGGCGGCTGGACGCGATGTTTGACACCTTCAAGCAGGGTTACGAGATTGTGTGTGCCAGCCGCTTTATCAAAGGCGGTGGAATGCACGGTTGTCCCTGGCTCAAAGCTCTGCTGGTGCGTTCCTCGGCTTTCACCCTGCATTATCTGGCGCGAGTGCCAACCCACGACTCCTCGAATGGCTTTCGGCTATTTTCGCGGCGAGTGCTGGACGAAATTCAAATCGAGTCTACTCAGGGTTTTACATATAGCATCGAAATTCTGGTGAAAACTCATCGGCTAGGTTGGCGGATTGGCGAAGTGCCGGTTCAATGGTACGAGCGCACCCAGGGCCAGAGCCGCTTCAAGGTGCTGAAATGGCTGCGAGCCTATCTGCGTTGGTATTTCTATGCTTTCGGCACCACCTATCTGCGCCGCCCCTCAAGTAGTGTACCCCTGAAAGACCACCAAATTCAATAGAAACCAGACCACGTAGTAGAAATCTAAAAACATTTTTGCTATTTATAGAAAGTCTATCTTTAGTCTGTAGATTAATAGACTGCATGGCGGTATTTTCTATTTATGGTTGATAGACTTCTCGCCAAAAAGTTCGGTTTGCTTATCAAAAGATTGCGCTCTGAGGCTGGTTTGTCTCAAGAAGATCTTGCCGATCTCTGTCAATTACATCGAACTTACATAGGCTCAATTGAGCGTGGCGAAAAAACTGTTACCATTGAAACAGCTAATAAACTGGCCCAAGCCTTTAATATTACGTTATCGCAGCTTTTTCTAAAGCTGGAAACTGAGCAGTCTAACCCAAATGACAATAACGGCTAGTGAGTATTTTGCGAACCGCTCCAAACTGCTAGAAAACAACCTGGCGGCAGTTATTGAAGCGGAAAAGAAATATATGAACTTCTTAGTCGAAGTTACCCTATCTGCCGCCACCAACATCTACCAAGATTTTTCACAAGCTATGGCACTTATGCCATTTTGGGTCAATTATCCACCGGCCCAACGCGGTAGAGGCCCTACCAATACTTCTATTCCCTGGGGTGAGGTTGGCGAAAAAACTATTGCGGCTATTTTGGCAGGGGCTATAGCCCGTAAAAATCCGGCTGTTACTTGGCCCGGTCTGCCTTTTGGGGGCGACCTACGGTTTGCTACCGATGATGCTCTGATACACTTTGATATGAAACTTACAGGACCGAATGACCGGGCTGATGAAATTGTAGCCAGCCCTAACCAAATATCAGGCGATGGTTACAATTGGCTAAATGGTGGGGTGATCAACTCATCTGAAATTGTTAAAGGTCAAAGAGCATCTATGACCTTTCAGCCAGAATTACCGCCTTTTTACATTCTCAATGGTAAAGTGCTTATTTGTTTAACTTACTTCCTGAAAGCTATCTATATTGTCGAGGGATTAGGAGTACAGCCTTTGAAGTATTTAGAGGTTGTATGCGCCCCAAATGGACTTTTATTGTTTGATGGGCCGAATTATAACGATACAAGAGGTGTTCTAATTCCTGGCAAAGACGCTCAAAAGGTAGTGAAAAAACGAACACGAGTTAGGCTCGGCCCTTTAGCGAACTTGGCTGACTGGCGCTGTATTAAAATTGAGCTTGAAGACGGTTTATGGCACCCCAGGCTACGCCAGCCAATTACTCAAGGAAATTAACTCGGTCAAGGTAAATATTGAAGCTGAGTAAATTTCGTTGCTTGCTCGTTAGTCATCGGTTGTATTTCTTTATCCTCTTGAAAGAAGGCTTTCTTTTGTAGTTCAATCTCACAGTTTCTACGAGCGAGGTCAACATACTTTTGCTGTAATTCTATTCCTATATAATTGCGGTTTTGCTCAATAGCAACTACAGCTGTTGTTCCGCTACCCATAAAGCAATCAAGAATTGTATCACCTGGAAAAGTTAATAACTTAATTACTCGGCGGGGTAATTCAAGAGGGAATTTAGCTTCATGGTCATTATTTGCTCTGACCGAGGGGAATTCCCATACCCCGCGTGACCCCCAGGCTACCCACTCATTAGAGTTTAGCTTGTTACGGTCAACTATAGTCGCCCCAGGTTTCCAAAAGAAGTAAACGTATTCAAATTCATCTACTGACCGATAAGACAGACTATGCCATTTAGAATTTTCCCACGCAGCATCTTTAAACCATATTCGCCGGTCATAAAGGTAAAGACCAGCTTCCTTCCCCGCCTCTTCGATTAAACCACCTACCAGATGAACCCGAGTTTGAGGATTGTATTTGCCGCCCCGAATGTTATTGCCATTTAGCCTCCGGTCTATAGTTTGCTCGCTGCAACCAAGCAAAGCGGCAAGCTGGCCACGATTATAATGAGGATACGTTTCTTTGGCCGCTAAAACATCTTCTCGGCTAATTTCTACTTTTTGGCGCTTCAAGTTTACGGCTTGAAAACGAGGTATTTTGGGGTCTGGAAACACCAATATATCTGCGATATTTATCACTAAAAACCCACCAGGTTTCAAAATAGGTTCGTGCAACTTAATGACCGTTTGAAGCAAGCTTGTCCATTGCTCATAGGTAACGCCTTGCTCGTATTCTTTACCTACATGATAGGGAGGCGACCAAACACTACAAGCAATTGAATTAGGTTCAATCTCCTTTAACAAATTACGAGCATCGCCCTGATAGATTTCATTAGCGGCTAAAGACATTGATATTGGCCTTTCTATTGGCAGTTTACTCCTTTAAAATATCACATTTTAGACCCAAATGCGAACTGATTAGCTTATCTACAGAATAGTACAGCGCCTAAACAATGACATTGCTAACTCGTCTAAAACTATCCCGGTTATAAAACATTCCATAATTTCCCGATGTAGGCCGAGAGTTCTTTATCGCCAGTCTCAAGGCGGTGTTGTTGGGCCGCAAAATAAGCAGTTCGCTCTTTTCCCCATTTTTCGGCTAACTCGGTAAAAAGCGGATGGGCGGCAAGCTCGGCGCGATTGGTGATACCGAAACATTCCTTTAAGCCCGCCGCCATCCCCAGCGAGAGCGGATATTCT
>JBBRSG010000044.1:0-44618 GCA_038245615.1 Chloroflexia bacterium | reverse complement strand
GCTCCTACTGGCTCGATGTCCGCCAAACTGACATTCTGCTGCCGATTATGCGTGACCGGATGCAGAAATGGTGCAAGGACAAAGGGTTTGATGCGATTGAGCCGGATGAAACCGAGGTCTGGAGCAACAAATCCGGTTTTAAGATTAGCCGCGAGGAGAACCTGGCCTATAATCGGCTTTTGGCGGAGATGGCTCACTCAATGGGGTTATCTATCGGGCTGAAAGGTAACACCACTGAAGCCCCGGACTTGTGGCCTTACTTCGACTGGACTTTGAACGAGGAATGCTGGCAATACGACGAGTGTGAAAATATTCGGGACAGCTTTATTGCCAACGGCAAAGCGGCTTTCAATATCGAATATAAAGCCACCCCGGACTGTACCAAAGCTAATGCCTGGCATATGAACTCGGCCCGGCGTGACCTAAATCTAGTCGGCCCGACTAATTCTAAATATCTGTTTGCACCCTGTGTGCCTTACGGAAACGATAGATGGTAAGTTAAGCTATAGGAAATCAGCTTTATAATAAGTGTAATACTCAACCTCTATCGGCGATGAGTTAGGTAAACTCTTTTAACTCTTCACTTTACTTTTCAAAGAATTATTCTAAATTTATTCGCGGAAAGTAGTGGGCAGGTCGATGAGCGCTGTACGGGACGAACGATTGGTCGAGGATGCTTTATGGCTGGCTTTGCTCCGTTGCCAGCCAGGACGGGGGAGCGGTCGGTTGCACCGCCCCTAGAAAGTATGTATTTATCGTCCTAACCACGTATTGCGACTACAGTAGACCAGTATTAAATTGCTACAAGGTGTTTAAGGTCTCTGGCTAAGATAATTCAAATGCGCTACCGCCGAATGCTTGTATCAACTGGCTCGTGCCTTTCGGTGTCGGTATCGGGGTTGCCGCTATGGTCTTCTTGGTCGAGATTCGGGGCTGCCATTACCGCACTTGCGCTAGTTCCAATATTAGCGACTGGCGCGGCGATTGGTGGTAAATCAGCATTAGTATCATAGATTGCCCCCGTATCAGGTTTTATCGCGCCAGGGGTTAGAACATTGTCCGGGTCGAGGTTGTGGGCTGACTTGATATGTTCCCGGAGATCCATTTCCAGCATTTCCGGGTCAGTGGACGAATCGGTATAACCGCATATCGGACAGGTAGACAAATTAGGTTTGTCATCATTGTTACTCATAGCTACCTCCTTAGCTTCACTTTTAGTTATTAGCATCCTTGCTGTCAGTGCTGCGAGGATAACTCAAGGTTTCCCTGACCCTCTTACATTCATAAATCGTGCCAGGGTTTTAGAATTGCCTGTTCCTAAAATTGCGATTTGCATATTGGCTATTGCTCCTTTTCTTTTGATATAGGTTGATTTGAATTATTTGGATTGGCTGGAACTTTGGCTTTTATCCCCGACGAGGTAGTTGGTGAAATCCGTTTCCAATCCCGGTCAATCTTACCGGGTAGAATATACAAAATTGGGATTACCCCAAATAGGATTAGACTGGCGGTCAAGCTTAGAAATGACATCGCTATTGCCGCTAGGTAAAGCCCCGGCCCCATCAAATTTCGGAATGTCGCCCGGCGCATAAACCCCCGGTCCGGTTTCCCCGCCACCAGCTTATTATAATAAGCATACCACACCATTATTTGAAATAAAGTACCCGTAACTACCTGGGTTGCGGCATAAATTACAATCGGAAGCTGATATTGATAAAAATTACCTAGTAGAGCCGTCGGAAAGAGAATGAACGAAACGCACATCAAGTAGACTAGATTTAACCAAAACAAAGGGCGGTTGGTGCGCCGGATGTAGTGAAAAGTAGCACTATGCGCCACCCAGTAAATCCCAATGACTACAAAGCTTATCAAATAGCTCAATAATTTAGGCCACAATTCGGACACTTTGCTTTGTAACTCGTCGGCGCTATGGATTTCGCTGGTAGTTGGCACGGCAATAGCTATCCACGAATATGCCCTGGAACGCCTCAAATCCAGCGGCAGCGAGGAAGTTTTATGGCAAAAGTGTACCGATTATTTTGTGAAACTAGCCGAAACCGCCGAGGCCCAACAGCGTAGCCCCCAGCAAGCTATCTGGGTGGCTCGGCTGGAAAAAGAGCATAACAACATTCGGGCGGTGCTGCATCGGGCCTTAGCTACTTCTCAAATCGAAACGGCGTTACGTTTAGTCGCGAGTATGGGTTGGTTCTGGGAATTGCAGGGTTATTTAAGTGAAGGGCGGCGCTGGGCCGAAGAAGCCTTACTTAAAAGTGAACCGATAATTAACGATCCGATAATTGACAGATGGCGAGCGCATACTCTCAACAGGGCGGGAATATTTGCTCTCCACCACGACCAGTCCTCTAAAAGTAAGTGAACTGCTTTTTAGATTCAGCACATCTATACAGCAGTATTCCCCGTAATTCACGAGTTAGATTTTATTCGCATACTACCGAAAGCGATTTCCGTTGCCAGCAGCAGTTTTACCGAGTAGTAGATGACTACCTGACGCTAGGTTTAAAGCTTTCACGGTATTTTTGTTATTAGAGCCGTCTTTTTTGAGGCCAACCCAGGTACAAGTTAGACTATTGTTGTCCCCGGTAATGTTAAGCCCATAGCGGCTAAACCCACCGATTGCCAGCCCGTTGATTGCCGCGTTACTGTTCAGGGTCAAACCATCCTGACTTGCGCCCGACCCGACGAGTAAGTTCACTTTTGGAGTGCCACTATTACAGCCGCCGTTCACGGTAACATAATCCCCTAGTGCAGGTAACATCTTTGTCACGCTGTAATCACCCCCGGCCAGCGGAAAGCTAATTGTAACTGGGTTCGAGACGGTAGCATTAGTATTTGCCTGGGTAATGGCATAGTAGAGCGTCCCGCAATCACCAACCCCATCATTTAGTTGGCTGACCAAATATTGGCTGCACCCACTTCCAAATGAGTTGTAAGCCGCCAGCACATTAATCCGGCCTGCCCCAAAGGTGTTATCCACCCCCGCTGTCCCCAAATCGAGGGCGGTATTAGATAGGGCATTTTCTAACTGGCTGACGGTCAAAGTTGGGTAGGCACTGAGCAGCAAGGCAATTGCCCCGGTAACGTGCGGGGCAGACAGAGACGTACCGGATACGGTAGTATAGTTGTTAAACCCTACGCCAATATAAATATCGGTGGTCTTAATACTAGCACCGGGCGCAACTACGTTGGGAAAGGTGCGACTGGGGGTTAAAGGGATGCCGCAGGTGGTCGGGCCGCGACTGCTAGAATTATAGATAACATCGCTATTGTTGGTTGCACCGACGGCAAAAGCGCCGGAATAATTGGCGGGGCTGGCGCTGGTATTAGCATTCGGCCCGTAATTGCCCGCCGAAAAAACCGGAGTAATCCCCGCCGTTATCAGGGGTTGTAAATAATTATTCCAGTTGGTATTAGTGTCACAACCGCCGGTATTAGAAGTCCACGAATTGTTGACGACTTGGGGCGCATCTGGGGTAGCCGAGTTACCATCTGGGTCAAGAACCCATTGCAAGGCTTGAATAACCTTGCTGGTTTGGGCGCTGCCGTTGTCGGCATAGATTTTGGCGGCAATCCATTTGGCGTTAGGCGCAACCCCAATTGTCGTACCACCCTTGTCCTGCCCCAGAATTACGCCCAATACCTCGGTACCGTGCGGGCCGCTGGACAGGTCATAGGGCGTGGTCGAAGCCGGAATATTATAAGGGTCAAACCAACTATTGGTACCGCCCCGATACTGGGCCGAAAGGTCGGGGTGAGTGACATCCACCCCGGTATCCAGCACCGCCACCGTTACATTTGTGCCGGTAAAACCTAATGCCCACATATCCGGGGCTTTAATAACCGTCAGATTGGTTTCGGGCGTGGCAAAAGAAGGCGTTGGCCCGGTGGTAGCCGTCAGTTTGGGTGGTGGCGGTAAATCCGCATCCAGGCTAATCTTTTTAACTTCGGGACGTTGGGCCAATGTATTGATGACCGACTGATTGGCGGTTGTCAGAATCGCATTTTGCAACCAGATAGGGACAAAACTTTTGACCGCACTGGTGCTGATACCAGCCTGGAGCAAATTGCGGAGGGGGGGTTGGGTAGTATCGGCTTTTTTTCGCAAACCCTCGATTAAATTCTTTTGAAGTTCGGCCCGGTCTTTGCCGGTAACATTCTTGAGGTCAAGCTGGTCGTTCAAGGTTACAATAATCGGGATTTGTTGTCCGACGGGCTGACCGTTCATGACCACCTGTAGGGTTGGGTCAATGTCGGCCTGATAGATGATTGCCTGGGCCGTAGCTATCGGCTGGTTGTTAAATGGGTAAAGCAGCAACCCGCTTATCAGCAATATCAAACTCAAAAGCGCAATTTTCTTGAACATTTCCTCTAATCTTTTCCAGGTGGTGGTGACTGAAAGATATTCGAGCCAGTCCGCCGCCAAATTGGAAATCGTACTTTGCCACCGTTGCGGAGGACCCGCCAACCTGCTATCGCCAGTAGCGCAACCACAAGGGCCGCGACATTCAGCCAGGGCGCAAGCGGCTGATTGGAAATAATTACCGGGCGACGAGCTACATATTTTTGAACTGGGAGAACTTTCCAGCCAAAATTGGCGATGGTTTCCTCCATGCCGGTGCGATTGACGGTAATTGTAATATCCCAATCGCCAGGAGCATTGATAAAACTCCCAGCAAGCTGATAATGACCTTCCTGATAACGATTGGCATTATATGATTTGTCTTTCTCCACTTTTAAAATATCTGGAGTCAGGCTGATAACCTGTCCGTTTTCGGGGGAGCGTAGCCGCACACTTACGCCTTCAAACGGCGCGGGATAGGGTTTGCGCGTATTAAAGACATTTACGCTCAGGAAATTCTGACCAGGCTGATTGGGTTTGACCGAAAGATTTACTATCAGGTCGGCAACATTGGTGGTCATACTGGGTACAGCGGCGGTGTCACTCACCGCGGGCGGGGGATCGAATTCTGGGCCGCGTGCCGGTTGGGTTGCTGTCAGGAAAGCGGCTAAAAGCAATAGCCCACCTGCTCCGATTGTCTCGATAACTAGCGCCCGTCCTAAATAGCGCGAGTTCAAAGGCTTCCAACCCACCGGGCGGCGCAAAAGACGGCGCAGACCATCACCCAAACGCGGATGAAGAAGAGCCGCGTTAAGTAGCCCGACCAGTCCGACAATTAGAACCAATTCGACTTTGAATAAAAGCACCTGACCATAAATGGTGTTCAGCAATCCATCCAGTGAGGCTACTTGCTGCCCGCTTTTGTACAGCCCGGTGACAACCAGCAGCGCCAGACTGCCCGCCGCCAGAAATCCAAAGCGGCGTAAGACATTCCAGGCCAGGGTGGTTTGGGGCGGGCCACCCTTTAGCATTGGCCCAATCGCCACTACCAGTACCAACAAGCCGCCTACCCAGACACTTGCCCCCAATAGATGCAGGCCATCCATCGCTATACTCAAGGGCGATATCCCATTTCCGCCGCCACTATGTCCGTTCAAGGATTGTGCGGTGATAGCGGCGGGCAGAATGAAAGCGGAAGGATGCAGGACGAAACTCTTGAGGGTTGGCGCAATCTTGCTTTGGTTTTCCGATTGGCGAAAAACTTTCAGGGCGCGGGTCTGAACTAGGAGCGAGACAAGTAACAAGGTGATAAGGGTTTGAGAAAGCCCCCAGCGCAGGCCGAACTCGGTGCGGGTGAGAATGGGCCACCAGGCCGCCCCTTCCAGTCCCTGAAACAATAATAAACCCAGGCCCGCTCCAAAGGTCAGTAGCCCGGAATAAAGCGCCAGTTGCATCAAGCGACGCTGTAGTTGGGACGTAGCCTCGGCCCAAGTATCTTTGGTGGTCAGTGCCGTCAGAATATAGCCGCCGACCAATCCGCCCAGCCCCAGAAAAATGAGCCAGCGCATTATCACTTCACCGGGTTGGGTCACAGGCGTAGTTTCGGTGGAAGTGCCAATAACGGCCCGCTGAATACCAAAGGTTACAGTCCCGTTTATCACGTGCAAATCATCGGCGGAGCGGGTATACCATTGCAGACGGTAGGCATTCGGTTTGAGTTCGGGCAACTCAATGAGCAAGACCACGCTTTTTTTGTCAAAGACCTGGGCGGTAGTAGTGCTTTCGGTATCTATCGAAAAAGGCGCAAGCGGTATTAGCTGCCCATCACCATCCCGCATTTCAAAGCGGGTGAAATCCAGCACTACTGCGTCATTGAACCATAGCCGAATTTGGCGAGGTGCTTTGTCCAGCGTCAAGCCATCCATCGGGTCAGTACGTACCAGACTGGCATGGGCTGAAACCGTTCCCGCGCTTCCCGCTATTAATATCACCGCGATTATCAGGGCTATTCCCAGCCCACCTACCCGCCGTTTGAACATTATAGACTCCCTGAATTACCGAACGATAGCGTGTTCCAGTTTTACATCCCCAAAAGAAACTGTGACTACCCGGTCGCCAGTCCCATATCCCAATACTTGATGGGACTGAGGTCGCCCGGTAGACCGATGCCGGTCAGGAGGCCAGCGGCTTTGTTCCACGTTCCGGCCCGGTTCTCCCAAAAGATATTGTTAAACAGCAATGGACTGCTGAACTTGGGAGCGGAGGCAGGCAGACTAGCCTGTAACAAGGTGCTGTTATAACCCGTTGCCAACCCTGCCGGAGCAGGCAGACCATTGCTGGTCGCGGCGGTTGCGGTAGTGATATTCTTCATGACCGTGTTGTTAAAGAAATTGACTGCCGGGGCATCGTCCAGCGCCACCCCGCCGCCTTCGTGGGTCGAAACGTTGTTCACAATCATGTTATTGTAGACATCCATTCGGAAGTTGCCTGCGTTCAGGAAGCGAAGGCCGCCGCCGTCGTCATTCGCCAGGTTGTCCTGGATGAGATTGCTGAATATATTTACTCTTCCCGCCCCCGCCGATAGCGCATTGGGGTTGCTCGATAGCTCTCCGGCAATCATAATCCCGCCACCCTCGTCGTAGGACGAGTTGAGGTAGATACGGTTATTATGGATACTGCCGCTGTTGCTTCTGCCGAAGTGCGAGATACCGCCGCCATACTCTGCCGAGTAGTTGCCGCAGATGTCGTTATTCGCAATTTCGTAGTTATCCGCTCCGTTGAAGATGGCGACTCCACCGGCCAGATTAGTACCTCCGTTAGCAATAATCCGGTTTTGCGAAATAAGGACGTTGTTATTGTTGTTACTACCGACATAAGGCGTACCCAGCCGAATCGCGCCACCGTAAGACCCACCGTTGCTTTGCAGCACGTTGTTGGTTATTCGCAAATAGCTGGCGAAACCATTGACATAAATACCACCACCCTGGGTTGCGGGCGGCTGACCATTCGGCAGGGTTCTGGTTGGAGTGGGGTCGCCCAATTGGTCACCGCCCTGAATGGTAAAGCCGTCAATCGTGGCTTTGTAATTCTGGGTAAATCTCTTGTTGCCGCCATTGAGAGGTAATACCGTAATTACTGCGCCATCCCCGACGTTCTGGTTGCCACTCCATTGCAGAGTATTGAGCAGGTTGTACCAGTTGGTCGAGTTCGGCTCTTGAATGACCCCGGCAGCATCCAGCCCGGAGGTTTGGAAGCCCAACCCGTCAATTGTCGTACCCTGAACGTAGCTGTTATCGGAACGGAAACCGCCCGGCCCAACCCCCTGCAATTTGACCGGCGAGTTAATCAGCAGGTTTTCATAGTAGACCCCGTACGGATTGTAGGTCGTCGCTGTCCCTGGATATACTACTACCAGGGCTTTGGTAAGATTAGCTACCGAATTCAGAGCGTCTTGAATCTTGCTGAACGGTTTGCCTGGGCCAACTTCCCGTACTACCGTATTGTAAACCGACCCCACGATGTGGAAATTAATCCCATTAACTGAGGTTAGATTGGCATTGTTGGTAATTTCCAGACTGTAGCTACCGGCCCAACCTGATGGACCTGAATCCGGTACACGGATTTTGATGAGAGTGTTAGACCAACTGTTTGGGGCCGAGAAATTACTTATAGTGAAGGTTTGCCCATCGCTATCATTGGCCCGGAAGGTTACTTTACTTTTACCGGTTACAAAAGCACCAAACCCATCCCCGTTGATAGTAAAGTCCCGCCCGCCGCTACCTAGCGAGGCATTATCCATGATGTAGGGTTTGGATACTGCCAGCAATTGAGGGGTGGTACTCGCTAACTTGCAGGCTGAAATCTGATTGTACTGTGACCCCGGTATCCCGTTAGCAGTGCCAATTGTAGTTGGGGCAAGGTCGGCGGGTAGCACCAATCCCGGCCAAATCTCGAAGCTGGCTGAAATCGTCCGATACTGCGGATTGTATTTCGCATTCAGGCGACCCGGTGCGCCAGGGTCATTGCCCACCAGCCGATAGACGTTGGGACACGGCCCGGCGGGTAACGGACAGTTGTAGGTCGAAACCGAAGGCAGCAGCACTTCAAAGATACCGTCGGGGTCAGACTGAATCGTCGTAACCAGCCGGTCATTGTAATCGTAGATACCAATCGGCGAATTGGGTACCCCCCGCTTTTCGCCGTACAGGGTTTCTTGCGGATTGGTGGAAACGTTCAGGTCATCCACAATCAACCCGGAAAAACGTCCCGGTACCGGCACTTCGGTAAAGAAGTTGAAGTTTGGCGCTATCGAGCGACTATCCTGCAAAGTCACCAGCTTCATATCGCAGAGTGGTCGGCTTTGGCCCTCATAAGGACTACCACCACCTGCCAGGAACAGTGGATTGGTGACGCTAACGGTGTGCAGTTTCCCTACGCAGGCCGGGGGCGGCACTTGTGGTACAAATTGGTCGCCGTTAAAGACGTTGATGTCTTCTTCAGTGGTTACTTTGTACATCGGCTTGCCAAATTTATCGGTCTGGACAATCACCTTGACGATGTAATCACCTGCCGGGAGGGGCTGTTCTTCAGCATAAGGTGTCCCGTTAGTGGGGTCTACCAGGGTTGTGCCAAAGCCATAGTTACCATCTACTGTCGAGTAGCCAGTCTGGAACTGAACTCCCATCATTGGCACTTCCAGACAATCCGCTCCGGTGTCGGGGGCAGTATCCTGAATGGCCTGGCTATAGGGCGGTAAAACCTGCTCTATCACCTTATTGCCATCAATGTCACGGGCCAGACAGTTTTTGGGTCGCCGCCAGGTTTCGGTGGTATAGGTGTTAAGTTCGTAGCCCAGCGCTAACGAGCCGTCCGCCGCTTGTTCGTAAGAAAGCCCGCTATCAGTCGTTATACAGGGCGTACTGGGGTGAGTGTTACAGGGGATCGGGGCATATAGCTTGACCGTTTGATTTGGGATACCGGGCTGATAGTCCTCGGTAGCGGCAAAGCGCGGGTCTAATTCGTTGCGAGTAGTGTCATAAGTGACCGTTCCCACAATCCCGCCGTTTGTGCCGGGAACATAAGGCTTGAGCGCCCAATCCAGTCGTCCACTGAGACCAATGACCGGCAATACGCTGACATCTACCCCTGCCCCCAAAACGGTGGTTTCGGTGGGCTGGTTGTCGGCCTGATAAGTAACTTCTACTGTTTGAAAGCGGTCATTGTAGACCTCGATTACCAACCAGGCGGTCAGAGGATAGCCGTTAGGGAACGAATATTTACCGTTAAGGTCGGTGGTGGTACTGACCGTACCTCGGTCAATCACCGAGTTATTACGAGTTTTGAGGGTGACACCCTGACCTGATATTCCGCGCTCGGTAGGTTCGCATTTGCCATTACCGTTGGCATCTATACAAACCCGCCCGGTGATAACCGTCCACCAACCGGACAGCAGGATAGTTCCCATATCTACCGTCTGACCATTGTTCACGGTCACATTGCGGATTTCAAGAATGTAATTCTGGGCATCGTCCCAGACCGTCAGGGTATAGTCGCTGTCCGGCACGTTATCAATCTGGAAAGTGCCGTCGGCATTTCCCTGACGATTATAGACCGTGAAATCGTTGCGGCGGAGGTCGCTCAAGGCCACCCAGGGTTTTTTAATCGGGTCGCCAATTTTGGTGCCAGCCCCGATGCTGAAATCCTGATTGTTGAGCGGTACGCCCCCGGCGGTCGGGATATAGGTCTTGGACGAAGCTGCTACCCCCTTAATCTTACCGGCGGCAGTCCCAGAAAATGGGTTGGTAGATTGTACAAAACCGAAGGGTATCGCTGGAACTGGCTCGTTGTTCGGCCCGATAAATTCGGTGTCGTAGCCGCTCGCCCCCTCTTGTACCCAGACATCAAAGTCGTGGCTTCCGCTCCCTGCTGGTGGTCGCGCAAAATCAGGGCGGCCTCATTGTGCCACTGCCCGGCTTCAACTGTATAACGCTGGTTGGCTACTTGTTCCATCGCTTTATTTATCCTCTGGTTAAAAACTGGTGGGCCACTTGTTCGCAGGTATAAAAAGTCGCGGCGGGGTGGCCCTGGATAAAATCAATCAATCGCTCCAGCCTTTATTGCGCCGATTACCGCACTATCATATTGCCAATTCAATCGCTTCCGCGCCATTTGAAGCCTCACCTACAACTTCTAGCTCAGGATCTAACTTGAGAAGCAACCGTAAGCCATCGCGTACCACCACATGGTCATCGGCAATTAATATCTTTATGGACATAGTATTCTCACTTTATAAATCACAGCTTTCAGCTTAGTCTAACAAGACTTTGCGCTCGCAACTTTCCTAATTTCTCGACCGTTTAACCCGATCTAGGCCAACCAAACCAATACCCAATACCAACAAAGCTATTCCTAGCAGCACCAGCCAACCGGATGGGCCACTAGCTTCAGATTTCTGTCCTGTGTTGGGAAACCCTGGTAAGGAAGAGTTAGCTGGGGTCGTTGTACCGGCCCTGGGCGTAGCACTGCTACTAGGAGTTACCCCTGTATTCGGTGTAATTTCTGGCCCGCCCCCGGCTACAGTGGTAGCAGTTGTGGTAGCGAGCGCCGTAACAGACGGGGTGATAGTTCCAGACGGGGTGATAGTCATCGCTGGGGTCAGAGTTAAGGTAGGCACTGAGGTGGGTCGGGACGTAGCCGCTGGGGCGGCAGTCGGTGCCGGGGTGGAAGTAGCAGGCGGTAGGGCTGTCGAGGTGGGATTAGGAGTCGGTGTCGCTGTCGAAGTGGGAGTAGCGGTTGGTGTCGCTGTCGAGGTGGAAGTAGCGGTCGGCGTGGCCAGTACACAATTAGGCGAAGTGATATTGTTGGTATCCAGCGTCACCGCAGCGGTTCTGGCTACGGCCCGTCCCAAGATACTTGCATTAGTAGTCAGGGAAATGCTGGTCAGTGCCATTAGATTACCGGTAAAGCTAGTTCTGGCACCAAGTGTCGCAGAACTGCCAATTTGCCAGAATACATTGCAGGGACTCAAGCCGCCAATCAGCCGCACGACCGAGTCGCTGGCAGTAGTCAGGGTGCTGCCAATTTGAATAATGAAGACTGCATTGGGATTACCGGCGGCATCCAGAGTGAGCGTGCCGGTTAACAGCGCCGAGGTGGAGGGGAAACAATAAACCCCCGGCAGGAGCGTTAGCCCACCCAGATCCGTGCCGGTTAAATCGCTGCTACAGGTCTGGCCCGCCAGGTTATTATAGGCAATGGTAACATCATTCTGAGCCTGCAAGGCAACGGCATTCCCGGCCTGGATTGTTCCAGGTAACATTACAGTGCCCGGAGGAAAGCCTGAAACCATACTTCCTGGACTGACCCCCAGGTTTCCACCTGAGATAACCGACGAACCGGTATTCGTTACTGTTGAACCAGCCAATAGTGCGAAGTTAATGAAGGTACCCAGGGTTGGCGCGGTGGCGGCTTTCGCAATTAATTGCGAATTGATAAAACCTTGTAGAGCCATTATAAGCGCCAGGGTTCCTACCAACGTTATCAATAAACGTCTCTGCCACGCTTTTCTACCCGAACTTGGGTAAAGTTTTTGCATGATATATCCTTTCTCAAATTCATAGGATTCCCTTTAACTCAACACAACAAGCAATTAGTGTTACTAGAGGTTCAAAATAGAAGGGCTTAGCTATAGCTGCCTTAATTTGAGGATGTGGCTTTATCTCTTGATTACCATCTGCGATTACTAGCACCGGGGTGGCTGGTGCCAATAGAGGCAGCTTTATAAGAAACTAATGACCGTCCGTTACTGGCATCTCTGTAACTGTTGTAGAGTTGACAGCCTCAATGAGTTTAACCAGTAGTTTCTGAACAAAAGGGTCACTTTCTATTAACACGAAATCTTTTCCCATTTTTTAATCCTTTGATTAGTTACCGTCTCATAAATAATACTTTATATTACATCTAAAAAATAAAATACTCTGTACGCTAACACACAAAGGTTTTGGTCTGAATAAATTTAGGACTTTCGCTTTAAGCTAGGACTAAAGCCGGAATAGGCGGTTGACGCAATTCGGTTCGCAGATAGTCACTGAATAAATCGTTAATCACCTGGTACATTATTTTATTTAATTTGGTGGCTATAACCTTGATGGCAAGCCAGGCTTGATAACAACAAGCTAAATGGTTACGCTGGGAACGCTGACTACGGCATTCGCACTTCTCAGTGCCAGTAAGTTGTTTAAGCTCGCGGTGCATTTGCTCAATGGGCCACCTGACCGCGTTCTCGTTTTGAACGAAATCAGTGCTGATTGGGCCTGGGCGATTAGTAATCATGCATTCAATGTCGCCATCTGGGGCAACTACCTTGAATAAACCCACCTTAAAAGGCAGTTCTTTGAGTTTGACTAGCTGACCGTTGTGTAGCCCCTCGGCTTTCCATTCGAGTTGGTCAAGGTGGACGTAGCCAGTTTCGGGACTGAGACTGACCATTCGATTACGCTTGAGGGTGGTCACGAAATAGCGACCTAGCCGCTCGATCAGCTTGAGATTGTCCACCCTGGCGTACCAGCTATCGAACAGGATGGTTTTGGCTTTGAGACCTTTGTTTCTAATCGCTGCCCCTACCATTTCTCGAAAAGGGTCGTTCTTGGTCTTGCGGTCGTAGTTGGGGGCATAGATGCGATAGTCAATTGGGTAGTAGTCCGTTCCATCGCTATGGACTAGATTGACCACGCCAATGCCTTTAACCAGACCGTGTTCATTGCCGCTATACTGGCGTTTGACCAGTTCAATTTTTTGGGAGTAGCGTTTGTCCTGCACGCTGTCATCCACCAGCAAGTAAGCTTGGGGGGAATCGTTGAGTAACGGCTGGACTAGCTCCCACAGGCCACGCGCCCTCAGTTTGTCGCGTTGAAGGTAGTCGGTGACGGCATCGTGGCTGACCTTTTCGAGATGCGCCGCCAAGTTGCTACAAGTGTAATTGACCGGCGTGCTTATCAAATATTCGATGTATTTTTGTTTTGTTATCATAGCTTACCATACCATAACTGGCAAGACTAGGCTCTAAGCGATAGTCCTAAGTCTGTAAAATTATAATAAAGACCAGCGCGAATTGCTCATCAGTGGGAAGCTACGAGTGTCTAATTCCTAGCTCCTCCCAAAAGTGTAATGCGCTCTTGTTTGGGTACATTAATAATCAAAATTAGGTTATCGCCAGTCGGGGCGGGAACGGGAGGAATTTCCCCTAATTCAGATACGCTTTGCCGATAAAGAGTGTAAGGCTTGTGTCTTTTCCAGCCAAAATGTTAGAATACACCCGACATCTAACACCTTTCAATCGTAATCGTAAATCGTAATCGTAAATCGTAAATCGCTATGCCCACTCAAACCTATTTTGAAATGCTCGAAATGTTGCAAGCCGAGGAAACCAAAGCGGAGCGGGTCAAGCACCTCTGTTCGGTTTGCCTATTGAGCCTGGACGGGGTAGATAAGCTGTTGCATCTGCTGAGTCTGGAAAATGTCAACGATGTGGATACCCGCTTGGAATTACGCCGGACGGGTGGTTTTTGCAATCGCCACGCCTATCAGTGGGCCAGTCTGCACGACGCTTTAGGCACAGCGATTATCTATGAGGATTTGTTGCGCGAGGCCGGGAAACGGATTGAACGGGGCGAATTGCTAACCCGGCGTGGCGGGCGGTTTGGGCGGGCGGGGTTGCCCGCCAATCCTTTCGAGCCGTGTCCGATGTGCGCCCGGCAACGCGAAATCGAGAGCCGGATTATTGCCGACTTCGCCGAAGGTTTCGCTACCGAAAGCCGCTTCCGGGAGGCCTACGCCGCACCCCAGGCCGCCGGGCTATGCCTGAGCCACTATTGTCAGGCGGCGAACCGGCTGGATGGGCCGCCGTTGGCAGAATTGACCCGGCTACAACAGACCAAGTTCGAGGCTACCCAAAATCTTCTGCGCCAGATTATCGAGAAAATGGATGCCGCCCGCTCGTTGGGTGATGTCTCCGCCGAGGAGCGCGAGAAACTGCGTGCCATCGGTGATGAGCGCGAAGCTCTCACTCGCGCCGTCTGGCAAATGGTCGGTTTGGAGAACGTTTTTTAAAGGGAACATTTTAACAGGGATATACAGGATAAAATAAGGTATGAGAGATAATATTTTTTTGATTGGGTTCAGTGGGTCGGGGAAAACCAGTGTCGGTAAGGCGCTGGCAAAGCGATTGAGCTATGAATATATTGATACCGATTTGCAGATTGAGGTTGATACTGGGCGGAGCGTCCCGGATATTTTTGCTCAGGATGGGGAGGCCGCTTTTCGGGAGTTGGAAAGTGCCACCCTTGAAAAAATCTGCGAGGCCGATAACCGGGTAATCGCTACCGGCGGCGGGATTATTCTCTCCAAGCGAAACCGCACCGTCATGACCTCTAGCGGCTACGTGGTTTGTCTGGAAGCCCGGCCTGAAACCCTCTATGTCCGCCTGCTCTTGGATACTGCCGCCCGCCGCGAAGCGGCGAACCGACCTTTACTGGAAGGGCCAGACCAGTTCGAGCGCATTTCCCAGCTAAAAAACGAGCGCCAGCCATTTTATGCCGAATGTGATTGGACGATTCACACTGATTTTCTGTCGGTGGAAGAAGCCGCCGAGGAAATCGAGCGAGCCTTACCTCTGCTCAAACGGCGCAGCGACAAACAGCGAGGTGGCCCTGGCAGCCCGGCTTCGCCCGGTTCGCCCCATTCTTCGGTCAAGCTCGGCGGTGGGGTTTTCCATCGCGGGGGAAGCATCGGCAATCTTGCGCCGCCCGAAAGCTCCGCGCCGTTGCCGGGCGAGGGTTTGCAAATCTCCGCCGGGACAGAGAGCTATCCAGCCCTGTTTGGCGAAGGATTGATAAGTCGGCTGGGGGAATTGGTGCGCGAAAATCTGCCGGGCAGCGCCGGACGCAAAGTGTTTATCGTCAGTGATGCCCAGGTCGGGCCGAAGTACGGGCCACTAGCTCAGGCCGATTTGGAGTTAGCCGGATTTCGCACTTTCTTGACCTTCGTTCCCGCCGGAGAGGAATCGAAGTCGGCAACCCAGGCCCAGGCTCTGTACGATTGGCTGGCGGAAAATCGGGCCGAGCGCAAAGACATCGTTATCGGTATCGGGGGCGGGGTGGTCGGCGACCTGACCGGCTTTGTGGCCGCGACCTGGTTGCGCGGTATGGAGTTGGTACACGTCCCGACCACCCTGTTGGCGATGGTGGATAGCAGCATCGGTGGCAAAACCGGGATTAATCACCCGCGTGGCAAAAACCTGATAGGCTCGATTTATCAGCCGCGCATGGTGGTCGCCGATGTCCTGACTTTGACCAGTATGCCGGAGCGTCCTCGGCAGTCGGGGTGGGCCGAGGTGGTCAAACATGGGGTTATTCCGGGTGCGGGCAGTGAGAGTGAAGCCCTGGCCCGCTTCGAGCGGTTGGAAAAGAGTCTTCCGGCTTTGATGGCGGGTGATATGGCGGTGACAGCCGCTATTTTGCGCGAGTCGGTGGCGGTCAAGGCCGGAGTAGTCGCCCTGGACGAGCGGGAGGCCGGTTTGCGCCTGACCCTGAACTATGGGCATACCTACGCGCATGGCCTGGAAGCGGCGGGCGGCTATCATCAATTGTTGCACGGTGAGGCGGTTTCGATTGGTTTGCAGGGCGCGGCCCGGCTCGCCGAGCAACTAGGGATGTGTTCGGTGGAATTTGTGGCTCGCCAAAAAGTCTTGCTGGAAGGTTTCGGCCTGCCGACCTCGGCCCGCGCCTTTAATCTTGACCGCCAGACGGTACTTGCCAGTATGAAGCTCGATAAGAAAGTGGAGGCCGGAGCGCAACGCTGGATTTTGCCACTGGGCATTGGTCGCCTCGAAATCCGCAACGATGTCCCCGCCACTCTGGTTGAGCAAGTTCTGGACGAGTTGGTGTAGGCGCAATGACAACAGCTTTGTTCGTACACGGTACGGGTATCCGGGCTAAACGCTATCAGCTTTATTTTGAGGCGATTCAGAAAGGGTTGGGAGATGTTCCGGGCCTGAGTCTGGAAAAGTGTCTTTGGGGCGATAGCGAAGGGACAACCCCCGCCGACGTTGCGGCAGTTATTCCCGATTATGAAGCCGCGCCCCAGCCTCAGTCCGCCAATCGAATTGAAAGAGCCTTAGCCAGTAATGGCTTTGTCGGCCCGTTGCTTGCCAAAAATTATACCCGTGACCGCTGGCGAGCGGCCCTGAACGAAAATTCCGGTTTTACCGGCGATGTTTTGCTTTATGCCGCCAGAGGCGGGGGTGTCCGGCGCTATATCCAAAACCGGGTGGAAGAAGTCGCCTCCGCTGGGCCGGTAGTTTTGTTAGCCCACAGCCTGGGTGGGGTCGCCAGTGTAGATTTGATGGTCGAACAGGCTTTGCCCCAGGTCAAGCTCTTGATAACTTTTGGCGCACAACCCTCCTATTTCTATAATATCAACGCTCTGCCCAGTTTGGCTAAAGGTGAGGTGCTGCCGGAGCATTTTCCCGACTGGATAAATATCTATAATCCCCGCGATTATCTCAGCTATGTTTGTGAGAAAGTCTTTCCGGGCCGGGTCAAGGATTTTGAGGTGACAAACCGAATACCTTTTCCCTTTTCCCATCACGGCTACTGGTATAACCCCGATTTTTTCCAAATTATCCTCGACAATCTGAAAACTCGTCAGCTTTTGCCGTAAATAAAAAACTCGCCCGCTTTTCATTATAAGGGATGAAAAGCGAGCGAGGGTATGAGAAGTAAAAATAGGTTGTAACTTGGAGAGGATTTAGTCTAAATTATAAGCTTTTGACCGCCGTCAAAGCCAGATTGGTGCTGACCATCTGCTCGCGCAGGGCTGCAACCTGTTCAGCGGCCACTTCGTCCATTGCCGCTATCGGTTGGCCTTCGGTACGATAGAACCAGACCATAGTCGAGGCCAGAAACAATTCCTTGAGATAAGCGTAAGAAAAACCATCGCTGGCGGCGGCCAGGGTTTCCGTCCCGATTTCGGAAAGCTGCATCCCAGTATGCAACCCTTTGTTCCACATCTGGATATAGGCCAGCCGTTCGGCTAAACCCGGCAGATTGAAATGGTACTTGCGGTCAAAGCGGCTGGGCCGATTGACAATCGCTGTATCCAGCTTTTCGGGATGGTTGGTGGTTGCCAGAGCCAGAATACCGCTATTATTGGCGAACCCGTCCAGCTCATTCAGGAAGAACGAGCGGTTTTGGTCGGTAATCTGGGCATCCAGGTCCTCAAAGACCAAAACACAGGGCGTAGTTTCGCGGGCGCGTTCAAACACCCGGCGGATATTGGTCTCATCGGTATGGTCTTTGCTCTTGAAGCTTTTGACATACAGACAAGGAATTTCCAACGTATTAATCAAAGCCTTGACCGCGTGGGTCTTGCCGTTACCGGGCGGGCCAAGCAGCAGCACCCCTCGTTTCCAGGGAATTTGATAGCTGTCGTACAAGTCTTTGGAGGCGAAGAAGCGCCGCAAATCGGTTAGAATATCCTGGGCCAACGTTCCTTGCAAAACCAGATTATCAAAGGTAGCACTCTTGATGTCTTTGTACAGGTCTTGGTCTTTGTTCCAGTATTCGCCGTTAAAGACCAATACCTCGTCCCGAACTTCCTGCTCCCATTCGCAAACTGCCGCAAAGAAATTCTCGGCAATCTCTCGAATGTCCGCCATAATCCAGTAATATTTATCGCAGCCAATTTTGACGCACAATACTTCCAGCCGGTAATTTTGCCATTCCACCTCGAACCATGCCTGGGTGGGTGAACGGCTGATAACCCGGTCATCGCCATCCCAGTAAGCCATAAACTGGGAATGAGGATAGCTTTTAGGAGTAAGGGTGCAAAGTTTGGCCTCGGCGAAACTGGCGAGGTCAAACTGCCAGGCATCGGTATCAATAATCGCTCGTTCCGGGAACGCCTCCGATAGCGCCCGACTGGTATGGTAAACAATCCCAGGCAAAGGCTCTTTGAGGGCCTGGCTAAAAAACTCTTGCAACATCATAAAAGTTTTACTCTGGTTTTCTATTTTGTAAATTGATTTCTAAATCGAAGGTAAAAGCGCAAGTGCGGGGCGAGGATTATTGCTCTGCCCTCAACTAACCATCCTAACCACTTTGTTTCCAAGCGGCTTACTATTATCGTGTGCCAGCTTAGATGTTTGTAGTATATCAAATAAAAAAGAGGCTGTCAAGCCCCTTTTTGAACAAAATTTTCAATTCGAGAATTTTTGTTATCTAATTTTCTTAATCATCCTCAAAATTGCGGGTATACAGCCGATAATATAGCCCTTCGTTGCTCATCAATTCGGCGTGGCGGCCTTCCTCGACCAGACGGCCCTGCTCGACTACCACAATTTTAGCCGCATTTTCAACTGTACTCAGCCGGTGAGCAATAACAATCGTGGTGCGGTCCCGCATCAAGCGGTCAAGGGCTTCCTGTACCAGACTTTCGCTTTCGGTATCCAGCGAACTGGTAGCCTCGTCCAGTATCAGAATACGTGGGTTACGCAAGATAGCACGGGCGATGGCGATGCGCTGGCGCTGCCCTCCCGAAAGCTTCACCCCGCGCTCCCCGACAATCGTATCGTAGCGGTCGGGCAGCTTTTCGATGAACTCTACCGCGTTGGCAGCGCTGGCAGCGGCCTCAATCTCCTCCTGAGTGGCATCCAGCCGCCCATAAGTAATATTTTCGCGCACCGAAACCCCAAACAGGGCTGGTTCTTGCAAAACGCTGCTCATCTGTTCGCGCAAGCTCTTGAGTTGCACTTGCCGAATGTCGTACCCGTCCACCGTGATGCGCCCGGTCTGCGGGTCAAAAAAGCGCGGTACTAGATTGGCAATCGTGGTTTTACCCGCCCCACTCGGCCCTACCAGCGCCACGACCTGCCCCGGCAAGGCTTCAAAACTCAGGTTGTGCAGTACCGGGGTGCGGGTATCATACTGAAACCCGACATTCTCGAAACGCAGATGCCCATTTATCGGCGGAAGTGGTTTCGCACCGGGAACATCGGCAATCGTAATCGGTTCGTCCAGCAAATTAAAGATACGTTCCGCCGAACCCAACGCGGTTTGATAGGTGCTATATAACCCGGTCAAAGAGCCAATCGGGGCGGCGACCAGCCCCATATAAATTAGCACTGACACCAGTTCACCGGGAGTGATATGGCCCGCCAAAACCTCGTGACCGCCGTACCATAGCACGACGGCTGCCGCGCTCAGGGAGAGAAAGGTCATTACCCCGGCGAACCCGGCGGAAAGTTTAGCCCGCCGATTGGACAGTCGGAAAACATTCTCGACCCGTTGATTAAAGCGGGCCACTTCGTAATCTTCGCGGGTGAAAGCCTGAACGGTCTTTTCGTTGTTGAGGGTTTCGGACATTACGGCGGTGGCCTCGCCCAGCTCAACCGAAGCGGCATTCGAGAACCGCCGCAACCGCCGCCCGATTACAATCGCAATCACCGTTAGAATCGGTAAAAGACCCAGCACCAGCAAGGTCAAACGCCAGTCCCGCACTAACAGGATAACTATACCGCCGATAAATGTCACCAGACTGCCAGTTAGCCCGACCAGGTTGGTCGTCACCGCGCCCTGAATCGCGGATACATCGTTGGTCAGACGGCTCATAATGTCGCCAGTGCGTTGCTCGTTAAAGTAGCCCAACGACAGCTTTTGAAGGTGAGCATAGAGCCGGGTACGCAAATCGGTCACGACCCGCTCTCCGGCATAGGTCAGCAGGTAGCTTTGCAGAAAGATAGTGAAGGCCTGGACTATAAAAACGCCAAATAGAAAAAGGGCAATCCGATTCAGGCCGTCCGCGTCGTTTTTGACAAAGACAGTATCAATCAAGCTGCCCGCCACCGCCGGGAGCGCCAGACCCGCCAGGCTGTTGACCAGCATTGCGCCCGCGCCACCCACCAACAGCAGCCAGTAAGGACGGCTGATACCCAGCAACCGCTGAAAACCACGCCGGGTGAATTTTTGTTTAGGAGGCTTCTGGTTGGCCTTCTCGATTATTTTCAGTTCATCCGCAGTTATCGCCATTTTTAAACAACCTGTTCTCTTTATTTTGTTAGGGTAAGTCTCGGAATATACGCAGCCTCCGTCGCCTGTGTTACAATTGTAGCGTTAAGAAATGGGAATCAATCGTAGAATAGCGTTAGAGAATAGGGAGCAGTGGTCGGTGGTCAGTGGTCAGTGGTCAGAAAAGTCCTGAGTGTTAAGTGCTGAGTAAATCCGGGGAGTAGTTGGCATTTTAACTCAAAACTCAAAACTTTGGTACTGACCACTGACCACTGACCACTGACCACTGCTAAAAAAATGCACACGGAAACCGAAATCGCTATAATTGGGGCTGGCCCGGCGGGGTTGGCGGCGGCGGAAGCGGCGGCTAAGGCTGGTTGTCGGGTGGTGTTACTGGATGCTTACGCCCGGCCCGGCGGACAATATTACAAGCAATTGGCGTTTGGTCTCAAGAGCCGCAAGCCCGGTGCGCTGCATCACGGTTACGCGATTGCTGACCGGCTCTTTGAGTTTGTAGGCCAGCACCCTCAGATAGAGCTGATGAGCGGGGCGAGTGTCTGGGCCGCTTCCTCAACCGGGAATGGGTTTGAGCTGCAAATCGAGCAAAACGGCTCGTCGCCTCGCAGCATTACGCTGACAGCTCAGGCCGTGATTCTTGTGCCGGGAGCATATGACCGGGCCTTAGCCTTTCCCGGCTGGGATTTGCCTGGAATAATGACGGCGGGCGGAATTCAGACCTTGCTCAAAAGCTTTCGGACGCTACCGGGCAAGCGGGTGGCGCTCTCAGGGGCTGGCCCATTTTTGCTGCCGGTGGCGGCGCTTTTGGCAAAAAGCGGGGCGGAAGTAGTCGGGGTGTTCGAGGCGACCCACCCGCGTCAGTGGTTGCGCTACGGCCCGCAAGCCATGAAGCATTTTGACAAGCTGCGTGAGGGGGCGGAATATACCGCCATTTTACGCAAATACCGCGTCCCGATGCGCTACGGGCGGGCGGTCATTCGAGCCGAAGGCGATGAGCGAGTACAACGAATAACGGTGGCCCGGCTCGATGCTGATTGGCGACCTTTGCCCGGCAAATCGGAAGTCCTGGAAGTGGACGCGCTGGGACTGGGCTATGGCTTTATGCCCAACACCGAACTATCTTATGCTCTGGGCTGCGAGCATTATTACAGCCAGACCCAGGCGGCCTTTTTCGCCTGCCACGACTCGGATATGCAGAGTAGTCGGGCGGGGGTCTTTGTCGCCGGAGAACTTACCGGCATCGGCGGGTCGGGTATCGCTCTGTTGCAGGGCAAAATCGCCGGGTGGTCGGCAGCCGCCCGCCTGGGCCGCGTTCAGCGCGAGGAAGCCCTGCGTCAGACGACCCAAACCCGCGCTGCGCTTCAGCAGCAGCAGCCCTTTGCCGATGTGCTAAACCGGATGTTTGCCTTACGCCCTGGTCGTCACGCCTGGCTCACCCCTGAAACCATTCTTTGCCGCTGTGAAGAAGTGACAGTTGGTAAAGTGCAAGAAGCTGTCCGCGAGGCGCAAGCCGCCGATGCCCGCAGCATCAAGCTGCTGACCCGCTGTGGGATGGGCTTATGTCAGGGCCGGGTGTGTGGGCATCTGGTGACAGGGCTGGTGGCGGAACTCGCCGGACGTGACCCGGCGTTAGTCGGCACTTTCACGACCCGGCCCATTGCTCGCCCCCTGCCGCTAGGCCAACTCATGCAAATGGACGATTTGGAACATTGAAACCATTTTCGGTGTCATACGTAAGGTAGAGGACGGAAACTAGGAGTGAGGACTGAGTTTCGGAAGGCGGAAAACGGAAACAATATGGGGAGTGGTTAGCATTTTAACTCAAAACTCAACATTCAAAACTCAAAACTAGCCTACTAACCACTGATCACTGACCACTGACCACTTTTCAAGGAGCAACTAATGGCCGGAGCATTGAGAGATTTTTTTAATTTGAACAAAAGTAAAGGGCCGAAAGAGGCGTATTGGACTTGTCCCAAGTGCAAGACCCAAAATTCTCTTAGTTCGCCGTTCTGCGTCAAGTGTGCGGCAGATACCGAGCAACCAAAAGCGGCTGAGGTCAAACGGGAAAAAGTGACCCTGGAAACCGATAATAATCGGCTGACGGCGGCTCTGGTGCAGATGCTCAATTTGTATCTCCAGACGGGCCAGATGCCCTCGCGGGAGGTTGCCGCCGAAGCCGAAAAGATGGGGATTCACATCAATGCCCCCCAGGAAATCGCGCTCGTGCCAGTCAAGCAACTCGACCAGTTAGCTGACCGCTTTGCCGATAGTCACCGGATTATGGCAACCGGGAGTGGGGCGGTTTTGGGACTGCCGGGCGGGTTGGCGCTCCTGGCGACTATCCCGACGGATGTATCGGCCCTGACCTGGTTCTCGTTCCGCACGATAAGCGGGATTGCCCAGACCTACGGGAGCGAAACTCGCTCCGAGGAAGGTCGCACGATTGCGCTTTTGATTTTCGCCGGGGCGCTGGGCATGGACAAAGTGACCGTCGCCGGGTCGGAAGTTTTTCTGAGCAGCCTCACCAAAAACGTACTGACTAAGCCCTATCGGGATTTGATTATCAAACAGGTCGTGCCGCAGGTCGCCAAATGGATTGGGCTAGGGCTGGCGGAGCGGGGTCTTGGTCGGGCGATACCGCTTTTTGGCGGAGTAGTGGGGGCGACCTCCAACTACCTGTTTATGTCGAATCTTTCTACTCGTACCAAAACCTACTACCGTACCCGGCTTCTGGAACAGCGCAACAATCCCCAAAATCTGGGCGACGATAATCCGATTTAAGGGGGAAATCTGAAATCTAAAATCTAAAATCTAAAATCTAAAGAAATGAGGTTAGCCATTAGTCAAATTTTCTGAACACTCAGGACTGTATTTTAGATTTCAGACCCCGACAAAGGAGCGAAAAATGGCAAATACGAGCCTGGCCCTGGTTGTGATTGAGACCGAATTGGGCAATATCGAAATTGAGATAGATAGCGAACACGCCCCGATTACGGCGGCGAATTTTTTGCGCTATGTGGACGAGGGCTTTTATGATGGCGGGCGCTTCCATCGCACCGTCATGAAGGACAATCAGCCTGATAATCTGGTGAAAATCGAGGTTATTCAGGCTGGAATAAACCCGGCCCGCGATGCTGACAAATACCCTCCACTTACTCTGGAACGGACTACCCTGACCAGCCTCAACCATACCGACGGTGCGATTTCGATGGCCCGCTTTGAGGTGGATAGCGCGACCAGCGATTTCTTTATCTGTATCAATGACCAGCCTGAACTCAATTTCGGTGGCAAACGTTATGCCGATGGGCAGGGCTTTGCCGCTTTCGGACAAGTGGTCGCGGGGATGGAAGTGGTGCGGGCCATCCAGCAATCCCCCCTCGAAAAACAGGCGCTTACCCCACCTATCACAATCACCGCTATTCGACGTAAGTAGGGAACGTTTTAACAGGGCTAGACAGGATAGGCAGGATAAAATATAATCTTGAAGGATTTGGGCAATATAAGTCATTAGCCCAATACTTTTGAGAATTTTCATCCTGTAATTTCCGGTCTAGCCCTGTTAAATATGTTCGGAGAAAATAATGAGCGATGAGGAAATAGCCCGACCCTGGATGCCGTCTGAATTGGCCCGGTTTTATGGGGAGCAGGCCGAGCGTTACCGCACTCTAGCCCCTGGCGATTTTGAGGGCGAGGTCGAGCGGGCGCTGGCGAGTCACGAGCGGTTTATGGATACCGAATGTGTCAGCCTGTACGCCGGGACGAACATAATGAACCCGCGAGCGGCCCGCTTTGGAGCATCCAGCGTCGGTAGCCGCCCCAGTCTGGGCTATCCCGGCGACAAGTACGAGACCGGCCTGGGCTATGCCGAGAAAGTCGAAATCATGCTGGTCGAGATAATCCGGCGGATTTTCAATTGTCGCTATGTGGAATTTCGGGTGGGGAGCGGCTCGCTGGCGAACCTTTATGCGTACATGGCCTGTACCAAACCGGGAGACCGCATTATGGCCCTGGCGGACGAAGCCGCCGGACATGTCACTCATCATCTGGACGGGGCAGCCGGGCTGTACGGGCTGGAAGTCCATAACGTGCCTTTCGATGGGCCGGGCATGGCGGTAGATTTGGCGGCTTTGGAACGCGAGGCCGCGCGGTTGCGTCCCAAATTAATTATTCTAGGTGGGAGTCTGGCCCTGTTTCCCTACCCGGTGCGCGAAGCCCGGCGGATTGCCGACAAAATCGGGGCGTATCTGATGTTCGATGCCGCTCATCTATCGGGCATTATCGGCGGCGGCGAATTCCAGCAACCCCTGGCGGAAGGCGCTCACCTGATGACCTGTTCGACGTACAAATCGTTTGGTGGCCCGCCCGGTGGTCTGGTGTTGACCGACTCGCCGGAACTGGCGGAGCGGCTCGACAAAATCGCCTATCCCGGCCTGACCGCCAATTTCGACCTCAGCCGGACGGCGGCCCTGGTAGTCGCGGCCTCGGATATTCTGGAATATGGCCCGGCCTACGCCCGGATGTGCATCGCCAACGCCCAAAGGCTGGCCCAGGAGTTAGCCGAAGGCGGCTTGCCGGTACACGGTGCGCCAGGTCGCGGCTTTACCAAGTCGCAGCACGTGGCGGTACAGGCCACGAATTATGGTGGCGGTACGACCGCCTCGCGCCATCTGGAAAAAGCCAATATCTTGACCAGTGGCATCGGTCTGCCGCTTCCATCGGTGGCGGGCGACTTTAACGGTTTGCGAATCGGTACTCAGGAAATTACCCGGTGGGGGATGCAGCCCGACGATATGCCCGAACTGGCCCGCCTGATATGTCGGGTGCTGGTGGCGAATGAGCCGCCCAAAACCGTCCGGCCCGCGACCATCGCCTTCCGCCAGAATTTCCAGCAATTACACTTTGTGCGGGTTTAAGATGCTACTGGATTAAAGGGCGAGTAGTTTAGAAAGTGCCACTCTCGCGGCAAGGCGTTAGCCAGTTCGCGGACTTCCTCTATCTGGAAGGTTATCGCCCTTTCCGCCCCGGCGAATTGCTCAACGATTTCGCCATCCCATTCTATTTGGGCCTTGCCGGTCAATTGCACAACTGACCCGGTTTCAAAATTGAGAAATAAAAGACCACTATTGGGGTTAGCTTCCAGGTTGCCCAGGGTCATAAACATTTTATTGCCGGAATAATCGGGGAAAATCAGCCGATTGCCGTCCAGTACCTTCACAAAGCCGGGCCTTCCGCCGCGATGGGAAGCGTCCGCCCCACCTTCGAGATGATAGCTGGCGATAAAAAAGGTGTCGGCCTGGGCAATCCAGTCTTGCTGTTTTTCGGTCAGGGCCGGGCCTTGCCAAACAGTATTATTCGGATTTGCCTCCCTATCCGGGCCGCTAATCTCCCGCGCTTGAATGTATTTGGGGCAATTGGAATAAACCTGGCGGGGGGTAATCCGCAGTGCCGGGCCGGGCAATATTTCGGCCTGCCCATTCAGACGCATCCGTCGGCGGGTGGCAAACTCGATGGCAATCAGGCCAATTTCGCCAGTTGCCGCCAAATTCTCTAATAAAGGGTCGCCCGTCAGATAGCGACCACTAATCAGCAAATCCTCATCAGTCGGTTGCAAAAAGCCCGGTTCGCCGGTCAATAGTGAGGCCCAGACCTGCCCTTTAGCACTCACGCTCCCGGCTATCGCCATTCGCTGCTGCTCTAAAAACGCCTGAGCCGCCACCGGGATTTTCGCCCGAATAATATTGCCCACTTTGCGGGCCATCGCTTCCACTCCGGCGCGGGCTTGTACCCTCAGCTCTCCAGCATGGTACATCGAATTCATGATAATTGCTCCTTTTGGTAGTGGTCAGTGGTCAGTGTCCAGTGTCCGGTGTCCGGTGGTCACTAAAATGCAAGGCGGAAGACGGAAGACGGAAGAAATTCGGCTAGTATCTGGCATTTTAACTCAAAACTCAAACCTAGCCTACTGACCACTGGACACTGACCACTGACCACTGCTTCCTAGAAAAACCCGCAAGTTGGGCCGTCGGAGGTTGGGGCGAGATGGGGGTTCGCGCCGGTTGGACTGTAGATTTCGAGGCGGATACCGTCGGGGTCTTCAAAGAAGATACCACCGGAGAGACGGCCCTCAGCGTGCGGTACAATTCCATCATAGATTAACGGCACGTTCAACGCCCGTAATTTTTCCTCAAACCCTTGCACCTGCTCAATATCGGTGGCTTGAAACGACAGATGATGCAGACCGGGGCGCTGCTTCTCAAAACGGCCCTCGCTCTGCTGCCACAGGGTCAGCACCAGCTTTTCGCCTTGCCCTAAAAAAGCGAAGCGCCGATTGTCGGCCTGGGACTCGCCTTTTAGCTCAAACCCGAACACGTCCTGGTAAAACTGGCGGGAACGTTCCAGGTTGCTCACGTTAAGCCCGATATGTCCGGTCTCTAGTCTTTGCTCAGTGTGGGTAGTCATTCGCTAAACATCCTTTCTAAATATATACTTCAAAACCTCGTTAGATATGTATATAGCATACAATAATATACTTGTCAATAGCTATATAGCAGTGTATAATTAATTATGGAGTTAATTATGGACACAAGCAACATTGAAACCGCTAACCCAGATAATGAAGCAGCAAATAGCGAAGTCGAGTTCGTCTTTCGGGGCGGCCCGCTGGCCCTGGATTTGATAAATACCGAGGTTATGGTGCGCGGCAAACGCGGCGATTTATTGACCACGCCCCTAGTCCTGGAAAAATGGTGGCAAGCAATCGGGCAGCAATATCCTGAAAGCCCCGAACTAGCGACTGGGCTGGAAGCTTTCAGCCCGACGGCGCTTGAGGCCGTTCTAAAACTGCGCCGGGCTTTGCGGAATATTATGGATGCGGTGGTAAATCAAGCCGCGATTGACCCACAAGACCAGCTTGCGCTTAACACCGTTCTGGCAATAGGCCATCATCATCTGACCTTGCAGGAAGATAACAAACGGTTAAAGGCTGAATACCAGCTAAACAATCAGACCGATAGCTCACTCTTGTTTCAGGTGGCGCTTTCGGCTTTTCGGCTGCTGACCGAGACCGAACTAAAAAGATTGCACCGCTGCAAAAACGAGCGGTGTATCCTCTATTTTTACGACAATACCCGCAGTGCTACCCGTCACTGGTGTAGCCTGGGCTGTATGAACCGCTCGCGCTCGCTCGAAAATTACCGCCGGGCTAAACAGCTAAAATCCCACGAGTAATCTTAATCATAACGTTTGTCCGATGTTAGGTTAAAGCTGACCCAAAGTCAGGCTAACTCTCCAATTCTTGTAGTACAGACTACATACTCTATCATCGGCGGCAACCTATAGTTTAAACACCGCAATCTACCGGATAATATTTTGCGTTCCTTCATCTTCTAATCGGCACTTATAAAAAACACGAAAAAGGAGAGGCCGCTTTTTTTGCGCCCTCGCCAGGGAATTGGAGAAACTTATGGCTGTCCAGACTCGCAATACACCGGAACAAAAGAAAAATAGCAACCCCGTAAACTCCATCCGGTCACTAAAGATGGTCATGATAGTCGGCATGGAGCCTTATAATATGGCTTTTCTGAGCCGATTGGGAACTCAGGTCGCTGCCGAACTGAGCGGTTTTGAACTGAAGGTTTTCCCCGATGTCGCCATAGACAAGCAGCCAGCCGAACTTTCCGCCGCGATTGCGGAATGCGATTGCTTCTTTGCCAGCTTGATAAATAATAGCGACCACGCTCAATGGCTGGTCAAGCAAGTCGAGAAAGCCAGCCCAACCGTCACCCTGGTTTTCGAGAGTATGCCCGAAATAATGGAGATGAACCACGTTGGGGCATACACCACCAAAAAAGCCGATGGCAGCAAAGGCGAAATGCCCAAGCCGGTCAAGGCTTTGGCGAATATGCTGGTTAAGGGCCGAGAGGAAGATGCTTTTTACGGCTATATCAAGCTCCAGAAATTTACTAACCGCCTCATGAAATTTATGCCCAATACCGGCAAGTTGGTAGACCTCAAACGCTGGATGACCGTCAGCACTTACTGGACTAACAATTGTGAGCAGAACGTAGTCAATATGCTGCGGTTTATCGCCCGCGACTTGTTCAGCTTCCCGCTCGGCAAATCAGTTAAAATCGAAGAACCGATGGATTTGCCGCCTATCAGCCTGTGGCATCCCGATTACGATAAATTTGCTACCAAACCCAAAGATTACCTTGAATGGGAGAAGAAAACCGGGCGGGCCGACGGCAAACATAACCACCGCCCAACCGTCGGCATGGTCTTTTTCCGCAAACACCTGATTATCGGTCACGATTACGTTACCCCGGTGATTCGCGCTCTCGAAAAGAAAGGTTTGCGGGTGCTGCCGGTTGCCGTCACCGGGGTGGAAGGCCATGTCGCCATTCGGGATGTCTTGAGCGAATTGGGGGTAGATTTTCTGATAAATATGATGGGCTTTGGGCTGATTGGTGGCCCGGCGGGTTCGACCAAGCCCGGTCTTTCGGCCCACGCCTCAAACGAGATTTTGTCAAAGCTGAATGTCGGGTACAACGTCAGTACCCCTTTGCTGGTGCAAGATATTGCCAACTGGAAGGAGTTTGGAGTTTCGCCCCTACAGCAGCTTATTCTCTATTCGTTGCCCGAACTGGACGGCGCGATTGCCCCGGTGGTGTTAGGCGGAGTACAAGACCAGAGCTTGCAAGTTCTACCCGACCGGGCCGAGCGGTTGGCGGATCTGGCTTCGGGCTGGGCGCATCTCAAGCATAAGGCCAACCGTGAGAAGAAAATTGCCATGCTGGTCTACGATTACCCCACCGGACAGGGCAATATCGCCACTGCCGCTCTGCTGGATGTTCCGGCGACCATCCTGAAGCTGTTACATCGCCTCAAAAAAGAGGGCTATGAGGTCGGCGAAATCCCGACGACCAAAGAGGAGATAATCGCCCGATTACAGGCTTCGCTCGACCCGGACGACCAAACTCAGCCCAAAATCGCTGCGACAGTCGAGGACTATTATCGTCAAAATACTCCCGAACAGCAGCACCGACTGGAAGCGCGTTGGGGGGCTGCGCCGGGCGAAATTGCGCCGCTGGGCCGCGATAAAATCTTGCTGGGTGGCTTTCGGATGGGCAATGTCTACATCGGAGTACAACCCCGCCTGGGAGTCACGGGCGACCCGATGCGCCTGTTGTTCGATAAAGAGAACGCTCCCCACCATCAGTATTTGATGTTCTATCGCTGGCTGCAAAACGACTTCCAGGCCGATGCAATCGTCCATGTGGGGATGCACGGGACGGCGGAGTGGCTACCCGGTCTCCAATTGGGCCTGACCGCCCAATGCTGGCCTGATACCATGCTAGGCCAGATACCGAGTCTGTACATTTATCCTCTGAATAATCCCAGTGAAGCCAATATCGCCAAACGGCGCGGCTACTCGGTCATCATCAGCCACGCAATTCCGCCCTATAGTCGGGCCGGGCTTTACAAGGAATTTGTGGCTCTCAAGGATTTGCTGTCGGACTGGCGCGAGGGCCAACGCTCGCCTGAGATGGAAGAAGCTATCCGCCTGAAACTCGACCTGACCCACCTCTCAGACGATATATCCCAAGCTGAAAGTGAAAGTTTCGAGCAGTACGCCAGCCGCGCCTGGGCCTTGCTGGGCCAGATGGAGCAAAGCCTGATTGTCGGGGATTTGCACGTTTTGGGGGACGCGCCCGGCCCGCAAGAGCAAATTTCGTTGCTTTCGGAGAGTCTGAAAGTCGAGCGCAACGGGCATTCCCTGGCAGACCTGGCCTTGAAAGTGTTGCAACCGGCAGGCAACGGGGCGGCGGATAGCGGTTCGGTTCTCGCCCCGGAAAACTATGAATTGCTGGCAACCCGCGCCCGCCAGGGTGACAGTCTGGCCGCCGCTCTTAAAAATCAGGCCGATAGCTGGTGCGAAGAGTTCGTAAAACAGGCTATCGTCGAGGGTGGGTCATCCCCCGATGCCGCCCGCCTGTCGGTGGAGGACAAACAGACCGCCCAGGAGCTTATAACTTATGGCAAACAAATGATGGTGGCCCTGACCGGCAATAGCAACGAAATTGACGCGCTCATCAAGGGGTTGAACGGCGGCTATATTACGCCAGGGTTAGGCGGCGACCTGATTCGGGATGGCCTCGCAGTGCTGCCAACCGGACGCAATATCCACAGCCTCGACCCCTGGCGGATTCCAGGCGATGCGGCCTGGGAGCGCGGTCAGAAAATCGCCGAAACCCTGCTGGAAACTCATCGAGCTGAAAATGACGGGCGCTACCCGGAAACCATCGCCCAGATTTTGTGGGGGCTGGATGCCATCAAGACCAAAGGCGAGGCTATCGGCACGGTCATTGCTCTGATGGGGGCGCGACCTGTCAAAGACGGTCAAGGCAAGGTCGCGGAGTACGCCCTCCTGCCGCTCTCCGAACTCACTCACCCCCGCATAGACGTATTGATGAATACCAGCGGGATTTTCCGGGACACCTTTCAGCTTAATATCGAGTTGCTGGACAAGCTGGTACAAGCCGCCGCCACCGCCGATGAGCCGGAAGACCAGAACTTCATCCGCAAGCACGTGCAGCAAGCCATGAACGAGGACGAGTTGAGCTTCGAGCAGGCTACTGCCCGGATTTTCAGTCAAGCTCAGGGCAATTATGGGACTTATGTAGATGATATGGTCAGTGATAGCAGTTGGGATAGCGCCGATGACCTGGATGCGGTCTATCTGCGGCGCAACGCCTACGCCTACGGCGGCAATCGCAATGGTCAGGATTTTGGCAAAACCCTCAATCGGTTGCTGGGAACAGTCGAGCGGGTCGCCCAGGAGATTGATAGCGTCGAGTATGGCCTCAGCGATATTCAACACTATTACAGTGCAAGTGGGGCGCTCAAGATGGCGGCGGAAAAGCGGCGCGGCACTCCGGTCAAGTTGAGCTTTGTAGAGAGCTTCACCCGTGAAACCAAAGTCGCCGACGCGCAAGGGGTCTTGCGAATGGAATACCGCACCAAGCTGCTCAATCCCAAGTGGTACGAGAGTATGCTCAAGTATGAACACGGTGGGGCGCACGAAATTTCCTCCCGCTTCACCCACATGCTCGGCTGGTCGGCAACCACCGGGGCGGTAGATAATTGGGTCTACGATGAGGCCGGTCGCACCTTTGTGCTGGATGAGACTATGCGTAAGCGCCTGGAAAAAGCCAACCCCCAAGCGGTTCACAATATGACCAAACGGCTGCTGGAAGCTCACGGGCGCGGTCTATGGCAGGCCGACGAAGCGGTCATCGAGCAACTCAAACAAATTTACGAGGATTTGGAAGATAGACTAGAAGGTATGGTTTAAATCAATAAACTTTCACCCCCCCCCCCCCCCCCCCCCTAGGATGGGGGTAAGTGTTCGAGCGCACCGGGGCTACAGCTAGTATGCCTTTTGGCAAAGCCGCCAGGCTAGGACACGAAGCCCGATAAATAGGGCTGATACCTCTGTCGTCGTTAAAGATACGCGGATTATTTAGTGAAAGTTTATAATCGGGCTGAAAATGCCGTTACAGCCGGGTTCACCCGGCTTCGTATTCTAGCCCGGTGGCTTCAGCCCCGGTGCGTTTGAACGGCTACCCCCATCCAGAAATACCCGTAATACTTTGTGAAAATTCAATCCCCGATTTGCCAGCAAAAATTCTAATAATATCGGTAGCGGGAGAATTAGACCAATGAATCCGAAAAGCCAGACAAAGTTAGCCCGCCTGGTTTTGCTGACCAGCGGTGGGCTGGTCGGGCTACTAATCGGGCTGGCAATATATAGCGGATTATCCCGACCAGACCCGTCACCTCAGCCGGCGGCAGGTGGCGGGTGTCAAGGGGTGGCCTGCCCGACCCTTACGCCTGCCGCCGAAACCGATGACCAGAAAATTGCGACGGCCTGGCACGCTGCGGCTACCAAATGCCCCAAAAACGAACAAGGTACTTTGCTTTACAAGTGCGAAAGTTTTGCTAAACTGTTGGTAAATGAGTTGGCAAAGCGCGGCTTGACTGGCAAGATTATTACCATACAAGCTCCAGGAAAGTACATGTTTTCAGAGCGTTGGAAGAATAAAAAAGAGCCTATTAATGATAATAGTGGTTCCCATCAAGGAGTTGAAGTAAACGGCAAAGTCTATGACAACTTAAATTCTGATGGCTTATTCATTGAAGAATGGAGATTGACTTTTGAAGCTGAAATTTTAGATGGAGTCTTTGGCCCGCCTTCTATAGTGCCTACCCCAAAATAAGCTTATCGGCTTGAGCTAATAAAGCGGAGGATTACTAATGTCAGACGAACAAGCCAGGAAAATTATTAGAATCCTCGAAGCAGTCAAAAGTAGACCTGAAATGTATGTTGGTAAACGGGATGACCCGAAAGAAATCCAAACTTTTCTTTGGGGGATTCACGTTATTTGTCGTACCTTAACCGGCGTGGATTACGACTTTTTTAGAGAAATTGCCTTAAAACGTGGGTGGAAAAATTCACCTGTTGGTATAGTCCCGTCTATGCGTGAAGCCGGATTATCTGACGAAGAAATAGTTACTGAACTAATAACTATAGACATTGAGGCTTATAAGCAGATTTTTAAGTTAGAGTCACTAAATTTGAATAATTAGCTTTTTCGGAAACAGGGGATGATGACCGAAGAACAGGCTAAAAAATTAATAAGGTTACTTGAAGTTGTAAAAACCAGACCGGCTATCTACATTATGCGGGCCGACGATTATAAAGCCGTTCAGGTCTTTTTGGTGGGAGTTAATACTACTTGCCGGAGTCTGGTAAAACTGGATGACGAACCTTTTATGGAGGTTATTACTCGGCGAGGTTGGAAATCATCGCCGGAAGGCTTGGTTCCTTCGATGCGTGAGGCGGGACTTTCGGACGAAGCAATTGTTCAGGAATTTTTGGATATAGACATTGAGGCTTATAAGCGCATTTTTAATTTAACTTGATTGGTTATCTTTGAAAAATTTACTGAGTAAATTTTTCAAAGATAACTTTTCGGGGCTTGAGGTAGTTTTCAAGCGAAAGTTCTTTTTAATTAGATTTAGTGCTTGATAACCCCCATTTTGCCCTTTTGATAATCCTCGATAGCCTGATAAATTTCGGCCTCGGTATTCATCACGAATGGGCCATAGCGGGCGATTGGTTCATTGATTGGCACTCCCCCCAACAACAGCAAATCTAGCGGCCCAGCCTGCCCGGTCTGGGCGCTCAGGCTCACTTCGTCGCCGTTCTGGGCAAAGATAACCATCTGACCTTCTTTAGCCTTCACCTGGTCGGCTCCAAAAACGCCGTTGCCATTAATGATATAGGCGAACACATTAAAATTGTTCGGTACGGGCTGAGTGACACTTGCGCCGGGCTGCAAAGTATAGTGCATGAACATAATCGGGGTGCGAGTGTCAATCACTGCTTTTTGGCCCATTGCCTCGCCCGCTACAACCCGTACCTTGACCGTGCCATCGGCGTTGGTAGCTTCGGGGATAAGAGCCGCCGGAATGTCCTGATAGCGCGGTTTCATCATCTTGTCGCGGGCCGGAAGATTGACCCAAATCTGGAAGCCATGCACCCGTCCGCCGGTGCGCTGAAATTCCTCGGTGGGCATTTCGTCATGCACGATGCCCGAACCCGCCGTCATCCATTGGACATCGCCCGGCCCTAGCTTGCCGGAATTGCCCTGCGAGTCCTTGTGCTGGTTTTCGCCTTCCAGAAAATAGCTGACGGTCTCGAAACCGCGATGAGGGTGGGTGGGCGCACCAACCGCTTTGCCAGGAGCATAATCTACCGGCCCTAAGTGGTCGAGCATCAAAAACGGGTCATAATCTTCCAGTATCCGGGTCGGGAACGGGCGGCGTACGACAAACCCGCCCCCTTCGATGGTGCGGATACTCTGCACCACCCGCTCCACCGTGCGGGCCGGGGTTGCAATAATACTCATCTATTGGCCTTCTTTCATAATTATCATCAAAACTATCATTTTAGATTGGCATATCTTTCAGCACTTACTATATATTAGTTAGCTACTTTTGTCAAGTGCTTTGCGTGATGGCGAGACAAAGCCGCCCGGTAACTTTCCCCAACCCCCCGGCTGATTTATAATACCCTATATCTGTAAAAATTAACTGGGATAGACCGGATTAGTAGGTTGCTCAGGATGTTCCCCCGACCCCTGACTCCCGACCCCCGTCCCCTATTTTCCGAGGAGCAAAAATGCGTTATCCATCCAACAAACCGACCACCGCTTTACGCCGTCTCCTGGCCCGCGAAGGCCAGATTACGATTGCGCCGGGGGCGTATGATGCTTTCACTGCCCGGCTGGTCGAGGTGAGCGGCTTCGAGGCGGTTTATATGACCGGGGCGGGAGTATCCTATACCAGTCTGGCCCGGCCGGATGTTGGGTTGCTTTCGGTCACGGAGATGGCGGGGCGGGCGGCCCAAATCGCCGGAGCGACCAGCCTACCGGTCATTGCCGATGGCGATACCGGCTATGGCAACGCTCTGAATGTTATCCGCACGGTTCAAGAGTACGAGCGGGCCGGAGTCGCCGCTATCCAACTCGAAGACCAGGATTTGCCCAAGAAGTGCGGTCACATGGCGGGTAAAGAACTTATCTCGAAAGCCGAAATGGTCGGTAAAATCGAGGCGGCGGTATACGCCCGGCGCGACCCTGATTTTGGGCTGATTGCCCGCACCGATGCGATTGCGGTTGAAGGATTGGCGGCGGCTTTAGACCGGGCGCAAGCCTACGCCGCCGCCGGAGCAGACGTTATTTTTGTGGAAGCGCCCGGCTCGCTGGAAGAAATGCGAGCCATCAATCGGGCGATTCAGAAACCGACCCTGGCGAATATGGTCGAAAAAGGCAAAACCCCGCTTATGACTGCCGCCGAACTTGCCGAATTGGGCTATCGGCTGGTTATCTTTCCGGGAGCTTTAACCCGCTTTTTCGCCCGTGCCGGGCTGGATTTCCTGGCCCAACTCAAGGCCGAAGGCACGACGGTAAATCAACTCGACAAAATGCTCGGCTTCGACGAACTAAATACCCTGCTCGGTCTGCCCGAAATCCAGGAGCTTGACCAACGGTTCGGGGGGCAATAGGTAGTTTTGAGGTTTGAATAATAGGGGTCGGGGGAAGACAAAACGGAAGACGGAAGATGGGGACTGAGTTCTTCAATCGTAAATCGCAAATCGCAAATCGTAAATTCCCCGACCTCCGACCTCTGACCCCCGACCCCCATTTATGTTATAATAAAATTATGGATTGACCGAAATCTGCTTCTTTTTCCCTTGCTGGCCCAAACAAAGTGGCCCGGTTATTCATTGGTGCTGATATATTTATTTTCCAGAACCTGTAACCTAGATTAGCCAGGAGCAAGATGAGCGAAACGACAACCGAAACTCCCGAAACTCAAAACCCTAATCCGGTGAACCGCTTTACTGAGAGTTTTCGGCGGGCCACCCGCACCGATTTAGTGACCTGCTTGAATTGCGGGGCGGTCAATCAGGCCGGGGAAGTAAAATGCGAAAACTGCGGTGAACCGCTGCAACAGCCCGCCAATCTTTATGTAAATATCGCCCAAACCCTGGTCTTGCCGCAAAAGGCCATGCCCCGGATTGCGGCGACTTCGCCGGTATTACAGGCTTTTCTGGTAGTAATATTGATGGCGGCAATTACGACCCTGTTGAGTGTTTTTGCCACCCTGGTTGTTTTTCAGGAGTTGCTGAACGACCAGACCAAATTTAATCAGGATTTTGCGGCAACTATTACTACTCAGCCGCCAGAAGAGCGGTTGACCCAGCTTTTCTATTATTTCCGCGCTCCGGCTGAGGAGCGGGCCGACCCTGCCAAGTTTAATGCCAGCTACGCTACCTGGCTAGACCAGAATAAAATTACCCCGGAAAAACGGCTACAGAATTATAATGATTTTACCAGTAATCCACCCTTACCGGGGGCGCTTTTTCTGGTTTCCCAGATATTATATCTGTTGATAAGCTGGGTTTTCTTCGCTCTGGCAATTTACTACGCCGTCAAGTTGGTATTCCGAAATGCCGCTCCGCGTACCAGCATGGTTTCGCTGCTGTCGGTGGTCGGGTTTGCCCGCATTACTACTATCGGGGCGCTGGTCTTTCTATTGCCGCAAGGCCCAGCCGAACTTCAAGCCGTACTTCAAATTTTGCTTATCGTCTGGAAAATAGCCCTGATTACGGTCGGGGTCAAGTATAGCACCGGCCTGGCCTGGACTCGCAGCGCCATTATCGTAGTGGCCCTGGCCCTGGTCTTCCAACTTTTCCTGAAAATTCCGATCTAGTGGTCGGTGGTCAGTGGTCAGAAAATACAGGACTGAGGACTGAGGTTTGCAAGACGGAAGACGGAAAAACCGGTTAGTATCTGGCATTTTAACTCAAAACTATCTTACTGACCACTGACCACTTCTAAAACGCTATGGATACCCTAACAGCTACCAATTCGATACCTGAAAATATGCGCCGAGTATGGCGGGTGCGCCCGACTGCTCCGGCGGATTTTTTGGCGCGGATGGCGGAGCTAAACTACTCACCCCTGCAAGCTCAATTGCTTTATAACCGGCAACTGGTCGGGTCGGAGCAAATCGAGCGTTTTTTTGAGGCGGGCTATAACACTCTAGCTGACCCTTTTTTGATAAAAGATATGTCCCAGGCAGTCGAGCGGATTAAAGCGGCCCTGGCGACAGGTGAGCGCATCGCCATCTATGGTGATTTTGACGTGGATGGAGTGACCGCCTGTAGCTTGCTGGTTCAGTTTTTTCGGGCGGCGGGGGGCGATGTTATCCCGCGTATTCCGCACCGGGTAGATGAAGGTTATGGACTGAACCCCGCCGCCCTGACTCGGCTGGCAGCTCAGGGGGTGCGGTTGGTCATTACCGTAGATTGCGGTATCAGCAATGTAAACGAGGCTAAGCTTTGTCCTGAGCTGGGTCTCGACTTGATTATTACCGACCACCACCGCCCGCCCGACGAATTGCCCCCGGCCTCGGCTATTTTGAATGTGCGGCAACCGGGCGATACTTATCCCTATAAGGGACTGGCAGGGGTCGGGGTGGCCTTTCAGATGGTGCGGGCGCTGGCGCTGGCCGGAGTAAAAGCCGCCGGGCTGAAACCTAATGATTTGCTGGATTTGGTGGCCCTGGGAACTGTCGCCGATATTGCACCCCTGACCGGGGAAAACCGGGTGCTGGTTACGGCGGGCCTTAAGGCCCTGAACAAGACGACTAGGCCCGGTATTCTGGCGCTGGTCGAAGCTGCCGGACTCACCCCCGGTCATCTGGATGCCAGTTCGATAGGATTTGGTCTTGCCCCCCGCCTCAATGCCGCCGGACGGATTGACGATGCGATTATTGCCTACGAATTGCTTTTGAGCGACGACCTGGAACAAGCGCGAGAACTGGCCCAGGAATTGAACCGTAAGAACCGGGAGCGACAGCAAAAGCTGGCGGCTATTCTGCAAGAAGCCCGCGCCCAGGTCTACGCCGGGCGGCTGCACGAAAAATCAAAGCTGCTGGTCTTGAGCGGAGCGGATTGGGCCGCCGGGGTGGTCGGCTTGGTAGCGGGACGGTTGGCGGAGGAGTTTAGCCGCCCGGTGCTGGTGCTGGAACAGGGCGCGGAGTTTTCCAAAGGCTCGGCCCGCTCGATACCCCAGTTCAACGTCATCGAAGCCCTCAGCGAGTGCGACGATTTGCTGTTGCGCTACGGCGGGCATCGTCAAGCCGCAGGTTTTACCCTCGAAACCGCCCGGCTGGACGAATTTACCACCCGGCTGCAAGCCATCGCCGAAGCGCGATTGCATCCCGATATGCTGCAACCTGCACTAGAGATTGACGCGGCGATTACTCTGGCGGAAGTAAATGCGGCTTTCAAGGAGAGCTTGCAATTAGCGCCTTTCGGGAGCGAAAATCCGCCCCCACTTTTTGTAAGTTACGGGTTGCATATCAAGGAAGTTCGTCCGGTTGGAGCGGAAGGCGCTCACTTGCGCCTCAAGCTGTATGACCCGGAGTGTCATCGGATGCTCGAAGCGATGGCCTTTCGGGAAGGGGCGCGGATTACGGAATTGCAGGGTCTAAAACGGCTGGACGTAGTTTATCAGCTTGAACTAAACGAGTGGCAGGGCCAAAGCTCCCTTCGCATGCGGCTGCACGATTTTCGGGCCACCGAACTTAGCACTCAGGATTTACTGACCACTGACCACTGACTACTGCCAAAGGGGATTTAACGATGAAATTGCTCAACGTGCGTTTGATTGATGATGGCAAAGTTAGTGAGCGAGTGGATATTGAACTGGAAGGCCCGCAGCTCAAGCGGGTTTCAGTTTCTACCGAACACGCTTCCTCTGACAACCCAGCGAATCCGCAGATGACTGATGTCCTGGATTTGGCGGGTAAGACAGTGTTACCCGGCCTGATTAATTTGCATATTCATATTCTGATGGATGCCGGGAATAACCCGGAACTCTCGTTGTACCAACCCCAACCTTACATAACTTTGCAGGCCGCCCGACGGTTACAGGCCATGCTAGATGCCGGAATCACCACTGCCCGCGATATGGGGGGCTATGAGTATTGCGAAATGTCGCTCAAGCGGGCCATTAATGAAGGCTGGCTGCCCGGCCCACGTCTGTTGGTCAGTGGCAAACTCCTGACCATGACCGGCGGTCACGGTCACTTTGCCGGAATTGAAGTGGATGGTGAAGATGAGGCCCGCAAAGCCGCCCGCTATAACATCAAGATGGGAGCGGATTGCATCAAGATGATGGCAACCGGCGGGGTAATGACCCCCGGAGTTGACCCCAATAATACCCAACTGAGTGAAGCCGAGTTGCGGGCCGGGTTTCAGGAAGCGATTAAGGCGGGCAAACTGACCGCTACCCACGCTGCCGGGACGGACGGCATAAAAAATGCGGTTCGCGCCGGAGTGCGGACGGTGGAACACGGTATCTACCTGGATGACGAGGCGATTCAGATGATGTTAGAGCGCGGTACATTTCTCTCGGCGACCCTGGCGGCTCCCAAGATGATTGTCGCTTTTGGCGAGGCCGCCGGAGTGCCAAAGTTTATGGTGGACAAAAGCAAGAACGTAATGGAGCGTCATTTCAAAAGCTTTAGTGATGCGTACAAGGCCGGGGTAAAAATTGGTTGTGGCAGCGATGCTGGTACGCCTTTTAATCCTCACGCCGATTTAGTGACTGAACTACAATTGATGAGCGAGGGTGGGATGAGCATTTTGGAAGTGCTACGGGCGGCGACTCTGGTTTCCGCCGAGGCTCTAAAGCTGGACGATAAAATCGGCACGCTCGTTCCCGGCAAACTGGCGGATTTAATCGTAATCGAAGGCGACCCCCTGACTGACCTGGAAAGCTTGCGCCAGCCGTCGCTAGTTTTCAAAGAAGGCAAGCTAGTGGCCCGGCGACCCGGTGTGTTTGGCGAGAGCGGTCTGCAACCCGCCCAATCTGCCCCGCCCCTGACAACCCATGCTCACCCCCAGGATCATTGGTGCTAAAAATGCTTTCTGAAAAACCGCGTCGTCAAGGTGAAAAGTTCCAAAGCTATTATGGACGGCCCATCCTCAAAAAGCCGCATTGGGTCTGGCATATCTGGTTCTATTTCTGGATTGGCGGAATTGCCGCCGGAGCGGGGGTGCTGGCGGGGCTGGCTCGTTTAATCGGTGACTCCCGGCGGGACCGCTCAATAGTCCGGGCCGGACGCTATATCAGTATCGTGGGCCTTATAATTTCGCCGGTCTTGCTCATTCTGGATTTGAAACGACCTGAGCGGTTTTTCAATATGCTGCGTATCGTCAAATTCCGCTCGCCCCTGAACCTCGGCACATGGATTCTAAGTGCCAGCGGGGTGCTGGCAGGTTTGAACGCCGCCCGGCAGGTGGTCGAGGATGGGCTGATTCCGGCGAACAGCTTGCCAGGGAAACTGGCCCTGGCCCTGCCCGATAAAACTTTGAGTGGAGCGCAAGGTATCGCGGGTCTGGCTTTGGGCAGTTATACCGGGGTGTTGCTTTCGGCGACGGCGGTGCCGTTATGGAACAGGTCGGAAATGATTCTCGGCCCGCTATTTCTGGCCTCGTCTTTTTCGAGTGGAGCGGCGGCTATCAGCCTGACCCGGACACTATCGGGAGTATCCGAAGCCGACTTACACCGTCTTGACCAGCTTGAGCAGGCCGCTATTTTGACCGAATTGGGTCTGTTGACCGTCGGGGCAATCGGCTTATCCCCCCAACTGCGCCAACCCTTGAGCCGGGGGGCGATGGCCGTCCCTTTTTGGGTCGCTGTTACCGGCGGGCAGCTTTTACCTTTGGCGCTCCAGCTCTTAACACCCAAAAAATCGAAGTTCACTCGAAGACTACAAATTTTTAGCTCTCTGCTAATACTGACCGGCGCGTTCCTTTTGCGCTTCTCGATTGTCGAAGGCGGCAAAATTTCCGCCGCCGACCCGCAAGCCTACCACGAGGGCAATGCGGGAGAAGGGTCGGGGGAAAATCAGGACTGAGAACTGAGTAAGGGGCAAAAGTATTATATCAGGGGCTGACGCACGAGCGCACCGGGGCTAAAGCCGCCGAGCTAGAACACCTACCTATATCTAGTCGCATACCCGGATTATTTTCTTAAAATTCATTAGCCCCAATTCAGGCTAATCACCCCAATTTTGCTAACTCCTCCTGAATTTCCCCGGCCCCCGTCCCCTGACCTCCGACCCTTATTTCAAGTCGCCCGCAATCATAATCGCGATTGTATCGCCGGGGCGAACATTAACGCTTTTGATGGCGCGGGCAAAATCGTTGTCGAGCTTCAAAAGCTGGTCGGCGGGGGTGATGGCTATCAGGATTTTGCTGCCTGACCGATTGAAGCCTAGCATAGTAAAAGGCACGCCGCTTGCGTCTTTGGGTTGGGACGGGGCATCCAACTCTTTCCAGGCGCGTTTGGCGACAAAATTGGTGCGCCAGTAAGTGGCGGCTTCCGAGGGAGTATCGCGCAAGGCATAGACCGCGATGTCCACCGTCCGATAATTTTTGGTATCTTCAGGGAACTGTTCCCGGATGACATTGGTATTGGCAATACTCAGCGGGAAACGGGTCGAGTTGGGTGGGGCGGGCAAGTCCTCTTTCACTCCGTAAAATAACGCGCCGTAGCCGCAAAAGATAGTCCCCAATACTAATACTATCGGCAAAATTATTCGCCGCAACTTCGGCTTTTGCTCGATTTCCGCCGAGCTGGTTTGAACTGACAAAATAAACCCCTTTTGAATTATAAAGATTGACGATTACAGATTGCTAATATTTTCAATCGGCAATATTATACTCCAATTTGAAAAGGGAGAGGGTCAGAAGTTGGAGAGCAGGATAAGGAAATAATTAGACGGTGAGGATAGTTGTAAACCACAAAATAGTTTTGCCGCGCCACGCTGCGCCGCAAGACCGGAACAAATCAGGCGCTCTTGGGTACTACCGGGTTGCGGCAGCTTTGAATCGAGAGCAAGTAACCAGCCTCTTCAGGATGGGCGGGCTGATAGACAATTTCGCCGGTGCTTATCATATCCAGGAAAATATCCACTACATCCGGGTCGAATTGAGTTCCTCGACAACGCTTGAGTTCTGCCAATGCAAAATCTACCGAGCGCCCCGGTGAATATACCCGAGGCGAGACAATCGCCTCAAAGCAATCGGCAACCGTAGCAATACGTGCGCCTAGTGGAATATCATAACCTTTCAGGCCATCGGGATAACCGTTACCGTTGTACCATTCGTGATGCGCCCGGACGATGGCTGCGACCTTTTCCATGCCCTCGACTGCCCCGATAATTTTCTCACCGATTTCAGGGTGCTTCATAATAATTTTGCGCTCTTCCGGGGTGAGAGGGCCGGGTTTTTTGAGAATAATATCCGGCACACCGATTTTGCCAACGTCGTGGAAAAGTGCGCCCAGCCGTACCTGCACCATTTCTTCATAGCTCAGGTAATCCCGAAAGGCCTGGGTCATTTGCTGGGCATAATATGAAACTCGACTCGAATGGTTCTGGGTCGAGGTGTCTTTAGCTTCGAGGGCCGAAAGTAGAGCGGCGGTAGCGCCTTCCAGCAAAGGCGAATAGACTTTCATCCGAATGCTGTTTCGCAACAGACGGGTACGTTCCAGGGCTAGTTGGACTGAATCGAGCAATTGGCTGACGTGAAAAGGCTTTAAGACAAAACCTTGCGCTCCTTCGCGAAGGGCTTGAGTAATTGTCTTGAAATTATCCTCATCTTCGCCAGTGAGCATGACATAGGTAGCCGCGGGGTTCATTGATTTCAGGCGGCGCAATAATTCAATACCATTCATTTGGGGCATATTAATATCGAGGACCACCAGGTCAAAATTTTCGGTACGGCAAACTTCTAGCGCTTCCAGTGGGTCGTATACTGCTCGAACCTTAAAATCCAGGAGATTCAAGCTACGGCAGACTACTCCCGCGACATCGGGCAAATCGTCAACAACTAGCGCTTTAGGGGTGGGTTTATTTACTAACATAGGCTTTACTGAAACTCCGGTAAAGTTATAAGCCTCAATTGCTACGGGGTCTCACAACTTCTCCCAACTAGAACATTCATAAGATGTAAAGCGTTCCGGTAGCGGATACTATTCAATTATTACCTCTATCATACCAGTCTTCATTTTTTTCGTCAACGGTTTTTCTGTCTATTAAAGAATAAACTTCAATTTTCGTTTAAATTCCATCCTAAAGGGTGATAAACTCTGGTTTATTAAAGTTTCTTAAAATCGCTGAACTGCCCTGTAATGTTCCAGGCTCTGTTATAATGGAGACCTTCTTAATTAATTGGCTATCTTATATAGCCCGATAATACTATACGCAAGAAGCGTGCCATTGGATGTAAGTAGTGTGAATGTAAATATTCCGTTTCATCGGCTGGATAAATTTGCCGCCGCCCAGGAAATCAATCGGCTGAATGTTGATTATTTCCCCGGCCTGGTGGGGTTGCAGTTTGTGGAGGTTGCCCCGGAGCTAGTTATTGCTGAAATGGCGGCCCGCCCCAACCTGCGCCAGCCGGTAGGGGTGTTGCACGGTGGGGCGCTGACCACCCTGGCGGATACGGCCTGTGCGCTTTCGGCCCTGGCAAATCTGCCCGACCCGACCACTCAACATATCCTGACTACCGAGCTTAAAATTCACTTTCTGGGTAACGTCAGCGAGGGGAAAGTACGGGCCGAGGCTCGCCCGCTTCAGGTCGGCAAACGCTTGATGGTGATTGAGTGCAAAATCTATAGTGATACCGGCAAAATGCTCTGTTTTATGACCTGCACCCAGATTGTCGGCAATTTTATCAAGTAGAAATTACTGGCTTACCCGTGCCAAATCCTCCCAAAAGCCGGGATAAGATACGTCGGCGCAATCGGGGTTAATTATCTGGACTGATTGTCCGGCGGGCAAGAGCAGCGCGGCAATCGCCAGCGACATGGCAAGGCGGTGGTCGCCCCGACTATCTGCAACCCCCCCGGTCAGACGACGCGCCTGACCGGAGATTTCGAGGCCGTCGGGCTGGGTGGCAATCGTCGCTCCGAGCTTGCCGAACTCAGTCGCAATCGTGGCGATGCGGTCAGTTTCCTTAACCCGCAATTCGGTGGCATCCCGCACTACGCTTTTCCCCGCAGCGAATAGGGCCGCTACCGCCAGAGCCGGAACTTCATCCACCAACCGGGGTATCAGCGTTCCGCCCACTGCCGTCCCGCGCAATCGGGCGCTTTTCACCCGCAAATCGGCGACTGGCTCACCCGCAATAACTCTTTGGTTCGAGACAGTTATATCCGCGCCCATTTCGCCGAGGGCATCCAGCAGCCCGGTGCGGGTCGGGTTCACTCCCACTTCGCGCAGGGTCAGGTCGGCATCGGGGTGGGCCGAGGCCGCCACCAGCCAGAAAGCCGCCGAACTAATATCGCCCGGTACTGCTACATCCACCGCTTGCAAGTTTTGGGCCGGGCCAGCCATTACCAGGGCCTCCGCCGAAATGGTAAGCGGTGCGCCCATTGCGGTCAGCATTCGCTCGGTGTGGTCGCGGCTATCAATCAAGCCCGTCAACACGGTTTCGTCCTCGGCATAGAGCGCCGCCAGCAAGAGGC
>JBBRSG010000043.1:0-45406 GCA_038245615.1 Chloroflexia bacterium | reverse complement strand
TAAATGCCGCCAGGTTTATAACGACCACTTTGCGTCCGCTACTGACCAGGGCATTGCGTAATTGGCTCAATTCTTCGGCGGTCATAGCAATCCTCCTTAGCAGTGGTCAGTGGTCAGAAAAATACAGGGCGGCGGGCTGAGTTCCCCAATCGCAAATCGCGGCCTCGCCCCCTTTGGGGGTAAATCCTATTTACAAAGGGCTGCCGGGCCAAAGCTGCCCGAAACGGTCATGCAATTGTTTCCAGTAATCGGTAGCTTCCTGTTTGGTCATCAAACCCAATTCTACCGTAAAACCCAGCGCATCAAACGCCCCTTTGACCATTACAGTCTGAACTTCTCGGATAGACTGATATTTATAGTCGGGCGGTAAGTTCAGATTTAACTGAAACAGGTCGGCCTCGCTCAGGGCCGCCGCCCGTGTCAGCCGATTCTCAATAATTGCCACCGCCTTTTGTCGCAATTCTGCTTCGCTCATACCTGAATTATACCCAATCCGTCCGGCTAATTCAATGAATTTCAAATCCAAATACATTTAACAGGGATATACAGGATAGGCAGGATAAAAGGGTTAGTAGTTAGTAATCTGAAAAATTCTAAAATCCTGTATATCCCTGTTAAAATTGACTCAACTACGCCCACCTGTATCGTCGCTTTTGGCGAGTACCTTTTGCCGGGAAAAATTTCAAAGCCGCTTGTATAAGTATTAAAAATTAGCTATAATAGCTGATAGATTTCCTGTGCCGAAATCGCAACCGTTCGCGGAGTTACGAAAAAGAAGAGAAGGGCCTAAACTTAGGCTATGTAAAAGCCTCAACTACCAGCCAAACTATTGGAGAGTTGCCCCTGGAAGGGTAGGTATATATCGTTTATTATGTAACAACGCTTGGTAGATTTAGAAAGCACCCTAAACCAAAATTCTCAAAATAGCGCCAAGTTACCTTCAAGTGGCCCCCCTTTAATGTGAATATTAGCTAGAGGTACTTAATTTGGACGCAAATAATGCTCAAGTAGCCGTCAATGATGATTTTGAAAGTATCAGTGATGCCATTGCTAACGGGAGTGAACTAAATGAGATACTAGAACTGATTGTACGGCGCACTTGCGAATTGCTGGAAATAGACCGAGCTTATATTTTCTTAAAAGAGGGCGACCAAGACCAGACGCTACAACTCAAAGCCGCCAGCGACGAAACTATGCTTGCCCCACCGCTAACCGCTTTGCCACAGAGTTTGGAAAGTTGGGTAGTGCGGCGTGGACGTTCCCAGGTGCTACCCGCTAATTCTTCACCGACCGCTAATGCTCGCTCTCTACGTTCTACCTTGCTACAATCAAGCGAAAATCCCAGCCAGGTAACGCAGATAGCCGTACCGATCCTCAGTGGCTCTTCAACTATCGGGGCGTTAGTGATACTCGACGGAGTGGAAGTGGCAGCGACTCGTGACCCACACTCATCTCCAAATCCGGCAGTCTTAACCCCAAACCAATCCGATTCGCCCCAAATAAACTTCCCGGTAACTCAGATTCTGCCTTTTCTTACAGTGTTAGCCGACCTTGTGTCGTTGGCTCTGGAAAACCGGCAGATTGTAAAACGTCAAAACCGACGAAGCCAACTGATCGCACTTTTGCGCTTTATTTCTCAAACCTCGACCAACCAAACCACCAGCCTGGAAGAAATGTCCCGCGCTATAGCCGACCAGATAGCACTGGCTTGCAGCGCGGAAAACGTAAATATAATGTGGGATAGTCAGGAAACGGACGAACTTGTTACACTTGGCACGACTAACACCCCGCTTAGCCAGTTGCAAATCCAGTTGGGGCTGGATCACCTGTCGCTCGCTACAGCAGGTCACCTGCGCGAAGTTTATCTGACCGGGCAACCTTTTTTAAGTGGGCAGGTTGGACCGAGCGACGGGGTGGGCCACGTCGAGAAACTGGGGATAAAATCGTCTTTAATTGTGCCGCTCCAGATTGAGCAACAAAGACATGGTGTCATTTCGCTTGCCAGCCCTCGACCACAGGCTTTCGATGAAGACGATCTTAGTTTTATCACTTTTGTAAGCTTACGGCTAGGCTATTCGCTGCGCCAGGAAGAATTAACCCAAGAGTTAATCCAGGCTGAGGCTGCCCGGATTGATGCGGATGAACGCGAGAACTTTATCGCTATCGTCGCCCACGACCTTAAAAATGCTCTGGCTGTGATTCGAGGTAATAGCGAGCTTAGTTTGAAGAAGATGGAGCGGGGCGATTTTAGCTTTAGCCAGCGATCGCAGCAGCTTAGTATTGTGAAAGCTAATCAAGCCCTGACCCTGGTTGAAGATATGGTTGAGATTAATCAGATTGATAAGGGCAGCTTCCGGCTATTCAGGAGCGAGACAGAGCTGGTTTCTTTGGTACTGGAAGAAATAGAAGCTGCTGAAAGTCTCTACAGCAACGCCAATATTAGTTTTAACAGCGATTACAAGGAGGTAGATTTAAGCGCAGATGATAACCGGATAAGACAGGTTGTATCAAACTTGCTGGTCAATGCTTTACGCTATTCACCAGCGGGCAGTCCAATTGAGGTAAAAATCATACCCGCGCCAGCCCTGGAGGAAATTGAAACCAGGGTCGCATTGGAATTAGGCGAAGCACCGCAAGGTCTGCTGGCAAAAGTAGCCGAAGGGCCGCTAGTGATGCTGGTGATAGCTGACCAGGGCATTGGTATTTCGCAGGCCGATCAGAGTCATATTTTTGAGCGGTTCTACCGAGGACGTGGAGCGCAAATGGCAAGTGGAAGTGGGTTGGGCTTGTACATTAGCCGCGAAATCGTGTTGCAACACGGTGGGCAGCTTTGGGTTGAAACCGAGGAAGGTCGGGGGGCGACCTTTCATCTGACCTTGCCGATCAGTCGGCTGTTCTAAATCGGAAGAAAGCTTAGGGGTTTTTAGCCATTGGGCGGGCGTAGTACCAATCACATTATTTGAGTGTTAGAAATGAGTTTCACTAATGGCTGACCTGGAACTTAGTTTGAGTACGACTACCGGTAAAGTGCGCCCTAGCGATAGTATCGAGATTAAATTGCGGGTGCGTAACCTGGACAGCGTAGTTAATAGCTATAATCTTGATTTTTTAGGCATCGATTCGGGCTGGGTATTTGTTGACCGAGGATTGCAATTAAATCTACTGGACCGCCAATCCGCTGAACTGGGAATCGTTTTTCAGCCACCTTTGGAGAACAGCCGGGCTGGACTATACAAAGTAGGAATTACAGTATCCCAGGCGACCCCGGCGGGCCAACCCGCTCTGAAAAAAACTGCTACTTTTGATTTGGAAGTATTGCCCGTTCCCGATTTTAGTATCGAGATGACCCCGCGCTATCTACATGCCCAACGTGGCGGATAGGCCCAACTCTTGCTGGAAAACCAGGGAAATGTAGACCTGCTTTTTAATCTGGAGGCCAGCGACCCGGCCCAACTGCTCGATTTTAGCCTCCCGGCTCAGGTCGGCATTCCCGCCGGAGAAAGCGAAAGCCTGGAATTTCAGATAGCCCCGCGCCATCCTCGGCTGGTTGGGCGACCTGAAAGCATTGATTTTGAACTGACCGTGATGCCGGCTTTGCCGATTCCCGGCAACCGCACCCGCACCAGTTCGGTGGGCGGACGACGTACCCCCACCGGGCCACAGATACCGCTCTCCGACCTCGGCCCGGTGGTCATCAAAGGCCGCTACAGCTATAAACCGCCGCCGCCCGGTTTTCGGAGGTCTGGCGCGGTCAACTTCTCACCTGCGAAAGAACCCAGGGCGGACAATGGAGCAATTTTTTGCAGGGCGGTAGCTTGAATGGCAAAACGGTTTCCAGTTCTGGCGGCGCGAATTATTGCATCTCCAATTTGGCGGCCTATAATTTCTCGATGGAACTGAATGTAACCTTTTCCAATAATTCGGCTAGTCTGGGGGTCATCTTCCGAGCGACGAACCTGGATCAGAACCAGGGAGCTTATATTCTGATTTTGACCCCGAACAATCTGGCGATGTGGCGGATTGACCCCGGCGGGAATAAAGTCAAAATCGGCAATGGTCGCCAGGATATTCCGCTCTCAGCGAATCGGCCTTACCATTTGCGGATAGTTGCCAGCAAGACCGCGATTCAGGTATTTCTGGATAATCACCCCGACAACCCGGTAATAGACCGCTCGTTGATCAACGATGCCAGCAGTTCCGGGGCGGCTTATGGCAAAGGCGTTTTTGGGTTTTACGCCGAGGGGTCAAATCTTTTGGTAGACTTTAGAAATGTCCGGGTCGAGGTGCGGGATTGAGCGATAGGCCGAATGATACCCCCAGCCAGGAGTCGCGGCGAATTGGGCAGTACGAATTGCATACTCTTTTGGGGCGGGGGGGCATGGCTGAGGTCTACAAAGCCTACCAATCCTCGCTAGACCGCTTTGTGGCCCTCAAGCTTGTCCGCCCGATGCATGCCGCCGACCCCGAATATATTGGGCGATTTCAGCGCGAGGCCCGCGCCGCCGCCCAGTTGTCGCATCCCAATATCGTCCAGGTCTATGATTTCGGGGAGGAAAACGGGATTTATTTTATTGCACAGCGTTATAACTCGGTGACAGATATGGTGCGGGCCTTCAGTCAGGCTTTCAAGTCCAATCTCCCGTCTCTAACCCAGCCAGTCAGCCACATGAGTTTGAGCGGGCCAGACACCCTCGAATATGACCAGAACCAGCCGACTACCCCGCTTCCGCCCGGCAAAGCTGTCTCGGAAACCGGCGGACAACTGCAACCGACCCAGGCCATCGTTATGAATGTTTCGGCCTCGCCCCGGACGGCGGATAATTCGGCGACCAACGTCCATACCCTCGAAGATTATTTCGGTTACAAAGGGATGTCCGGGCTTGCCCCGGTGGTCAAAGGGATTGATGGGCCAACTCCGACCCGCCTAGCCCAGCCTCAAAATCGGCTGGCCTTGCCGATCCTATTGGGGGTTTTCGGGATACTGCTTTTGTCGCTGGTAGTATTACTATTGGTGCTTTTACCCTCGGTCAATGAGGCGGGCGGCAAAGAAACCGCCAATCGCACTGCCCTTGCCGCTTTTTCCGCCACTACTACCGCCCTGGGCGGGACGGTTTCGGCCCAGAATACCCAGCTAAAGGCTCTGAATACTTGCGCTTTTACCCTGGGCGGCATATGGAACGACCTGGACGGGGTGCGGGGTAAAGTCGGCTCGAACCCGCAGGGAACGGGCGGCTGTATTTCGGCGTTGGAAAGTCGGGAAGGCAAGGATTTTGCTCTGGAATTCGACCTGCCGGTACAAGGTTCGGAAAGTATCGAAAACATGGCCGGGGTCTATTTGCGGAGTCGGGATGACCCCCAGGCCGGGGCGTATTTCCTCCAGCTTGCGATTACCGGGGCAGCGCGAGACAAAGAAAAAGGCGGGCTGATTATTTTTGGTAAAATCGGCCCGGCTAACGAAAGCACTACCTTGACTAGTTATGCCAGCGAAGTGCTATTGCGGCGCAATATTCCCTATCACTTCAAGTTAATTGTTTCGGGCGACAAATTCCAGGTCTTTTTCGATTATCTGCCGCAACCTATCGTGAGCCTGAGCGATGCAACCTTTGCCGCCGGACGTTTTGGCTTTTTCGTGACCAATGCGACGGCCCTCTTTTCCAACCTCAAGCTGAATATTTGAATTATTATAACTATTCCGCCCGCCTTGAAATTGTCACGCCCCAATATGGGGTGTGAGCGAAGCGAAGGATAAAGCTTCTTCGCTTCGCTCAGAATGACAGGGCTGAATATTTGAATTATTATCAAAATCAAAACCAAACCACCGCTTTTCATGATAAACTAGGCAGGACAGAATCACAGGTAAATTTTCCTGTAGGCCTGGGGATTTCTGTTAATTTTAACGAAAGGAAGTAGCTATTATGCACCAGAGCCAGAGCTTTGGACAGACCTTGCGGGAAGCGCCGGGCGATGTGGAAGTTATCAGCCATCAGCTATTATTGCGGGCCGGATATATTCGGCAAATTGGGGCAGGTCTTTTTACCCATCTGCCATTAAGCTACCGCTCGATTAAAAAAATCGAGAAAATTATTCGGGAAGAAATAGACGCGATAGGTGGTCAAGAAATCCTGATGCCGGTGGTTCATCCGGCGGATTACTGGAAGCAAACCCGGCGCTGGTATGAAATCGGCGGCGAGTTGGCCCGCTTTAAGGACATCGGCGGGCGCGATATGGTGCTGGCGATGACCCATGAGGAAATCGTGGGCGACCTGACCAGCCGTGAGATTCGCTCTTACCGCCAGTTGCCCCAGCTTATTTATCATCTCCAGACCAAGTTCCGTGACGAGGCGCGCCCCCGCGCCGGGCTGATTCGTACCCGCGAATTTACCATGAAAGATAGCTACAGCCTGGATGCCGATGCCGAAGGGTTGGACAAGCAGTATCGGGCGCACTATCAGGCTTACTTCAACATCTTTCACCGGGCCGGGCTAGAGGCTGTGGCAGTCAAAAGCGATGTCGGGATGATGGGCGGTTCGATGGCCCACGAATATATGTATCTGACCCCGATTGGCGAGGATACCCTGATTGTGTGCGACAATTGCAACTATAGCTCTAACCGCCAGGTCGCGCTTTTTCGTAAACCGGCAGTCCCGGCCCAAACCGCCTTGCCGCAGGAAAAGGTTCACACTCCCGGTACTAAAACTATCGAGGATTTGGCGAATTATCTTGGCGTGCCGAAAACCCAGACCGGCAAAGCGGTATTTTTGGTGGCAACCTTCGTCAGCAAGGATGAGGCGACCAGGGCCGAAATCCGCACCGAGCGGCTAGTGCTGGCGATTGTGCGCGGCGATATGGAGGCCAACGAAACCAAGATTTCCAATGTTATCAAAGCGGTAGAATTACGCCCGGCCCGAAGCGAGGAAATTACCGCCGCCGGAGCAGTGCCGGGCTATGCCGGGGCTTCCGGGGTAGACGCGCTGGTTATCGTGGATGACCTGATACCCAACACCCCTAATTTGGTAGTCGGCGCGAATGAAGAAAACTATCACTTCAAGAACGTGAATTATGGGCGCGACTTTACCGCCGAGTATGTGGCGGACATCGTGGCCGCCAACGGAGGGGAAGCCTGTATTCGGTGCGGTTCTCCTCTGCGGACTTCACGGGGGGTCGAGGTTGGCAATATCTTCAAGCTCGGAACCAAATACAGCGAGGCGTTTGGGGCTAATTTTCTGGACAAAGATGGAGTTGCCAAGCCGGTGATTATGGGGTCGTATGGTATCGGTAGCGGGCGACTTTTGGCCTGTGTCGCCGAAGAATATCACGATGCGGCGGGCCTAACCTGGCCTATCACGATTGCGCCCTATCAGGTGCATCTGGTAATGTTGAACAGCACTAACGCCAATGTCGGCGAAACTGCCGAGCGGCTTTACCAGGAGTTACAGGCCGCCGGGCTGGAAGTACTATTCGATGACCGACCCGAAGCCACCCCTGGCGTGAAATTCGCCGATTCGGATTTGCTGGGGATGCCGTTGCGTCTGGTAGTCAGTGACCGTTCCCTCAAAACCGATAGCGTCGAGTTCAAGCTACGCACCAGCACCGAGCGCGAAAGTGTGCCAGTCGCCGAGAGTGTGGCCCGCAGCCGTCAGCTTATAGACGGTCTGTTGGCTGACATTCAGGCGAAGGTCGTCCATGTGCCTTATGATGCCGATTAGTGGTTTGATAAAGTTAGAACTTTGGCTTGGGACGATTTTTCCGATTCAAGGATGGTTTGCTAAACCCCAAAACTGAGTTAGGTTATATTTCAAAAATTTACTAAGTAAATTTTTGAAATATAACTTTTTTAGGAGTTAGGGCGGGTAAGTCTTAAAAATAAAGTCAAGTAAAGAAAGGTAGCCTGAAAGTGTCCAACGATACGAATACGCAAAATGGCCCGGTGCGCCTGGGAATTATTGGGGCGGGGCTGGCAGTGAAGCAGCTGCACTGGCCGGCTTTCCAAAAGCTGCCCGGTAAATTTCGGATTGTCTCAGTCTGCCGAACTGACATGCAAGCCGCTCAGGAAGTAGCGGAACTGGCGGCTAAGGAACTGGATAGCCCCGGTTGTCGCTGGACTACCGATTATAAGGAAATCTTGGCAAGCGATGACATCGAGGCGGTGCTGGTTTCGATGCCGATTCAGCTGACGGCCCAGGTGATTCTCGATGCGGTCAAGGCTGGTAAACATGTTATCGCCGAAAAGCCAATCGCCGGAAATCTAACTGAGGCCCGCGAATTGGTGGCGGCCCTCCAGAATTTTAGCGGGCCGCTGGTCGAAATTGCCGAGAATTATCGCTATTCTGATGATTTCGTGAAAGCCAAAGAGTGGCTGAAGGCGGGGCGAATTGGACAGCCTTATTTAATCCAGATGTATAGCCGCTTTTTCAGCGACACTACCGAAAGTTTTGCGGCGACCCCCTGGCGCTGGGACGGTCAATACCGGGGCGGGATTGTGACCGATGCCGGAGTCCACTATGCCGCCGGGTTGCGGGAGTTGGGCGGGGATGTAGCCCAATTGCAAGCCTTCACTCAATCGGTTCATCCGGTCTTGAAGGGCGGGGATACCCTGGTGCTGAATATGCGGTTTAAAAGTGGGCTAATAGGTAATCTGGTTTTTTCGGCGGCGGCTAGAACCAGCCAGCCCGAACCGTTATGGGCGGCGGTCTTTGGGACGGAAGGGGCAATTCATATCTCTAAGGGGCGTGTGACGCTATCCGAGGGTTATAATGACGAAGCGCATGTGGTCGAGGAGTTTGTGCCGCAAGATTTTGACCGGGGCTATAAGGCCGAGTTCGAGAATTTTTATGAGGCTATTCGGCAGGGTGCGCCGATCCTTTCGACTGCCGAGGAAGCTTTGCACGACCTGGAATTAATCATGTCGGCGATGGACTCGGCGGAAAGTGGGCAGGTAATTTCGCTCTAGCCCCGATAGACCAGGGTTGTCACCCGGTCATCGGTTTCGATAAATTTGCCACTGGCGACAAGTAAAGCAAAGATAAAGGGGGCGCGGCGTTGAGCTTTGAGGCCGCGCACCCGTAAGCTTTCTTTAGTGAGTTCACGCTGACGGGTGGCATAGTGGTCTACCACTTCCTGAATCCACTGCCATTCGACCAAAGTGGCGGCTTTCCAGCCCCCGCTTTTGTCCTGACTTTCGACCATCAGCCCGGTATCGTTAATTTCGACGATGCGCTCGCCCAGCGAAGAACGTCCCAGGGTGGCGATAATTTGCCCCTTTAATTTTTTGGCGGTGGTCTGAACCGCCCGCATATCCCCTTCCGCCATTTCCTCCATCCCTCACTTTACATAAATTTTGAGTTTTGAGTTTTGAATTGTTACCTAGATTTTCGATTTTAAGCAATCCCTATTCATCTGGCTCAATGGTGCAGCCCAGGCTGAAACTTAAAATACGCTCCTGATAAAATTCGGCAGTTTCTTGTGGGACAACCACGACTACCGCCGTACCTTCGTTGTGGGCCGTCATCATAATTTCAAGCGCGTCCTCTTCATTTAGCGAAGGCACTGATTTAACCAGCGCCACAATCACATAATCCATCGAGTGATGGTCGTCGTTGTGTAGAATTACTTTGTAAGGCGGACAAAGTTTCCTCAAAACATCCTGGTCAATGTCCGGGGTGGTATCAGTCCGCATTTTAGTTTCAAGCTCGGTAAGCTGGTTTATAATGGCCTGCATTTGAGTTTACTGCTCCTCTAAAAGTGATCAGTGGTCAGTGGTCAGTGGTCAGAAAAGGGCTGAGGGCTGAGTTCCCTAATCGCGGCCTCGCCCCCTTTGGCGGTAAATCGTAAATCCTGTTAAATTTCTTTTCTAAACGATTTCGCCTGATAGCTAATCGCCAAAATTATACAATAGCAAGTAGGCTTCCGACAAGACCCGCCGATTTCGCCGCGATAATTTTGAGCTTGAATCAGGGGGCGCGATGTGGTATAATCCACAAGCTTTTGAAAAAAGCGCCGGGAGCATGTAGCTCGGCGTTTTGTTTTGTAGAAGACTGATTACAAGGAGAAGCCCCGCTAATGCCCAAAATGAAAACGCACAAAGGCACTCAGCAGCGCTTCAAAATCACTGCCACCGGCAAGGTGATGCGAACCAAAGGCCAGAAAAGCCATTTGCGCCGCCACAAGTCCGCCCGCGTCAAGCAGTTGATTGACAAGTCGTTGCCTATGTCGCCCGCCCTGGCTCCTCACATCCATAGCCTCTTGCCTTATGGCTTGCCCGATTAGGGTTGAGGTTTTGGCAGTAGCCTGAATTTTATCGAAATTAGCTCCACCGGCTGCGTCCGTGCCGGAAGCTTGCTAGATAGCGAGCGGAGCTGTAAATTGCTTGAGAACAGGAAAGGAAACCTGAACTATGCCACGAGCAACAAACGGCGCAGCGAACCAGCGAAAACATCGCAAACTGCTAGACTCAGTTAAAGGGTATCGCGGCGCACGTTCCAGACTTTATCGTCAGGCCATCCAGCATCATATGCGGGCCTTGAATTATGCTTTTCGGGACCGGCGGGTTCGCAAACGCGATTTCCGGCGGCTGTGGATTTCCCGCATCAATGCGGCTTCACGGGCGGCGGGGTTGCCTTATAACCGCTTGATTGAGGGTCTGACCAAAGCCGGAGTCGAAGTAGACCGCAAAATTCTGGCGGAACTGGCGGTGAACGATGTCGAAGCCTTCAACCAATTTGTTGAGCTGGCCCGTCAGCACCAAACCGCTCCGGTGGCCGCAGCTTAGAGAAGTTTAACAGTGGTCAGTGTCCAGTGGTCAGTAAGGAAGTTTTGAATTAAAATCGCAATTACAAGCTGATTTTACTCAGCAGTCAAACCTGTATTTTTCTGACTACTAGATACTGACCACTATTTCATAGGAGACAGGCCGGGATGACCGGCCTGTTTTGTTGGTAAATATGCCAGGAAAAGAAAACAATCGTCCGGGAGGGCCATCCGGCAGAGCGGGGAGTGGCGGCGGCCCTCGTAGTTCGCGGCCTACCTCATCTTTTAGTAGCCCGAATAGTAGCTCAAAATCAGCCGGGCGACCCAAGCCTGAGCGCAAACCCGCGCCGTCAGTTGAAACCTCCAATGAAAATCAACCGGGTCTGTTGACCAGTCCCGATAACGACAAGGCTCGTTTTTTGCGAAATCTTTTGAGCAAGAAAGACCGCTATGCCGCCCGTCATTTTCTGGTAGAAGGGGTACGCTTAGTCGAGGAAGCCCTACGTGGGCCGCAACGCCCGCTCTATACCCTCTATGACCCCGATGCCCTGGCGGGAACGGTGGCGGGTCGGCGGTTGCTGATGCGGCTGATAGAAATGGTCGAGGACAAAAAGGGAGTCTTCCCGGCGACCAGCCGCTTAATGGAAAGCCTGAGCGATACGGTTGCGCCGCAGGGAGTAGCAGCGGCGGTGCCGTTCCTCAAGTGGGCCGAGGCTGATTTTGCGGCGGCTAAACTCCATATCGTGCTGGATGGGCTGCAAGACCCCGGCAATCTGGGAACGATTTTGCGCTCGGCGGGCGGGGCGGGTAAAACGGCGGTCTGGCTGACCGAGGGCAGTGTAGATTTCTATGCTCCTAAAGTGGTACGGGCCGGAATGGGCGGTCATTTCCGCGTCCCGGCGGCGCACGGCCTCAAATGGCCCGAATTGCTGGAAAAGCTCCAGGCTGCCGGAGTAGAGCAAATCTTTTTGGCGGAAGGCGAAGCCGATGAGACCGGCGAGAACCGCCCCCGCAAAACCCTCGATTTGCCGGAAGTGGAATATTATCGAGTGGACTGGACTAAGCCCAGCGCGGTAATTATCGGCAATGAGGCGCACGGCTCAAGCATCGAGGCCTGGAAAGCTGCCACCGAGGTACTACATATCCCTATGCCGGGTGGGGCAGAATCGCTCAATGCAGCGGTGGCCGCCAGCCTGCTCATCTTTGAGGCTCTGCGCCAGCGCGAATTCAAGTAAGGTGGCTTGCTCAAAATCCTCAAAAAAGGTATAATTAGCTTGAAGCCGGATTGTTTTGATTTGGCCTGCTAATCACAAAAATCACCTTTTTAATGAAGTATCCGCGCACTGGGCCACCCCAAAAGTGGCTCGATAACTTTAGAAAACAATGTCAGCCGCCATATTAGACCAAATAGCTAAAGAAGTTGCCACCTGTACCCGCTGTTCGCTGTGCAAAACTCGCACCCGAACCGTACCGGGCGAGGGGAGTTCCCAGGCTCGCTTGCTGTTTATTGGCGAAGCCCCCGGCTATCACGAAGACCAGCAAGGTCGTCCTTTTGTCGGTCAGTCCGGGCAACTCCTCAATAAGCTGCTGAACCTTATCAAAATCCCCCGCGAAGATGTCTTTATTGCCAACGTGGTGAAATGTCGTCCCCTCAATAATATGGACCCGACCCCCGAACAAATTGCCGCCTGTAAACCTTATTTGGACCGCCAGATTGGGGCAATAAACCCGCGCCTGATTGTGACGTTGGGGCGCTTCTCGATGGCGCGGTACTGGCCTGGACAGCGCATCAGCCAGGTACACGGACAAGCTAAAGCCGAAGGCGGGCGGATGCTGATGCCCATGTTCCATCCGGCGGCAGCCTTGCGCGATGACCGTACCAAAGCCCTTTTCAAGGAAGATGGCCTGACTATCCCGGCTCTGATGGAACGGGCCGAGGAAATTGCCCGAACCGAACTATGGGGGTATGCCGCCGAAGAGCCGCAAGAAAGTCAGCCAGTGCTATCGCCCAAAGCGCCCACCCCCAAACCAGTGGAAGCGGTTGTCAACGCGGGGATTAAGAGCCTTAGAGAAGCGCCTGCCGCGCCTCTGGAAGACATTGAGGTAATCGCTTCGGTGGAAGCTCCAACCGTCCCGGAAGTCAGCCCAATATCGGAAGTCGCCGAGGTGGTAAAAAATGGCGCGAAACCACCCCGCGAGCGCAAACCAAAGGCTGCGCCCGAACTAAAGGTTGCGCCGATCTCTGAGGCGGCTTTGCCCGAAACCACGCCAGCCACCAAAGCGCCGACTAGCCCCAGGCCGCGCAAAAAGCGTGAACCGGGTATCGGCGAACAATTGACGATGTTTTGAGATTATGCCCAAGATTTACCGCGCTTCCAGCGCCGCCCGAATAAAGGCCGGAATAATCCTGGCGATACTGGTAATTATCGGAGGCTATTCGGCCCGTAAGGGGCTGGGTTTATGGGGCGGGGCCAGTGCCAAACCCAGCGACCCATTTTTGTTCGGCCTGAACCTGAATACCACCGTTTCGGCCCTGTTGCTGTTGTTGGTGGCGCTGGCTAGTCTGGTAGTAGCCTGGTATGTTCTGGTCGAGTTATTGACCAGTGTAAAATTAGATACGAAGGGAATCGAAGTAAGCGCCCCCGGCTACCGGCGCTTTTATGCCTGGAATGAGTTGGGAGCCGTCGAATTAACGCCCACCGAAGCGGGCGAGGTTGATAGCGCCCTCGACGACGATAAGACCACCTGGTTACGGCTAATGCCCGGCCCGACTGCCCCGGCTTCCGAGGTCGCGCCATCGGCTTTGCGCCCGGCCCAAAAACCCGCGCCCTGGTGGTTGCGCTTGCTCTATCCCCAGGCCCGGCCTGACTGCCTTTTGCTCTATCCCGCTTTAGCTGACCGTCCGGCGCTAGTTGCGGCGATTCAGGAGCGACTGGCCCAGGTTTAATTTGGAATTTTAAGGCTTTGGAAAGCCTTATGATTATTGGTTTAGTGTTTTGGTATTTAGGTGGCTTTATATCGAGTTATAAAGTGTAGATACGGAGGTTTTTTTGGAAGAAGTACAAATTGAACAACGGGTCAGGGTAATTCCACTCGGCGGGGTCGGCGAGGTCGGAAAAAATATGACCGTGTTCGAGTATGGCGAGGACATCATTATCGTAGATGTTGGCCTCGGTTTTCCGACCCAGGATATGCACGGGGTAGATTTGGTTATCCCTGACATCACCTATCTCTCGGATAAGCTGGAGCGAATTCGGGCGATTTTCCTGACGCATGGTCACGAAGACCATATCGGCTCATTGCCCTATTTGCTGCCGCAACTGGGAGTGGGCATCCCGATTTATTGTACCCGGCTGACCGCCGGGCTAGTGCAGGTCAAATTACGCGAACGCAAGCTGGTCGAGGGTGCGAAAATCAATATCGTGACCTCGGAAAGTACGATTGAGGCCGGGGCGTTCACCGTCGAATTCTTCCGGGTGGCCCACTCGATTCCCGATGGAGTCGGGCTGGCGATTACCTGTCCCGCCGGGCTGATTGTCCATACCGGCGATTTCAAGTTTGACCAAACCCCGGTAGATGGCAAAGTGACCGAGTTTGGCAAGCTGGCGGAAATTGGGCGGCGCGGCGTAACTTTGCTGATGAGCGATTGCGTCCACGTCGAGTCGCCGGGCATGACCCCCAGCGAGGCGGTCGTAACTTCGGCTTTCGACCACATTTTTCGGGAAGCCGAGGGCCGGGTCATCGTAGCGACTTTCGCTTCGCTGATTTCGCGGATTCAGCAAGTGGTGGATACGGCCTACAAGCACGGACGCAAGGTTGTGCCGCTGGGCCGCAGTCTGGAAAATAACGTGGCGATGGCCCGCGACCTGGGCTATCTGGATTTGCCGGAAAATACGGTCATCAAGGCCGGAGAAGCCGAAAAATACGACTCGATTCAACTAGCTTATGTTGTTACCGGGTCGCAGGGTGAGCCGATGGCGGTTCTCAGCCGGATTGCAAATAATGAGCATAAATCGCTCTCGATTCGCAAAGGCGACACCGTGATTATTTCGGCAACCCCGATTCCCGGCAACGAAACTTCGGTGGGTCGAATCATCAATAGTTTGGTGCGGCAGGGCGCAAACGTGATTTACAGTGCGATTCAGCGGGTTCACGTATCGGGCCACGCCAGCCAGGAAGAACTCAAGTTGATGCTGAATTTTGTCCGTCCGCGCTACGCCATGCCGATTCACGGTGAACCGCGCCATTTGGCGCTCTATGGCAAGCTGGCCCAGGAAATCGGCATCAGCGCCGATAACATTCTGATGATGGAGAACGGGCGGGTCGCTGAGTTCGGACCGAATTTTGGCGGTAAGATTACCGAAACAGTCGCGGCTGGGCCAATCTATGTAGATGGCTCGACGGTGGGCGACATCGGTGATGTGGTGATAAAAGACCGGGGTATTTTGGCCCGCGATGGCATTTTGATGGTAGTGCTGGTGGCGGACGAGGAGAGCGGGATATTAGCCGGGCCAGTAGATGTGGTCAGTCGAGGCTTTGTCTATATGCGTGAGGCCAGCGAGTTGATGGATTTCGTCAAGCTCAAGGTCGAGGAGCAATTCAACGCCGAGGATTTGCTGTCGGACAAACAGCAGATTACCCGCAAGGTCAAGGATTTTGTGGGCGATTTGCTCTATGCCCAGGTCAAGCGCCGCCCGGTGGTTGTACCAGTAGTAATGAAAATTTAAGCTATTTAAAATCAAGAGCTGATAAATAAGCGCCGCCATTGTGGTTGCGCTTATTTATTTTGGGTGTATAATTTTTGTATACCAACCGTTTTGCTCACATTCCAATATAATTCTTCCCGCTTTGGTTTCTGGCAAAGTTTAAGCTCGTTGCGCTTTCGTCTACCCCGAAAATAATAGTTTCCGGCTTGTTAAGACCTTGTTTGATAGGCAGTTCGTCAGACTTTGTGGTCAGTTTCTTTGCGTTTCAGTTGTTTCAGTTTCAGGGCCAGTCAGCACTTGACTGGTTTATTATCTATCGAAGGAGATAGTTGCATGAATCCAAAACCTCGTGGTCGGCGGGCGTATTCCCGTCGGGCTTTACTTACCCTTGTGCTTTTGCTGATGTTCGCTTTTACCAGTGGTCTGGCAGTAGTAGATGATGTAGCCCTGGCGGTTGGCTCGGCTACCCCCACTAACTGCACCGTTTCGGCGGCTACCCCTACTGCTCCCAGTATCAAGACCTGCACCGGAACTATCGGCGGGGCGGCCTTCCAGATTCGATTACCGGCTACTGGCTGGAATAAAACCCTGGTTTTATATAGTCACGGCTACGTAACCTACGGTTCGCCCAACCCGGCAACTGATGTTGGCGACCCTGCTACCGGGGCTTATCTGCTATCGCAGGGTTATGCGCTCGCCGGGTCTTCCTACAGCACTACCGGTTGGGCTTTGGAGACGGCTTTTAATGACCAGATTGGGGTAATTAACTATTTCAAGGCTAATATCGGTCATCCCAAACGGACGATAGCCTGGGGACATTCGCTGGGCGGGATTATTACTGCCGGACTGGTTCAGAAATACCCCGATGAGTTTGATGCAGCCTTGCCGATGTGTGGAGTGGTGGGCGGCGGGGTCGGGGCTTGGAATGTAGCGCTGGATGCCGAATTTGCTTTCAAAACCCTGGTTGCGCCTACTTCGGCCCTCAAGCTGGTCAATATTGGCGGTTTGGCCGGGATTGGCCCGAATATTGGCCTGGCTACCGGCTTGCTAGATGCGGCTCAGGCCACCTCCAAAGGTAAAGCCCGGATTGCGCTAGTAGCAGCGATGGGCAGTGCGCCCGGCTGGTTTCAGGCTTTGACCCCCGAACCAGCGGCTACTGACTATGTCTCGCGTCAGTTCAATCAATATCTGTGGTTCAGGTATGTGACTTTCCCCTTTGCTTTCGGTTTCCGAGCCGACCTGGAAATAAAGGCGGGCGGTAATCCTTCCTGGAATACCGATGTCAATTACCGCCGCCAGTTGCGCCGCTCACCCAACCGCGCCGAAGTCGAGGCTTTGTATACTCAGGCCGGATTGAGTCTGGAAGACGATTTGCGTACTCTGGAAGATGCCCCTCGCATCGAGGCGAATCCCGCTTCGGTGAATTATCTGGAAAAGAATATTGTGTTCGATGGTGACATTAGTATTCCAATTCTGACGATTCACACTACCGGGGATGGCCTAGTGCCGGTTGAAAATGAGCAGGCCTATGGCAAAGTTGTACGAGAAGAGGGCAACGGCAATTATCTGCGGCAGGCTTATATCCATCGGGCGGGACATTGCACTTTCACTCCGGCAGAAATGATTGCGGCCTTCAAGACTTTGGTAGCGCGGCTGGATTCTGGTAGATGGAAGGAAAGTACCGACCCAACCAGCTTGAACACCCTGGCGGCGAGTTTAGGACCATTAAATGTGTATCCACAAGGTAGCACTTTGGTTGCGACCCCGCCCGGCTATTTCGAGTATAAACCGAGCAAGTATCAGCGCCCCTATACTGCTAACGATAGTTATGACGACGATGACGACGATGAGTAATCAAGACTTTCGCTTGGGATAACTTGGTGAAAAAGAAATAATAAAAGCGGCTGGTTTTGAACTCAAAACCAGCCGCTTTTATTAGCTTGTTATGAAGAAGCTACTACTTGGCGGCCTTTGCTTTTTTAGCAACCCCCGCCTTGCCACTGATGGCGGATTTAAGAACACTTCCGGCGGTAAAACCGGGCAGTTTGGAGGCCGGAAGCTTAATTAGCTTCTTGCTACGGATGCTGGTGACGGTGCGAGGGCCACGCTCCCGAACCTCAAACGAGCCGAACCCGGTCAAGGTTACTTTCTCGCCGCTCTTGAGGGCATCCTGAATCACTTTGAGGCTGGCTTTGACAATCTTGTTAGCCTCGGTGCGGGTAACACCGGCCTCTTTAGCTACATGCTCGATAAACTGGGTCTTCTGCATCGAAAACTCCTTTCTCTTTAGTGATAATACAATCCCCTGGCGCGACTGGACTGGGTTCGCTGAAAGCGAAGCCGCTTGGTTAGCCGTCGCGCATATCCTATCCCAATTATAGCATAATATGTCAAGTAGATATGTAAAGTTCAATCTAAAATACTATTTTATCTCAAAACCGGGAACTGGCTTGCAATCGAATTGCGGCTATGTTTTAATATTTCTGAAGTTCTCCCACCGCAGTTGCAGGTTTTAACAAATAAACTAGCTGATTACTTTTGATACCATCAGAGGTCAATTCAGGCCGGGGGTTGGTGTGACTGGCTTCAAAGCTAGAAAAGCTAGAAACTAGCAGTGACTTTTCTGGCTTTAGGTCGTCCAATATGTGACCTTCGTTAGTATTACCCGAAGGACGATTGCTAGGGCCGATATTACTCAAGGCAGGTACAGCTATGCTCGATGCCTTTTCTTTAAGGATAGTTTGAAGAGGGAGGCCTGAATGAAAGGAGAATTTACTCAAAATGTGGAAAGATTTTAAGGCGTTTATTGCGCGGGGCAATGTGATAGATTTGGCGGTAGCGGTTATCATTGGGGCGGCTTTTGGGCTGATTGTAGCCTCGTTTGTGGATGATATTATCATGCCCCCGATTGGGTTGGTATTGGGGGGGGTGGATTTTCAGGATTTGTTCATCAACCTTAGCAGCAAACCTGCCAAGACCCTGGCCGAGGCCAAAGCTGCCGGGATTACTACGATTAACTATGGACAGTTTTTGAATACGGTTATCAAGTTCTTGATTATCGCCGTTGCGGTTTTCCTGTTGCTTCGGGTACTCACCAGGGCTAAAATTCTCAAGACCCCCGACCCGGAGCCAGTCAACAAGAATTGCCCTTATTGCATTACTACTGTTCCCGCCGAGGCTACTCGTTGCCCGGCCTGCACCTCGGAGCTAGTGGCGGCCTAAGATACTAAAATTTAACAGGGATATAAAAGGGACAGGATTTTATATTTATCCTGTCCCTCTTAATATATCCCTGTTAAATATCTTTCTTAGAAAGCCCGGAAACTGTTCAAGATATAGTCGAAGACGGTGGGACTGGCGACCCCGGAAATGATATAGCCCCGCTTGCCAACCGTGACAAAAATACTATTGTAAATCTGGCTGTCTTGATGGCTTTCCAGCACTTGTGAGGGTTGGACTGATACTTTAAGGGCATCCTGTCCAGAGACCTTTAAATTACTAACACTGCCTTCAGGAGTAGACACCGATTTTGCCAGCCAAAAATCGTGGACATTTAGCTCGGTATCCAGATTGTAAGCCACCACATCAATTTTGTTGAAGTTGAAGACTGAAACACCACCGTTTGTGACATTTTTAGAGGCTAATTGTGGCCCGCCGCGTTCTACTTCAGTCGTAGCCGAAGATGCGGCGGTAAATACCCCAAACCCGGCCTGGTCAATAACCTGCCAGTTGGCGGGATAGGTGATACTATAGCCATAGCGCGGATTGCTGTAAGTCTTAAACTGAGGCTGACTGGCGGGTGCTTCAGCTCCAACCGGGTTAAACACCCCGGACAAGGCCACTGCCAAAAGTAATAAAACTGTTGCCAGCCCCATAAATAAATAAAAGCTGGACACAGTTCGTTCCTGGCTAACGGGTTCGTAAGCTACCATTGTTCTCTACCCCCCACCTGCGCTTGTTTATCGTCGGTACAGGCTCCGACCCCTTGACCGCTTGTTATTTCGGTCTACTTCGCGCCACTGCCACAAGCCCTAAATTTGGTAGAATGGTTGGCCTTACTTGCGGGAAGGTCAGCCGCTACCATATAAAGTTCCTAAATCTAATCTGCTATTCTATATCTACTAATCTAATAGTAATTTACCGTCAAAAGTGCCATCCTGATATGATGAATATCACAGAAAATGGTTGGGTTTATCCAGCTTGTTTGCCCAAACAAGAAGGCAAGAACCGTGCCAATAATAGCCACCTAAAGTTTATTTTTCATACTCGTATCTTCTATAACGTAAGTAGGATAGAATTAGTTGCGTTCCGCTATAACGACTTTCTATTTACCATTATAAAGCGATAATTAACTAAGTAATATGGTACTTTTGGAGTACTAGAGGCGGTACTTACGGGCTATGTTACTTTTTTGGGGCAGGTGGCAGGTAAACCGAGCGGTAGTTAGGCTGAAAAAGCGAGGCATTTGCTTCTTTTTTATACTGAGCAATAGTTGACTGAGCTTGCTGATTGGTTAAATATTCAACAAAAGCACGGGCCAGATTTAAATCACGATCCTGGGTGGGAACATTAGCTGGTATTGCTACCTCATAGGCTAAAAATAAAGCAGCGTCATTTGTAAAAGCGATTTCTAGTTTACCTTTTACGGCCCCGTTTTGGCTCAATCCCCAGGCGGCTTTGGTAGTCAGCGTATATGCCTGATCGGTTGCCGCCTGTCGTAACACGGTATTTAGGTCGCCCTCGATTTGGCGATAGCCGTTACCCCGGTCTTTGAGGTCGCCCCGCCCAATCAAGTTCCATAGCCGCCCTTCAGTTAAGGATAGCCCCGGTTCAGCTTCCGGGCGCGGTGAATAAAACCGGACATCGTTCAGGGCCAATAACTTGAGGGCCGAAACCACATCTACCGACGACTCGCGCAACTTCCAGGGGTCGCCAACTGGCGCGACTAGAATCATTTCGCTCCACAGGGCCAGCTGGCGCTCGGCAAAAAGATAGGCTGATGGTTGAGGGGACGGCAACGGCTTTAGGCCGCTCGAAATAGTGGGAGTTGGATAGGGCTGCGATTGAAACGGCGGCACGGTGGGGGGCGGGCCAGCCAGCTTGTCAAAACCGGGTCCGGCGGGAAGCAACAACACATCTACCCCTGCCAGGGCCGCATAATCCAGAGCCTTAGCCGTTGTGAGGGCCAGCCTTTTAATCCGCACTCCGTTGCTTTGCTCGAAAGGCGGCAATAGAACATCCAGCAAACCCGACTCCGCCAGTTCCTGAGTTGTAACCAGCACCATCCAGCGCGGCTCAGTTGCCTTTGAGTCCAGCGAACATGCCGTCAGCAGGAGGCTAAGGAGCATGAAAAGCAAGGGGGTCAGGGAGATAGTTTTGAGTTCTCTAAGCGCGGCCTCGCCCCCTTTAGGGGTAAATCGCGGCCTCGCCCCCGTTGGGGGTAAATCCCCTGTCCCCCGTTTACTCATTCCGTAAAGCCTCCGGCGGTCTGCCAGATGCTCTCGAAAAGGAGGCGCATGGCTTGGGTAAAGTCAGGGTGCTTGATATTCAGGCTGGTGAGGCTTTGCTGTCCGGTGATAGGGTCGCGCAAGGCACAAATCACGGCCTGGTCATCCATAACCAGTAGCTTCATGGGCAGATTTGCCGCCACTCGAACTTGCGCTCCGACTTCCAGTAGGGCGCTGGCCCGTGCCTGCAAATTGCGGACTGTCGCTTCAAAGATACAGCGCACCTCCACTCCGCGTTTGCTGGCGGCAATTTCGTAGGAATTCAAGGTTCGGAGGTCCTGGGCATAAGGCTCTTTCTCGAACATCAAAATTGAGCTGGTTGCATTACTTAAAAGCTCGTTGGCGACCTGCGTCACCCGTCCGCGCTCGGTCAGAATATCAATATAGCGCAGCAGTCCAGTTTCGGTGCGTCCGGCTTCGTGGAGTGGCCCAAGTTGCTCGACCAGTTGGCTTACCTTTTGGCGGCGCTCGTGGAAGTTGCGTTCCAGTTCGTGTTCCTGACGTTGCTGAAAGGCGGGTAGAGCATCTTCCGGTGAAACCGCGCTATATTGGGCCACCGTTCCCGCCACCGGAAAGCAAAAACCTTTCGCCAATAAGTTACTGAGGGCTTCGTATACTTTAGGGCGGGGTACTCCGGCGACCTGGGCGATTTCCGCCGCCTTAAAGAGCGGGCGGCCTAACATATTGATATAGATTTTAGCCTCGTTTGCGGTCAAACCTACTTCCCGCAACTGTTCCACCAAATCCTCGTTCAAATCTTCTCCCCTAAATACATTTTAACAGGGATAGACAGGATTAGCAGGATTAAATAGAAAATCCTGAGCAACCTATCTATCCTTAACCTAACTTACCCCTGTAACCTTGCCTACCTGCAAGGGATTTTAGTAGGCTGATTATAACAGTTTTATCCGACTATTTCAGGCTGTGAATCCACGGCGGCAAGCGCAGTGTTTCACACGAAAAACAGTTGCATAAACCAGATTAATTGCTATACTGCTCTTATCCAAATGTTGGCAACGCAACCTTTTCAATTTAATATTTCACCAGAACTAGAGGAGAACTGAGATGGGTGTCAAGGGAGACAAATCGGTTTGGGAAGGCGAAGACCGAGGTTTTGGTCTTTTAGACCAGACTATCGGACAGCTATTAGACCAACGGGCCGACGCTTCGCCCGACAAAGAGGCGCTGGTTTATAATTACCCGGAAATGGGCATCGAGATGCGGCTGAACTATCAGCAGTACCGCGCCCAAATTGACCAGTTGGCAAAGGGTCTGATGGCCCTGGGGATTCAATCGGGCGAAAATATTGCGGTTTGGGCACCCAATGTGCCGCAGTGGGTTTTGCTGATGATGGCGCTTTCCCGGATTGGGGCTGTGACCGTCACGGTCAACGTAACCTATCGTCAGTCCGAGATTGAGTATATCTTGAAGCAGGGCGACATAACCCATCTGTTTATGGTCGAGCAAGTCCGCGATAATTCCTACCTCGATTCGATTAATAATCTGGTCCCGGAGCTAAAGGATATAGCCGACCCGGTTAAAGAGACTATCTCCAATCCCGGTTTGCCCAAACTCAAGCGGGTGATTTCTCTCAGCCGCGAACCTCGGCCCGGCCTTCTGCTGTTTCCGCAGATTATGGCTCTCGGCGCAGGGGTAAGCCAGGAAGAATTTGAGGCCCGCAAAACCCAGGTTCAGCCTCACGACCCCACCGTGATGATGTACACCAGTGGGACTACCGGCTTTCCCAAAGGGGTGATGCTGACCCATCACAACGTTATCAACGATTTTCATGTCGGGCTGAATATGGCTGGCATCAGTAAAGGCACGCGCTATGTCACCTCGATGCCGTTCTTCCACATCGCCGGTTATTCGGCAATCCTTTATTCTATTTTGCTGGACGGCACTTTGATTCCCTTGATTGCTTTTGACCCCGCCAAGCAAATGGAGCTTTTCATGAAAGAGCGGGGTTCAATGTCGTTTTGTGTGCCAACCATGCTGATTGCCATGCTCAACCATCCCCGGTTTGTAGCCGGTGAATTCGACCTGTCGTCACTAGAACTGATTTGGAGCGGAGCAACTCCGGTCCCGGTGGTAGTTATGGAGCAGGTCAAAGCCAAGATGGGCGCGGACATCGGGATTGTCTTCGGCCTGACCGAATCCAGTGGCGCGACGACCTTTACCCCGACGGCTGACCCGTTTGAGTTGAAATCCTCGACGGTTGGCATTCCGATGGATTATGTATCGGTGAAGATTGTCGGGTTGGACGATGGCGAGCCGGTGCCGTTCAACCAATCGGGCGAGCTTTTGATAAACGGTTTTGTGGTGATGAAGGGCTATTACAATATGCCGGAACGTACTGCCGATGCGATAGACTCGGACGGCTGGCTACACACCGGCGACCTGGCGACGATGGACGAGCGCGGCTATATCAAAATCGTCGGGCGGGTCAAGGATATGATTATCCGGGGTGGCGAGAATCTTTATCCGGCAGAAATCGAAGCCTTCCTGATGCGGCATCCAAAGGTCGCCGAAGCTCAGGTGGTCGGGGTCCCGGATCAGTATATGGGCGAAGAAGTGGTAGCTTTGATGCGGCTCAAGCCGGGCGAAACCGCCACCGAGGAGGAGCTTCGGGAGTATTGTCGGGCTAATATCAGTCGCCAGAAAACGCCCAAGTATCTCAAATTTGTGACCGAGTTCCCGATGACCGCCAGTGGTAAAATCAAGAAGTTCGAGCTAAAAGCCGACCTGATTAAAGAACTGGGTTTGGAAAAGGTCACCGCCGCCAAGCCCGCTTGAGTGGGGGACAGGGGACGGGGGTGTTATTGTGGGAGATTGCGCCTTCTCCCTGCCCCCTGTCCCCCAAACGGTTCAAGGCGAATAAAAAACAGGCTTCCAATTGGAAGCCTGTTTTTTATTAAACCCACATTTGATTAAACCTGGCTCCTTGAGAGTAACCCTGGTTTAATTTTTAGACCACAATCAGGGTGGCAACCCCGATAATCTCACTCCGAGCGCCTTTAATAACGACCGTGTATGTTCCGGGGGCAAACCCGGTAGTGTCTAAATTCAGGCTGTAATTGCCTTTCTCATCGGTGGCTTTCGGGTCGGGCGTGACTGCAACGCTGGTATTATCCGATTTGGTGTACCAGATTGTAACCGCTTCATTCGGGCTAAAGAAATCGGCCTTGAAAGTCTGGATAGTACCGGCTTTGACCGGAGTGTTAGGCCCTTCTAATTGCTCAGTTGCCCCCTTTGAAGTATCAAAATTGCTGTCTGATACCAGTACCACTTTGACGGCGTTGCTGACTCCACTTTTGCCCGCTCCGCTCGGGTCATCATAAGTACCGGTATAGCGGGAAGTAACTATCGTTCCGTTGGGGGCATCGGCTTTGGGACGCATGATAATATTGCCGGAGGCCGTACCGTCCTTTTCCAGGGTCGGTACTTCAATGGTTACGGATTTATCACTCGTGGCTGATACCCAACTGCCTTTACCGTCGGACTGGAAATCCACTACCGTTAGATTGGGATTGACCGGCAATTCCAGTTTGAGATTGATGGCTTTGCCAGGGCCGACATTCTTGACCGTAAAGCTGTAGGTAATTCGGGTTGCCGGACTATTGGCGGCAATCCGGTCAGGCGTAACTCGTAGCTGGAATATCATATCAGCTTTCGGCAATTCTACCGGCGGTGGTGGTGGTGGCGGTGGCGGCGGTGGTGGTGGTGGTGGTGGCGTACATGGGTCGGTTACAGTAGTGACCGGCTTAGTCAGGGTGTCAGGGTTTGGCATGGCAACAGGGCAGCTAGGCGGTGGGGGTGGGTCGCAAGGCCCCATCCCTTCTTGACCAGGGTTGGTACTACCTGAGAAAGAGAATGGGTCACAATAAGAGGCACTGGTCGGGGTAGCTGAGAAAACAAAGAAGGTGGATAGCATCGCGGTCAGCAGTCCGACCACCATTACCAGGGCCAGGCTAGGATTGACCCGGTGGGCTTTGCCCACTACGCTTTTTGCACGGGTAGAGGAAACAAAACGGGGCATGAAAAGCTCCTTTCTATAAGCAAGTCATACTAGGACACTCCGAACCGAACCCGGTTCGGGGATTGGGATAAACGATAATCAGGATGAAGGTTAGCTTGTCATTTAAGTAAGTAGAAATTAAGGCTTTAAAAACTTATGAGCTTGTCCGAAATGATACCGTAAGCCAAAATGTAATTCCAACCAATAACACGACGTAGCTTCAACGTAGCTTCAATGAATGTCAAAACGAATGCCAAGATAATTCTAAACTATCTTATACCTTAAAAATCAAAGTCCGAGGTGTAGGTAACACTAAACTAAGTATACCATAAAAATAGGTCAGAAACCAGAAGTAACCTCAACTTCATCAAACGGTATTAAACTTCATATTTAGATAGGACTAGGGTAACAGTTCAGGCAGCGTTGAATTTGTCACGTCCCTTTATGGGGTGTGAGCGAAGCGAAGAATCTTTATCCTTCGCATCGCTAGAATGACAGGGTTGAATAGTTAGGTTTTAGGATAGGTTTTTGGTTTTTCGGAGTATCAAGAGAATAAGGACTAAGAGACTCAAGGCTGCCAGAGCGCGATAACTCGCGCCAATCCGGGCCAAGCCCGCAATCTGGTCGGAAACGAAAGCATTATGGTCGCCATAGGCCAGAATGCCATAGGCCAGCCCGAAAACCCACAGTTGCCAGCGCGAAATACCCTGATTGGCCTCAAGCTGGTTCAGGGCTACCAGTAAGGCCAGGATTCCGATTAGGCCCGGCCCTAGTTGGGGTAGCCATAGACATGCCGGAATAAGCAAGGCGAACCAGAGAGTTGCCCCTAGTTTTAGCTGGGTTTCCGACGAGTGGCGAAAGCTATCCAAGATTAGCAAGGCTAACCCCAGGATGGTGGCAAAACTAGCCCAGATAACCCAGCCTGGCAAAGCCGCCCTGAAATTAGCCGACGACGAAAGCGATAGCCGCTCCCAAAAGCTCCACAACGACTGATTGGAAACATCGGCGATTAATCGGGCAGAGGGTAGACTAAAGGCCCGGCCCAGAAAAACTTTCCAGCCCTCAAAGCTATCGGCCCACCCACTGATTACTATTAGCCCGGCCCAACCGCCAAAAAAGCCGACCAAGCTCCGCCAATGCTTGCCCCAACCCAGATACCCCGCCAGAATCGCCGGGTAGAGCCGCAGACTACTCGGCAAAGCCAGCGCCAGACCTGCCAGCCCTTCGCGGCGCGGCAACTGTATCCAGTAGGCCAGCAAACTCAGCCCCAACAGTGTCCAGATTTCCCATTGCCCGAACCCCAAGTTTTCGGTCAAGGGCGCAAAGTTAAACCCTAACCAAAGCACCGCCGGGGTCAGTTTTCGGCCCTGCCGCTCGCCGCCAAAGGCCCGCATGAGTATCCAGAAGCAAAGCACTAAGAGTAGTTCATTGAGAAACCGCCAATTCAGCAAAGCCAGGTCGCTATTTGTCCCAAACAGGCGGGCGATAGGCCAGAGGGTCAGTCGGAAAACTGGCGAGAGCGGCGCAGGCATATTGGTCAATTCCAGGATACTAAGTCCCGGCCCGCCGCTTTCCTGGCGCAACCAGCTTTCGTAATAGAATCGAAAATCTGCGCCTTGCCAGGGGTCAGTTTCAAAAACCGTAAAGTGGCTAAATGCCAGCGAAATAAAGGCCGCCGCAATCATTCCGCGCTGAAAGGCTCGTTCAAACCCCTGGGGCTGAGTGAGGCTACTACTGATGTAGCTTGCTCCGGCATAACACAATGCTCCAATATGCGCCCCGATTAAGACCGAACCGGGATTAAGGCTATATAAATCCAGCCGACCCAGCCCGAACTGGGCCAAGGGCAAAAGCGGGAAAAGGGTGGCGGCGTAGATAAAAGCGCCGGGTAGCTGCTCGGCCCGACGGCGGAAAAGCTCGGCCAGGGCCAACAATAGCCATGCTATCGGCAAGATAAAGGCCCAGGCCGCGTAGAGCGGTTCGGCGGCTTGAGGCCATAGCCCCATACTTAAAAGTAACAAGCTGCCCGCCCCGATTTCTACGATCAGCGCCCGGCGGCGACCCGCCAGTAACCCACGTCCAATGCCCCAACTGCAAAAAGTGATTATCGCCAGCAAGCCGGGGCGGGCGAAAGAGGCCAGCCAACCTCGCCAGCCAAATTCGGCATAGTTCGGCTCAAGTCGCAAGCTGAAAATTATCAGTGACAGATTGCGCCAGTCGCCATTGTCGGGCCGGAAACTTTTGTCGGCTTCGAGTTGCAGCTCGAATTTTGCCAGGTTGGGCCGCAAATGCACCGGCAGATAAAACTGGTAATAATTGCCCTGATACAGCCCGTTGACCTCGGTCTGCCCCAGATACAGGTTATCCCATTCCAGTTTGCCCTGGGCCGTGACCTTCGCCCCGGTTTCAAGCGGCAGCCGGTCAGGGCGCGGGGCGCTCATTCGGACACTCGCCTTGAGGGGGATAGCATTGAGGGGCCAGGGAATCTGGAGTTTGGCGGACTTTCCGACCCAGCGATAAGTCTGGTCGGCTTCGGGGAAATCGGGGCGGGGCGGGCGGCTTTCGGGGGCGAAAAACCCATTTTCCCCGGACCCCAGGTACAACAAATCGAGGTTATCGTCCGCTCCGACATCTAGCGTGATTGGCCCTCGCGCCAGCCCCAATATCCAGGCCAGCCCGAAAACCAATAAGGCTAGCGCCAGCGGCGGCGGAAAAAGCGCCCGAAGATAATCCCGGCGCGGTGGTTGACCTCCCGGCTTCTTGCCCGGCAACCTTTCGGATTCGGGGTCGGGTTTTACCGTCGGCTGGGAAAGCGACAATACCACACCTCAATTGTTAATGTCAGACCTGCCAGTTTTACTTGGTAGCACTGAGGATAACCAGCACATTATCGCCCTGGGCTTCCGGGAATTTGGGGGCGGCCATTGTGCCAGGGGTCATTACCAGCGACATCACTTTGCCGCCCTTTTCGTAGGTCAGCGCCCAGCCGCTGGGGTTCTGTTGTTTGGCAACTTCGGCGATTTTCTCTTTTTGGTCGAGCCAGCCTAACTCTTTGAATTTGGTCTCATAGTAGGTTTTGACCGCGATAGGGTCGTCCTTAAAGGCAAAAGTTTCTACCTTGACTCCTTTAACCCCTTTGAGAGCGGTTTTAACTGAGTCCTCCGCCGACTTGTCAATGGTCAAGGGGCGAGCGGCACTGTAAGGCGCAATTTCGCTTTCGCCCTCGCTACCACAGGCCGCCAGACCGAGCGAACAACCTAACAAAAGAAGAACCAGACCTAGCTGACGTATAAATTTGGACATGCAAACCCTTTCTGCCCTTTTAGGATGGAACATTTGAACCGTAATAGTGTACCCGAAGCATTATAATTGCATATGAGAGGCTTGACAAGACCGGCAGAACCGCCGAATATTCAAAGTTGAAGAAACAGAGTTTGATAAGCCGTTTAATTAAAGAACAGCAATGACCGGCGTTAAATAGATCAGGATTTTTATTTTGGGCGCGACAGCTATTCGCAGTAGCTTGTATTTCTTTCACTTGTATCTATTTTAGTAGTAGAGTATAATTGGTTCACTTTGTATTTTGGTTTCAAAATGGACTTCATGAGTAATTTCATGATAGCACGTGGGTATATGGTTAAGGATAGCTTTATAAATTGCGCGTGGCCCGATTGCACTTTTGAGACTATGAGCTTCACAACTTTGGCGGGTTCTAGCCCGTTGAGGCTAAAATATTTCCAGCCAAGCTTTAATTATGAGCTGGAAACTTCGGAATGGTAGCCCGCATAAGGCCAATGTAAGCCATAACTCCGCCAGGAGTCATAACGGGATAAGGGAACGCAGGGACGTTTTAGAAGGACGGGCAACCCAATGCTACGTAACATTAAAGTAATAGTAGCCGGAGAAAAAACCGTCGGCAAAACCAGTTTGGTTGAACAATATACGCTGGGCAAATTTAGCGGTCAGTATAGTCATAGTCTGGGTTTGAATGTAACCACCCATATTGCGATGGCAGCCAATCGCCCCGTGAAACTGGAATTGTGGGACATCGCCGGAGAGTACTTTGAGCGTACCGAATTTTACCGCAACGCCGCCGCTTGTATGCTGGTTTACGACGTAACCAAAGAAAAGACCTTGCAACAACTAGCCGTCTGGCTCAACGTCTGCCGGGCCACTATTCCTAATGCCGGAATCGTAGTGGTTGGAAACAAAATTGATTTGGGTTATCGCTTTCCTGAAAAATGGGGCGACATTTTTGCCAAATATGCCAATGCCCCCCACCTCAAAGCCTCCGCCCGCAATGGCGATAATGTGGATGGTATCTTTGCCGAACTTGCAAAACGGGCTTTAGAAGGCCGCGAGAAAATCGGTGGAGTAGAAGGTTAGCCCTTAAATATTACCTGCCTTAAATTCACGTGACAGGTTTCCAGCTTGCAACCGCACTAAATAAATGCAACACCGGGGTTTTGATTACTTAGCAATCTCACTGTTTCGGAAGTAAATTGACCTGAAGAAAGGAGCATTGCCCGATGTCTGATACCCTTCATGCTCTGGCTGGAACCGCGCAGGCGGCTTTTTCAGCGATGGCAGATGGCAGCCCGGCAGTTTATGTAGTAGAAGGCCGCTCGGCTCGGCAAGCCGTAAAAATTGACCTTGCCGAATTTGGATTGGCGGAACTGGGAGGACTTGTAACCAGCGCCCTCGCCCCCAATGGTACTCACCTGGCCTATTGTGTCAGCGAAATGACCCTCTTAAATCCGGTACTCAAATTACTTAATTTGCAGGATGGCTCGAACCAAACCTTGACCCAGCACACCGGCAAAGAACGTTATAGCGCCTTTGCCTGGAAGCCCGATAGCTCGCAATTGGTCTATCTCTCGGAAGTGGATACCCCCGAAGACAACGACCCCGATTTGTCCCAGATTTGGGCGGTGGCTCCCGGTAGCGCCCCGGTCAAGCTCTATGGCGACGATGTATTACAGCTTTTGGGGTGGTCGGCAGACGGAGCTAAAATATATTTCACCCGACGGGTACAGGGCGCTTTCTCTTATTCGGCCCTCCATACCGCCGATAATCGGGTCGAAGATATATTTTTGCCGGATGAAATCGCCGGGGCTTACCTCAATATTCTTGGTCTGACTTATCACAGTGGCACTAGCGAGGGGGCGGGGGCGCTTTTGGGCTACACCCTCAATTCTTCGCCCTATCTCCAGAATGCCAAAAATACCCCGGTAATGATTGTGAAAGCCGATAGCGGCGATATATACAAACAGATTACTACCGATGGGGCGGCGGTCAGCCTCATATTTTCGCCCGACCAGACCATGCTGGCCTATAGTGCCTTGCAATTTGATGAAGAATCCGGCGACCACATGGGAGCAGTACGGGTTTTCAATCTGAATGACGGCTCGGTTAAAGAATTGATGCCGCTCAAAGTAGTTCTTCACGATTACAAAGTGCTGTGCTGGGCCGCCGATAATAGCGGGGCATTTGTGGCTACCGGCGACGGCGGAGTAGTCTTTGTAGATTTTGATGGCAACCAGACCAGTATTATAGATACCGCCAGTCGGGATGGACTTTCAGTCGGTGGCGACCTGTTTGTAAGTCAATTCGGAGCTAAAGGGGCGGTGGTAAACCTCGATTTGCCCTATCTGCATCAGGTAAAGATGGTGCCGGAAGGTTTCGATGGCAACTGGGCCTGTAACGCCTGCTCCTGTATTATGGTAGCGGCCTATTATGGCAAGCTCGCCCCGCGCAACGATACTTTCCGGGGCAACAAAAGCGAATATGGCTGGTATGCCAGCAGCGAATTTGCCAGCCCTGCCGATAGTTTCGTCTTTAGTCGGGCGCAAAACGACCCGTCAGGCCGCCCCGCCAGAGGTGGTTACGGGACGTGTACCGAAGGTGGCGATGGCTATGCCTGGCGCATGGTCGAATTTCTGAAACATCTGGGCCTCAAGGCGGTGTTTCGGGGCAGCGTCACAATGGGCATGATTAAGGAGTATTTGAACGACGGCAAGCCCATTGTCCTCAGCACTAATATCAAGGGTTTCGGGCATCTGGTGGCCCTCAAAGGTTATATGCCGGATGGTCGGCTGATAGTTAATGACCCCTATTGGGCCAGACCGGGGGCGGGCGAAATAGTCTATACCTGGGGTGAACTTGGGACGCTTTTCTATATGATTACGGTGGATGATGCCGCCCCCGCCGCTGGCACTCCCAGCGTGCCGGTCACGCAAGACCAACCGCCGCCCCAGGTAGTTATTCCCCAGCCTCAACCGCAGCAACCGCCGCCGGTCAGTATTCCAGAGCCGGTCAGTGCGCCGCCAGAGCTAATCGAGGTCGGTACGGGCAACGAGGCCACGATTGCCCGCTTCAAGGCCGCCTTTGACCGAGGGGGTGGTGAAGGCGCGATGGGCAAACCCGCCGCGAAGGTTTTCAACTACAATCAGCGCTGGATTCAGGACTTCAAAGGCGGGGCGCGGGGCGATGGCCTGATTATGCTGGACGAGCGGTTTGACCGGGCGGGCGACCAACCTGCCCCGACGGTTCAACCGGCTTTCGGGATTTATGGGGCTTTCCTACGCACCTACCGCGACAATTATGGCGGCAGTGGTGGGGCGCTCGGTTCTCCGGTCAGCGAGGAGTTTGTAAACTTGCAAGGAGACCGACAGCAGAACTTTGAGGGCGGTTATATAACCATGCAGGGGACAACTGACAATCCGCAAGGCGCGTTCCCCTGGCCTACCGAGTTCAACGCCTGGAAAGCCGAGTATTTCAATAATACCGGGCTGGCAGGTAAACCGACCTTCACCCGCGATGAGCCGCCCAATGGCAACGGCGGGATTACCTATAACTGGGGCAACGATGGGCCAGAAGCTGGCAAAATCGGGGTTCTGGGAGATAATTTCGCGGTGCGCTACAATCGGGCGATTAATTTCGGCGACGGCGGGATTTTCACCTTTAATCTCACCGCCGACGATGGCTTCCGCTTCCTGATTGATGGGCAGAATCTGGCGGGCGGCAATCCCGACCAGTTCTGGGTGCAGGGCGGCGCGACTACCCAGAGTTTCCGGGTGCAGGTCGGGCCGGGGGTGCATACTTTGACCCTCGAATACCTCGAAATCAGCGGCGGGGCTTCGGTTTCGCTGGATATAGCTCAGGGTTAAATTCTTAACCTGGCGGGTCAATAATTTCTGAAATTATTGACCCGCCAGGTTAATTTTATTCTCAAGATTTTGCCGAGGTGTACCATGCGTCCCAAAAACTCTAGTTCTTCGTCCCTCACGTTTCATTCTTCATTCTGGTTGCGCCTCGCGTTGATATTTTTTTGGCTCGGTAGCGGCCTCACGGCCTCGCTAGAGAATGTTTCGGCCCAGATTGTGACCCCGACTCCGGCTGCGCCCGCCGCCACCGCGACGGCGGCCCCCGACCCGGACGACCCTTCGATATTGCGCCAACCGCTTATTTTAGACCTGGATGACGGTATCAAGACCAAAGCCGAGCTGGATTTTCCGGCTGGGCCTGGGCCTTTCCCGGCGGTATTATTGCTGGGTGGAAGCGGGGCCAACGATATGGACGGCGGCACACCCGGCAATCCCCGCATCCGGGTCTATAAAGAGATGCTGGATAATCTGGTTAAGCGCGGTTTTGCGGTCTTCAAATACAATAAGCGCGGCCTCGATACCTATGGGCGGGTGGCTAATCAGCGGGTTTCAGATGGGCGGACCAACGATGTGTTGGTGAACGATGGGGCGGCAGCTTTACGCCGGTTTTTGACCGAACCGAAAGTGGATAAAGGCCGGGTTTTTATCCTGGCCCACAGTCAAGGGACGCTTATCGCCCCGCAGGTGGCCCAGAAATCGCCGAATACGGTTCAAGGAATGGTTTTAGCCGGGACAATTGCCGATTGGAATGCGGCTTTTGATTATCAATTGGTCAGCCGCTATTTGGAAACCGCCCAGGAGCTTGACACTAACAAAGATGGCTTTCTTTTGCCGGAAGAGTTTGCGGCGGCGATTAATGCCGATACTAAAGTCTATACCAATGCTAAAAAGGCCAGCCGGGTTTTGGAGTTAGGCGAACTGAATTATATTCAGATACTTACCCGCCAAAATAGCCCGGCAACGGTGCGCTTGACCTCGATTGGCGATAAAGATGGCGATGGGCGGCTTTCGATTGCGGGCGAGCTAAAGCCAACTTTGGAAGCGCAACGGGCCGGATTGCTGGCAAATGTGCGGATACTCGATAATTCCAAAGAGTCGAGAGATGCCGTCAAAAGTTTGCTGGATGGGCCAAAGCTGGCGGCTGTGCTGCCGCCACTCAAAATCCCGGTCTATTTTCAGCAGGGCAGCGAGGATGAGCGTGCGCCGCTCGACCCCATCAAGCAAGTCAACGCTAAGCTGATTGCCGCCGGAACATCGGCTACTCTCAAGGTCTATCCCGGTTTGAGCCACGTTTTTATTCCGGCGGACCCCAGTGCTTTGCCGAATTTGCAGCAAATTACCGATAAGACCAAACTAATCCCCGCCGAAGTGACCGACGACCAGGCGACCTGGCTTTTGAACCGAGTGCAAGCCCTCGCGCCCGCCATCCAGATCAGCCCAACGGTAGGGGCTACAACCTCCGCCCCAGCCCTTACAACTGTCCCTACTTTAGCCGGGAGTGTCGCGGTTGGTACAACTCTCAGCGCCGTCGCTACCAGCCCGGCGGCTACCACTCCCATTCCGGGTGGCAGTAATATGCCTTCCAGTGGACAAGGCGGTCTATTTGGGTCGGATAACCTCGGTTGGCTGCTGCTGATTGCGGCGCTGGTAATCACCATCCTGGGCGGAATTATTTTGCTGGGGCGGTTCGGGCGGCGGAATCGGGGTTAAATACATGTTATGAGCAGGCGATCACCGGCATCGTAGCTGTACTGGCTGGTGCGCGAGACTGCCCCCGGAGTTAGACCAGCATCGAGGTCTCGCTGATGACCTTGCCATAGCCGTCGGTCTTGGAACTGACCTTACCGCCATCTGGGTTGGTTGTGGATAAAAATGCTGATTTGGCTAGTAACTACAACTTTCACCAAATTATCGCAAGAGCCAAACCCTAACGCCTGTTGACAGTATTTTTATCAAAAACCTTTCATGTCTTACAAATGACTTTGGTTTTGCTTAAAAAGTTCTATAGCCTCACTAGCAGCTTCATTAACTCTTATACCCCAACTAGTTTCAGTAGTATCAGAGCTTTTTAACCATTCTAATTTGTCTAAAATATCTTGACCGCTAAATTTTATAATGGGTTAGAGATTTCGGACAGTTGGTAACGGTAAAGTAAGGTGTATACTAACCACTATGACAACTACTAGAAAAACCTATGCACTGACTTTTAAGGCCGAAATTGTCCAGGAACTTTTGCGTGAAGAGCAGACCCTGAACCAGATCGCCTCGAAACACGGCGTGCATCCCAATCAGTTACGACGTTGGCGCGAGGCGGCAGTTACGGCGATGCCGGATAACTTCGCCGACGAGGAGCGCTATCAAAAACGGCTGGCAGCCCTTAGTGCTGAACACGAACGCGAAAAAGAAAAATTGTATGCTGAAATCGGTAAGCTCACTACTCAGCTTAACTGGTTGAAAAAAACCGTTAGTGCAATAGCGTCGTACCGGCTGCACTAGCCTCCCAGCGTGCCGTTAATTCATTCAGAAATTTCGCCCGGTCACGTTTGAAACGAAATCGCTTGAGCTGGTCTTGCTGCAAGAATCGGTCTTGCTGCCGAATTTTGCGCCATAGTTCAGTCGGTACAGCCCTGAGTAATTGACCCATTTCAGCTTCACTTTTACCAGATCGGCTTAAATATTCGTAGTAAGCCACACTCCGGCCATAGCGCAGCAAATAATTGCCCCACTGCTTGCGACCGCTCACCCGACGATAGCGCGTTTTCAAACTCCGAATGTAACCTTCCATATCGTTGTTGGTGCGTGGCATACCTGCCAAATCGTAGCACTGAATTAAATGGGGTCGTAGATTAGACGTAATTGAAAGAAAATGGCTCAAGCTTTGCTGCTCCACTTCGCTCAGGGTCTGGTCTGTCTGTAGGTGCTGTAGTTCCGCACACCACTCATCAAAGCGTTGAGCGACCTTTTCATTGCTCAGTTCTAGCTCACTTTCTTTATGGTTCATTTCAGGTTCAGGCTGTTTAGATTTGTGCCTGAAATACTCACCCGAAAGAATGTGTTCCGCTTCAAGTACCCAACTTTGCATTCGCTTGACTTGAGCAATTTCGTTTTGCCACTGTTTACGCCGTCCTACCAATTCAAGCAAACGCTTTAACTTCAACTCAATGTGCCAGGCCGCATAGCCCCCTTTTTACTAACTCCTTCGAGACTGGTTTCAATCTCCTCAAGTGCCGAATAAGCTTTTAGACTAGGGTAGTCAAACGGTAAACTACCCTCTAAATTCAAAGCGGTTTGAATGCTCAAACCATAATCCTCTAAAATCTGGAGTTGGGCTTGTTCTAACCTTTCGGTTTCGTTAAGCTCGACTGGCTGTTCAAGTTCAGCTAGCCGACGCTGGGTAGGTCGGCGACTTTCGCGCAGTTTGTTCTGTACATCCTTGCGTAAGGCAGTCCTTAGCTTGCGGTCAGCCTCGAAGCCTTGCCGCCCGGCTTCTCTGAGATAATGAAACTGACAGGTCTGATGTGGAACATTGGGCCAGAGTTCAGCAATGGCTAAGAGTTCCGAGACCTGGGCATCACTAATGGCACCAATTACCGGCAGGGCTAAATCCACGACTGGTTGCAACACCGCCTTGAGCGTTTGAGTATCGCTACTGCTCACATTTTGGGCGTTAAGCACTCGACCCGTCAGTACATCTCGCACCAAATAGATGGTCTCGTTGCCTTTGTCGGGCTGAATGCCGTCTATCGAGATGATTAAGCCGCCGTTTTGTTTGACCTCCGCCAGCCATTTTTCCCACTCCGGCCCACTTCTTTGCTGCTGGGCCGCTTGAAGTAGCTGGCAGTAAGCTTCGAAAAGATACATTACTTCCCGGCGCGAGATAGTGGTTTGGTAGACCGAGAGTTTTTCACCCAGGCTTTGATGTACCTCGTCGAGGGTCTGATGGCGCGTTAGCTTGAGATGACCGACCAGGGCGATTACGTCCAGCCCGAAACTGAAACCTGGCAGGGCCAGGGCATCGCACTCTGCACTACGATAAATTCTTTGATTAGCCCCGCACTCCGGTTTGGGACAACGGTAGCCGCAATGGACGGCATAGATGGGGCCGTTCAGGGTGATAATGGTTTTGTGCGCAAGGGTGGCATACCTTCTTAAGCGGCTTTTACACTCCGGGCAGCACACCATTTCGGCTAGAAAAGTGCGTCTGGGCAGATTTTTCCATTCTCTCTTTTTCCGCATAGGCTTCACCAGTTTTTGTGAAAAGTCTTAATTTCCTGCCTTTAGTTTAGCACTATTGCCGGTACGACGCTATTGCACTAACGGAAAAAAAAAGTTGAAGCAATCGGTTTGCCAACCGAGCCGACTGGAACTGGTCGAGCGCGAAGCGGCTGAAATAGCCTTGGCGACCCAGGCCGAGCTATCTATTAGGAGTAGCCCGCTCCAGTTTGTACTATCAAAAGGCCGAGCCGAGCAAGCGCGAAATCAAATTAAAGCATCATATTGATCGCATTTATACCAATTACCCTTTCTACGGTTCGCGGCGAATTGCCTATCAAATTGGTCAGGACGGTCAAGCCGTCAATCGCCGCACGGTTCAGCGCTATATGCGTGAAATGGGACTGGAAGCAATCGCACCAGGGCCGAATTTATCGAAGCGTAATCTGGCCCACAAGATTTATCCCTACCTGTTGCGGGGAGTAACGGCCAGTTATCCAAATCACGTTTGGGGCATTGACATAACCTATTTGCCACTTCAAAAAGGCTGGGCTTATTTGGTGGCAGTACTGGATTGGTATAGCCGCTACGTGATAAGCTGGGAAGTCAGCCCGACCCTCGAACAGCCTTTCGTGACCTGGACGGTGGAGCGAGCCTTGAAGGTGGCCCAGCCGCTTATTTTTAACAGCGACCAGGGTAGCCATTTTACCAGTCCGCAGTATACGAAGTTAGTCGAGGCAGCAGGTAGTAAAATCAGCATGGACGGGAAGGGTCGCGCGCTGGATAATATTTTTACCGAGCGGCTCTGGCGAACCGTGAAATGGGAAAATGTCTACTTGGCCGACTATGCTACCACAGTGGAAAGTCGAAGCGGTCTAACAGATTATTTCGATTTTTACGATAATAGTCGTCCGCACCAATCACTTTCTTACCAGACACCGGCCCAAGTCTACTTCGACCAAGCCCGAAATAATTCTAAGAATTAAGAAAATAAATTTCGATTTTATTCAATTAGAAAGGAGCTAACTACCTTAAATTACCTTAGTCATCTGTCTTGACAAAGTAATCCATCATATAAATTTACCCATTAATTTATTATCCTTATTACTCAAAGCTTCTAATGAGTTACTTGACTTAGAAGATAGCTACCGCCGCAAAGTACTCACCACCAATAAATATATCACGTAGACTTGATTTTTACTTGAAATCTGATGGGGAGTATGGTATATTGTCCCCCACAATAAAAAAACCGGGTAGCCTGCACCACCCTACCCAAAATTTATTCGTTAGATGCCGAGATAGCTCAGTTGGTAGAGCATGCGACTGAAAATCGCAGTGTCCCCAGTTCAATTCTGGGTCTCGGCACTTTTTTATTCCTTCTTATTTTTATTCCTTCTTAATTGAGGAATGGTCATAAAGGCAAAAGTTGCTTTTATGACCACCTATCTTTTAATAACGAAAATTAGGTCGCCAGTTCTTCCAGTAATTTCTTGAGGCGGTCAGGCCATTGGTCTTTGAGCAGACGGACATTGAGACGCATCTGGTTCGGGGTAATTCGTAGGGCTTCGCCAAACTCTTTCATCAGGCGGCGCGGGTCTACGTTGGCCCGTCCGGTGGGGCGTTTGCGGTCGCGGTCTGCCACCGCGTTACGTCCGGCGGCCTGACGGCGCATTTCGCTTTCCAGGGTGGGGGCGGGCCAGCGCAGGAAAATCTCGCCTTCCTGCTCCACAATGCTTTCTATCCCGGCCCGAATTGCCAACACCTTGACATCCAGCAAATACATCAGGTTGCGGGCGGTTTCCGGCAACGGCCCAAAGCGGTCTTCCAGCTCTTTTATCAGTTCGCGGATTTGGCCCGAAGTCTGCAAGGGGGCTGCCAGTTTGCGATATTGGTCAAGCCGAACCGCCTGGTCGGTGATATAATTTTCGGGCAAGTAAGCTTGCAGGGGCAGGGCCAGATTGACGGTGGGAGCTTCCACCAGGGCCTCAAGCGGGCGCTCGTCCGCCCCTTTGAGTTGTTCCACCGCTTCCTCCAAAAGCCGCATATAGAGTTCAAAACCAACGGTGGCAATGTTTCCGCTCTGTTCTGCCCCCAGCAAATTGCCCGCTCCCCGAATTTCGAGGTCTTTCATCGCAATCTTGAAACCCGCCCCTAATTCCTGGGTTTCCAGCATGGTATCCAACCGCTTTTGAGCATCTTCCGTCATTACACTGCCCGGTTTATAGAGAAAATAGCAATAGGCCCGGTTCGCTCCGCGCCCGACCCGTCCGCGCAACTGATAGAGTTGGGCCAGGCCATACATCACCGCATTATCTATAATTAAGGTGTTGGCGTTGGGAATATCCAGCCCGCTTTCGATGATAGTCGTGCAAATAAGCACATCGGCCTCGTGGTGGGTAAAGGTCAGCATAACCTTTTCCAGTTCGCCTTCTTCCATCTGACCGTGACCAACCAAAATCCGGGCCTGGGGTATTAACTCTTTGAGACGGTGGGCGACCTCGGCGATACTCTGCACCCGGTTATGCACAAAAAAGACCTGCCCGCCCCGTTCCAGTTCGCGTACGATGACCTCTTTTACCAGCGAGTCGTTATAGGCCGTGACGTAGGTTTTGACCGGCAAACGCTCGGCGGGCGGAGTTTCGATAATCGAAATATCGCGCACTCCCAGAAGGGACATGTGCAAAGTGCGGGGTATCGGAGTCGCCGAAAGGGTCAACACGTCCACATCCTGTTTCATCTGCTTGAGGCGCTCTTTGTGCTTGACCCCAAAGCGTTGCTCTTCATCTACGATTAAAAGGCCCAAATCTTTGAAAATCACATCTTTTTGCAACAGGCGATGCGTCCCGATAATAATATCCACCTGCCCTTTTGCCAGCCGCCCCAGAATTTCTTCCTGCTCCTTGCGAGTACGGAAACGCGAAAGCTGTTCGATAACTGTCGGAAAAGCTTTGAGGCGCTGGGTAAAAGTCTCCGAATGCTGGGCCGCTAGAATCGTGGTCGGGACCAAAATCGCTACCTGCCGATTATCCATTACCGCCTTGAACGCCGCCCGCAACGCCACCTCGGTTTTGCCATAGCCCACATCGCCGCAAATCAGCCGATCCATGGGCCGGGGCTGTTCCATATCGGCTTTTACCTCAGTAATCGAGCGCATCTGGTCGGCAGTTTCGGTATAAGGAAAAGCTTCTTCCATTTCACGCTGCCAGTTGTTGTCATCGGGAAAGGCATGCCCACGCCGAGCGGCCCGACGGCTGTAGAGTTCCAGCAGTTCTTTGGACATATCCTCAACTGCGGCCCGGACTTTGCGCTTGGCCCGTGTCCAGTCGGTGTTGCCCAGCTTATTGAGGGTTGGCATAGCGTGACCGGGAGCAGTGTAGGGCAGTACCCGGTCTACCTGGTCTATTGGGACATACAGCTTATCCTGATCGGCATATTTGAGAAAGAGATACTCGCGCTCGATAGTTTCGCCGCTCTCGACTGCCTCGGATTTGAGGCGAATCAGACCTTCGTAGCGGGCCACCCCATGCTCTATGTGGACGACATAATCCCCTGGCTTGAGGTCGCGCAAGAAAGCCGAGCGTTGCTGTCCGGTGCGGCGGATGCCTTCGGTCTTTTCGCTGCCGCGCTGGTTTTGTTTGGTCCAGCCGAAAATTTCGCGGTCAGTTAGCACTAGCAAGCCCAATTGAGCGGAACTCCAGCCACCCGCCAGCGCCCCATGCAAAAGATGAAAGGTGGCCGCCCCCGGCAGGGTCGTCAGGTTGCCGCCGTCTTTATCCTTGCGCCAAATCGGAAAGACCTCGCTATCCTCGAATTGCTCACGGAGGCGCTCGGCCTGCTGACTGACGATGACTACTCGTTGCCCGCCCTTCAAGGTCGCTTGTACATCTTCCACCGCCCGGTTTACCTGTCCGGCATACTCGCTAACTGGCGAAAACAGCGAGCTAATTTTCGATTTTTGATTTTCGATTTTTGATTTTCGATTTTCCGAAAGGGCTTCGTCGGGTTCGTCGGTACGGTTGAGGTGGAGGCAGGTGAGGCGGGCCAGGCACGCTTCCAGCTCAGGCCAGGTCAAATAGGGTCGCAGCATATCGGGGGGCATTTCGCCATTTTGCTCAAATTCGGTGTGCAGAGCTTCGGCCTGGGCGGTCAATTCCTCGACGGCAAAAGTGACCTGGGCCGGGCCATCCAACACTACCACCGTTTCGGCGGGCAAATGCTCTAGCAAGCTAGTCAGGCCGTCCGGGTTAAAATAGGGCATGAACTGTTCGATGCCCTCGAACTGCTCGCCATCTTCGACCCGAATAAGCAATCGCTCCCATTCTTCGCGCACTTCGGGCCGCAACTGGTCGGCCTTGACCTGGGAAAGTCGGGTTAGGGCCTCGCTGGAGCGCCAGAGCGGAACTTCAATCGGCGGGGTCAAGCTGACCCGCTCGGTTTTGTGGCTGCTGCGCTGGGTCGCCGGGTCAAAGTACCGTAAGCTTTCGATTTCATCATCGAACAGCTCGACCCTTACCGGCACATCGGCAGTAAGCGGAAAGACATCCAGAATCCCGCCCCGCCGACTGAACTGACCAGGTTGCTCGACCAGCGACTCGGCGCTATAGCCCAGCCGAACTAGCTGACCCAGCACCCGGTTAAGCTCTATTTGCTGTCCGACTTGCAGAGTCACTACCCCCTGCCGAAAGTCGGCGGGCGAAAGGGTCGGCTGCATCAAGCCTTTAGCCGAGGCGAAAACCAGCAGGTGATTGGTTTGCTCGGCGGGGAGGCCGTTCAGGGTAGCGAGGGTTGCGAGTCGTCCGCCGGTAATAGTGGGGTCCTGAGCGATGCGCTCATAAGGCAAAGTATCGGGGGTAGGCCAGCTCAATACCAGTTCGGCATAGGCCGAATACGCCTGGCTGCTTTGAGCCAATTCGCGGGCCTGGGCCGGACGTGCAGTCAAGACCAAAATGGGCCGGTTGATAAGGCTTTGCAGTCCGGCTAAAAAATAAGGCCGCACCGGGCCGGGTAAGCCGCCCAATTCCAGGCGCATTTCCGATTTTCGAGAAACTTCCAGACGGCGGACTATCGCCTGAAAGGTTTCTTGCTCACTTAGCAAAGGCAGAATACCTGCCAGATTCAAATTCACAGTTCGGCCTCTTTCCAGGGTCGAAAACCATAATCGGGCTTTATTATATCATGACACTCTAGTCTGCGGCATCAAAGGTGGACTTCACACTCTCTTAATTAATTCCCCCTTGACAAGAAAGCTGACTCAACTTATACTACATTTAGACAAAACCTGTACAATATTAGACAAAACTTGTACAGTGCTAGATACAAAGCATAATAGCAAGAAAAATGCCAAAATCCTTAATAGCCTTTGTTCGCAGGTACAAGCTCCAGCTTATTACGGCAAATGCCGCTAAATATGTCTGAAAAGGCCAATGGTTTACGAACCATATCTGCCTAGCTCAACAAGTCCACATCCACACTCATAGCACAGAAGCCGGTCGAAGTCCCGACCGGCTTCACTATTTTATACTCTACTACATTTCACCGGAAAGCAATGTCAAAAAGAGCGCCATTTATACCATTGGGCGCTCTTTGCTTTATATTGAAATTTTTTGATAGTACAATTAAGCTATTGTTTAACCAGAGGTTAAACTATGTTAGCGCATGGCTTCTGGCACAAAATTCTTTTAACCGTCCAAGATAGTATCCGAAATTAGAACAGACCGATTTTGATTACTTGCTCAATTATCGGCTAGATTGTTCAATTTCGATAAAAATTCAGAAAAGCATTAGGATTTTAAGGATTTGAAGTGGCAACTGTCGAATTCGACATCCAGGCCAGTTTTGGCTCATTTATATTGGCTTAGGGCTAACCTACGGGTATTTTACAAAGAAGAAATACCCTATCTTTTCGAGGAGGAAAAAATGGCTGATACTCTAAAGCCCAGTCGAGGTTCGACCCTCGCAACGGGCGGTTTAACCGCAGAGGAGTTGGAGAAGGAACACCAGTTAGAAGCTATCGAGAGCGGCCCGGAATTTCGGGCGCTGGAAAGTTCCAAGCTCAAATTCCTGCTACCAGCGACCATCTTCTTTATGATTTACTATTTCGCCCTACCGGTGCTGGTCGGCTTTTTTGGCACCAATACCGATGGCACGCCGGGTTTTATGGACACCCGGCTATTTAGCGGATTTAGCGTCGCCTACCTGTTCGCACTTTCGCAGTTCTTTATGGCCTGGATTCTGGCCTTTATCTATCTGTTGGCTTTCGCTCCCAAGATTGACCAGATGGTACGTAATATCGTAGAGAAGGTCGTCAATCGCAATACTGAAATTGCTGACCGCGAAAGAGGAGGCCGCTAATGACTACATCCCTATTTAGTGTAGTAGCTGCTGGTGCAGCTACCTCCAAAGAACCCAGCACCATCGCCATCATCTTCTTTGGGGCATTTGTGGTTGTGACCCTGGGGATTACCTATTGGGCCAGCAAACGCTCCTCCAAAAGCACCAGCCAGTTTTTTGCCGCCGGGCGCAGTATCAAAGGCTGGCAGAACGGCATCGCGGTAGCTGGAGACTATATGAGTGCGGCCTCGTTCCTGGGTATCGCCGGGATTATCAGCACGCAAGGCTACGATGGCTTTATGTACTCGGTTGGCTGGCTGGTCGCCTACCTGACCGTATTGCTGATTGTAGCCGAGCCACTCCGCAACCTGGGCAAGTTTACGATGGCGGATGTCTTGGCCTATCGGATGCAGGCCAAGCCGGTGCGGGCGGCGGCGGCTTTCTCGACCTTGACCGTTACCACTTTCTACATGATTGCCCAAATGGTTGGAGCGGGTTCGGTGGTCAACCTCTTGCTCAAGATTGACTATAACTGGGCGGTAACTATTGTCGGCCTTGTAATGCTGTCCTATGTGGTCTTTGGGGGTATGGTCGCTACTACCTGGGTCCAGATTGTCAAGGCCCTTTTGCTGATTGTCGGGACGATCATCCTGAGTATTCTGGTGTTGGCTCAGTTCAATTTCGACCTGGGCAAGTTCTTCGACCAAACCACCAAAGTTCAGACCGGCAAGCTGGCGGCGGCAGCTAAGGCCGGGGATACTGAAATTAAAGTGAGTGCCGGGGTTACTAAGGACAAGAATATCATTGTGGGGGAAGATGGGGCCTCTCAGGAAACTTTTAAAGCGGTAGATGTAATTGGTAACGCGCCATTTATCATTACCCTGGCTGATACCCTTAGTGCCGATGTACCGGCGGGCGCACTGGTAAAAGGCCCGGACGGTAAGGAGTACAAGGTAGCGGCCCTCGCCAAAGCCAACACCAAAGCTATTCGGCTGGAAACGAATTTGGCTTCACCAGTCGCAGGCAAGACCGTCGCCCAGTTGGGCCTATCGCAAAAGCCAGAAATGGACATCAACGGTCAGAAAATCAAGGCGATTTCGGGTGCGCCAATCAATGTCAACGTCAAGCTGGATAAACCTTTGACCCGCGACTATGCCGCCAGCACTATTGCCGGGTCGCCCACCGACTTTATGCAGCCAGGTCGCCGCTATTCCAACACCCAGGAAAAATGGGGAGCCTTAGACCTGATTTCGCTGGGAATGGCCCTGATTTTGGGTACTGCCGGTCTGCCGCATATCCTGGTACGCTTTTACACCGTGCCGGATGCGGTGGAAGCCCGCAAGAGCGTGGTTTGGGCCATGGTGATTATTGGCGGCTTCTACATTATGACGACCTTCCTGGGGTTTGGAGCGGCAACTCTGGTCGGGAGCGCCAATGTCGGGACGGTTGACTCGTCGGGAGCTTTCATCGCCAATACCAACCTGGCAGCGCCAGTGCTAGCGGATAAAGTCGGCGGCGAGGTCTTTTATGCTTTTGTGGCCTCGATTGCCTTTGCTACAATTCTAGCGGTGGTTGCCGGTCTGACCATTACGGCCTGCACCACTTTCTCGCACGATGTGTGGCTCAACATCATCAAGAATGGCAAAGAGAAACCGGGTGAGCAAATTCTGGTAGCCCGGATTACGGCTTTCGTAGTCGGTGGTTTAGCGATTTTGCTGGCGATTGCGATGCCGGGCGCGAATGCTGCCGCGCTGGTAGCGCTGGCTTTTGCTGTCGCAGCTTCGGCGAACCTGCCAGTAATCCTCTTTAGCCTATTCTGGAAGCGATTTAACACGGCCGGGGCAGTTGGCGGGTTGTTGGGCGGCTTAATTGCGGCTTTGACCCTGATTCTAATCAGCTTCAATGGCCCGTTGGGAGCTAACGCGCCCTTCCAGCTGGAAAACCCCGGTATTGTCAGTATTCCGGCGGGTTTCCTGAGTGCCTTTATCTTCACCTTCTTTAGCAAGGAAACTGCTTCGACCCATAAGTATGCCGAAATGCACTTTCGGGCTGAAACCGGAGTCGGGGCGGAAGTCGGCGAAGGCGGCGCGATTAAAGGCGCAGCCCGGCCCGGTAGCATTCCTACTCCAGCGGGGGTAGCTCCTTCCACCGAAGACTAATTTTTAGTGCCTCAGACCAGTGGATGTTTTTGAACTCTCAAAAACATCCACTGGTCTGTTCATTATGGCTGGTAATTATGGTTGATAATTAGGGCTAATATTGGCGGGTTGCCTCTGGTGAGGCGTGGTATAATGGCTTATTATTACCGGCTTTCGCCAAAATTCTTGGTTAAATAGCTCTTTCGGTTTTTTATACAAGGTTGCTTATGCGAAATTCTAAATATCGAAGGTCTGTGGTTGGGCGTAGCTCTGCCGCCAGCTTGAAAGCCCCGGTTGGTAACGAGGTTAAACCTTCTTTTAACCTGGATGAACTGGAACTGGACGAGGATGGTTTTGAAAGCAGTGTTGCGCTGTTCGATTCCGACCAGGAAGAAGCTCTCAAAGAAGTCGCCGAACAGACTACCTACGGCACAGTTTTTTTAAACGACCTGATAAAACGGCAACGGGCGCTGAGTATTAGTGTAGCGATAGTCTTTTTGGCAATCGTGTTCAGTTTACCGTTGTTGAATTTCTACTTGCCCTCGTTGCTCGCCTTCGAGATTTTTGGTTTTGAGGTGCGCTG
>JBBRSG010000042.1:0-46091 GCA_038245615.1 Chloroflexia bacterium | reverse complement strand
GGTTATTATCCCTTTGATTCAAAATGAGATTGTGGATGACTACGGCTGGATTACTTCTCAGCAATTTCTCGATGGGGCAGCGTTGGGCCAGGCCACCCCCGGCCCGGTGCTGATAACCGCCGCCTTTGTAGGTTATGGAAGTGCCGGAATCGCCGGGGCGCTAGTAGCGACCTTCTGTATCTTTTTGCCGGGCCTGACTTTTATTTTGCTGGCCGCGCCGGTGTTGCAAAAAGTCCGTCAATTTCCCGCCGCCAAAGCTGCTCTAAGTGGGGTCAATGGGGCGGTAGTCGGTAGCCTGTTGGCTGGGGCATATTTTATCGCCCGGACTGCCTTTCTCTTTCCCTATACTGACAGTGGCCCGACCATTAGCGGCAAGTTGCTCGACCCCTATACCCTGATTTTTACCCTGGTATCGCTTTTTCTGATTATGTGTTACAAGGTCAATACAATCTATCTCTTTTTGGGGGCGGGTCTTGCTGGGTTATTACTCAGCTTGCTGCCTTTCCGACTACCCTGGTCGGGACTACCACTCTGACTCATTATATTTTCTGGTTAAAACAAAAAACACCATTTGCCTTTCTCAGATTATACACTGTCCAGGCAAATGGTGTTTTTGTTGGGATTTTAGAGATAGGCGCAAGTTGCCTTACGCCCTGCTTAACGACTATTCCTCGTCATCTTCCTCGGCGCTGGCTACTTCGTCAAGCGAAGAAAGTTCAGGTTCGTCGTCCTCATCAACTTCATCGTCTAGGTCTTCCTCGATGTCAATATCATTGCCACCAGTTTGACCAAGCGCGATAGCCCTTAGAAGAGCGTCAATCCCGGTTGCGCCGGAACTATCGTCCTCTTCCTCGACCTCCTCATCTTCCTCAATTGCTGCCGCTGTACCCGCCAGCACTACATTCCCATTAGTGGCAATGCCCTGCGGCAGATGCATCAGAATCTCTGGGACTTGCTCCGGCACTTCCTCGATTTCCTCCTCCAGGTCGGCGAGACGCTGAAGGTCCTCGGCATTGTCCGGGTCAATATCCAGCAATTCCGACAAAGGCACTCGGCTCTTCTTCTTGGGCCGATGCACCACCCCACTCCCGGCGGGAATCAACTTACCGATAATCACGTTCTCCTTGAGGCCGTGTAGCCGGTCAATTGAACCCTGAATCGCCGCTTCGGTCAGAACGCGGGTAGTTTCCTGGAAGCTGGCCGCCGACAGGAAGCTATCTACCTTGAGGGCCGCTTTGGTAACACCCAGCAAGACCGTTTGAGCGGTGGCCGGTTCGCCACCTTCCGACAGAACCCGGTTATTGACCTCCTCGTAAGCAAAGCGGTCTACCAGTTCCCCCGAAAGCAGGTCGGTATCGCCCTGAGTTTCGATTTGCACCTTCCGCAGCATCTGGCGAACCGTAATCTCCATGTGCTTTTCGTTGGTGTTCACCCCTTGTGACCGATAAACCCGCTGCACTTCATCAATCAGGTAACGTTGTACCGCTTCGGTCCCCAGAATATGCAGAATTTCCTGCGGATTCTTGGACCCAGCGGTCAGAGCATCGCCCGCCTGCACGTGCTGACCGGGTGTTACCAGAATTTCGGCAGCGTGGGGCAAGTCATACTCGCGCTCTTCCCGCTCCTCGTGCCGAATAACCAACTGAGTGCCGTTGACCGATATTCGACCACTCAACCGAGCCGCAATAACTTCATTGCCCTCGGTGGTATTGTCGCGGGCCAGCGGGAAATTCTCCTGAACCTCATCGCCCTCACGTACCAACACCTCAAAGTTTTTCGGCACTTCGTATTGGTCAGTGTAATATTCCAGCGAAATCACCTTGATTTTGCGAATATCGCCTTCCTGGGAGATTTCGACGGTCCCATCAATCTCGCTCAAAATGGACTGAGCTTTCGGGACGCGGGCCTCGAATAGCTCTTCCACCCGTGGCAGACCACTGGTAATATCGGTACCGGCGACCCCTCCGGTATGGAAAGTACGCATGGTCAACTGAGTACCGGGTTCGCCGATGGACTGAGCCGCGATGATACCCACCGCCTCGCCAATCTCGACCAGCTTGCCATTTGCCAGGTTACGCCCATAGCACATCCGACAGACTCCATACTGGGACTGACACGCCAGGGGTGAGCGCACATAGATTTGCTTAACTCCGGCCTTGACCACTTGCTTGGAGCGAACTTCGTCCAGTTCTTGATTGCGGTCACAGATTATCTCACCCGTCGTCGGGTCACTAATTGGGGCCGCCGCCATCCGGCCCAAAATCCGCCGGTCAAAGCTCTCAGTAATGCGCCCGCCTTCGCTGGCATCGCTTTCCGCCAGGACTATACCCTGCTCACTTTCGCAATCCTCAATCATGATGATTACGTCCTGAGCCACGTCCACCAGACGGCGAGTCAGATACCCGGAGTCGGCGGTACGAAGGGCGGTATCAGCCAGACCTTTCCGAGCGCCGTGGGTCGAGATGAAGTACTCCTGCACCGTCAGACCTTCCCGGAAGTTCGAGCGAATCGGCAATTCGATAACCCGCCCGGAGGGGTCAGCCATCAAACCGCGCATTCCACTCATCTGACTAATCTGCTTGATGTTACCTTTCGCCCCGGAAGTAGTCATCATTGCCAGCGACCCAAATGGGTTCAGGCTATTTTTCACCTCATCCGAAACCAGGTTACGAGTATTTTCCCAAGTTTCAATCGTCTGGCGGTAACGCTCGGCCTCGGTCAAAAGACCGCGCTTATACTGCCGCTCGATTTGAATAACCTGCTTGTCGGCCTCTTCCAGCAAGGCGTTTTTCTTGGGCGGAATCTCGACATCTGTCACTCCAATGCTGATACCGCCTTTGGTCGAATACTTGAAGCCCAATCGCTTCAAGCGGTCAGCCACCACCGCCGTAGCCACCGAACCATACAGGCGATAGCACTCTGCCATAATCTCACTCAATCGGCCCGACCCAACCCAGCTATTTTGCTCCCGCGCATAAAACGAGGCCAGTTGTTTGGGCAACTGTTCCATGAACAAAATACGCCCGACCGTCGTGGTAAAAATACGCGGGTTGATGACCGGGAACGGCTCAGGCTCGCCCTTTTTGAGGGCCTCCTCGTTATCCCGGCGCTGGCGTTCCGCCACCGCCTCATGCAGATGCTCCGGCACCATCACTTTGATAAGAGCCTGGAGATGCAGACTGCGCTCGGCGCTATTGGGAGCCATAATCTGGCTGGTTTCGTAGGCCAGCAAAGCCTCAATAAACGACGAGAATATCTTGCCTTCGCCCGCCGCTTCGGGTCGAGCGATGGTCAGATAATAGCAACCCAAAATAATATCCTGGGTCGGGGTGATGACTGGCTCACCGTTGGACGGACGCAACAGGTTGTAGACCGAAAGCATCCGCTCGCGGGCTTCTTCCTGGGCCTTGCGCGACAACGGCACGTGTACCGCCATCTGGTCGCCGTCAAAGTCAGCGTTGTAAGCCTTACAAACCAAAGGATGTAGCTGAATCGCACTACCTTCAATCAAGACCGCCTCGAAAGCCTGGATACCCAATCGGTGCAAAGTAGGAGCGCGGTTGAGCAATACCAGATAATCCTTGATGACTTCTTCCAGCACATCCCAAACTTCTGGCTTGACCCGCTCGACAATCCGCTTGGCACTCTTGATATTGTGGGCGTAACCCTTTTCGACCAAACGACGCATCACGAAGGGCTTGAAGAGTTCGAGGGCCATCTTCTTGGGTAAACCGCACTGGTGCAATTTGAGTTCCGGCCCGACCACAATGACCGAGCGGCCCGAATAATCCACCCGCTTGCCCAGCAAGTTCTGGCGGAAACGACCCTGCTTGCCTTTGAGCATATCACTCAGGCTCTTGAGTTTGTGTTTGCCACTCCCTGACACGACCCGGCCTCGCCGACCATTGTCAATTAGGGCATCCACCGCTTCCTGCAACATGCGCTTTTCGTTGCGAATGATGATTTCCGGCGCACCCAATTCCTTGAGACGCTGCAAGCGGTTGTTGCGATTAATTACCCGGCGATAGAGGTCGTTCAGGTCGCTGGTGGCGAACCGTCCGCCGTCCAGTTGCACCATCGGGCGCAAGTCGGGAGGAATGACCGGCAGAATGGTGAATATCATCCATTCCGGGCGATTACCGCTCTTGCGGAAGGCCTCGACCACCCGCAACCGCTTGGTGGCTTTCTTGCGGCGCTGTCCGCTCAAAGCCTGAATTTCCATCCGCAGGTCACTCGCCATCTTGTCCATATCCATCTTGCGGACAATACTATAAACTGCCTCAGCTCCCATTCCAGCCTTAAAGACCGAGCTATAGCGCTCGCGTAGCTCTCGGTACTTGTTTTCGGTCAAAAGCTGAAGCCGCTCGATGCTTTCCAACTCGTCCAGTCGGTTATCCACATCGGCCCGGACTTTGGCAATTTCAGCGTTCATGCTGCCCAAAATCTGGTCTACCTCTTGCTGATAGACATAATTGCGCTGGTCGGACTCGCCTTCCACCAAAATCTGGGTATCAGATTGTTGCGTCCGCAAATCGTGTTCAATCGTCTCGCGCTCCTGCCCGATAATTTCATCCAACTCGCTGAGGCGGTCAGCATTAATCATCTGGTCGGGGCGGGCGATAATCTTGGTGCGGAAGGCTATCTCTTCCGGGGCAGCCTGGTTCAAGAGCGCCTTGACCTGGCTGCGGACTTCGGTAGCCTCGGCATCCAGGGCGGTCAGCCGTTCTTTGAGTTCGGCTTCAAGCTGGCTCTTGCGATTGGCAGCACTAGCATTCAGATTGCTGGAGTCGGACTGCTGATTGTTCTTTTTATCTTCAACCTGGGTGTTAGCGTTCTCTTCAATCTGCTTGATGCGCTCTTCGCCATCCTTGCGGATGGTTTCCATCATCGCTTTGACCGCTTCTTCATCAACATCCGTAACAACATAGTTGGCAAAGTACAGGACCCGTTCCAGGTTGCGCGGCGAAATATCGAGCAGCAATCCCAGACGGCTAGGCGTACCTTTGACGTACCAGATATGGCTGACTGGCGCGGCTAACTGGATATGACCCATCCGCTCCCGGCGGACTTTCGAGCGGGCAACTTCCACTCCGCATTTATCACAGATTACACCTTTATACCGTACCCGTTTGTACTTCCCGCAGTAACACTCCCAGTCTTTGGTTGGGCCAAAAATCCGCTCACAAAACAAACCGTCCCGCTCCGGGCGCAGAGTTCGATAATTAATCGTCTCCGGCTTGGTAACTTCCCCGTGCGACCAGGAACGAATCTGCTCTGGCGAAGCCAGACTGATGCGGATAGCGTTAAAATTATTTACCTCAAGCATTTATTTTTATCCCCCGTGTTGGCTAAATTTTGAGGGTGGCCTCCGTCCGAACTTGACGGCCCTGTGGTTCAGGCCGAGGCCCGCAACTCCTAGAATAAATAGCTAATAATGACTGCTAATTGCAGATTACTTTTATAAATCGTCAGGATTTTCACCTAATTCACGTAACTTTTCACTCAGCCTTTCGGCTCGTTGGCGCTCTTGGGTTGCCTGTTGCTTTTCTTGGTCAGCTCGCGCCCGTTCTTGCTCGGCCTGCTGCTGGGCTTGCTCGGCCCGTACCCGCTCCTGTTCAGCCCGTACCCGCTCCTGTTCAGCCCGTTGTTGGGCTTGGTCGGCCCGTTGCTGTTCTTGGTCAGCCCGCGCTCGTTCTTGCTCGGCCCGTAGTTGGGCAAAGCGTTGATTGCTTCTGGCCTCAGAATAAGTTTCGATACGCTCTCCATTGGGCCGATAAAGCTCTAATTCGCCATTGACTATTTCAAAACGCACTCCCAACCGAGGACTGACCCAACCCACCATTTGTTTGATGGCCTCCAGACGTTCACCTCGACGCAACCAACCTTTGAAAGTACCTCGATCCGGGTCATAAACGTAGTATTCTTCTACCCCATATTTTTCGTAAAAGGCCCGCTTTCTTTCCATTTCGGCATTCTTATTCGAGGGTGAACGCACCTCAAAAACTACTTGAGGGGCAATATTACCCTCTAACCATTGCTGATAAGAACCGCGATAGCCTTTGGGCCGTCCAAAGACTACCATTACATCAGGAGCCATTACAATATTTGGTTGATACTGTACCGGATACCAGAACAAGTTTCCGGCCACAAACACGTCTGGATCGTCTATAAACAGGTCATCCAAACCCGTCTTCATTACTACAATATAATCAAATTGTTTGGTATTGTCGGCCATCGGTAGCCCGTCGCTTTCGGGATAGAAAGTTAGATCTTTGGTATCCAGTTGTAATGTTTCAGCCATAAAACTACCTCATACAACCTACCACCGCCAGATTACTCGTCTGAGTAATCTGGCGGTCTCTAAAACTACGCATCCTCGCCGTGATTCTCGAAGCCGGACAAATTTATACCGTCTAGTTCGCTCAAGTAGTCGCCGCCCGAATCTTCGCCGAACTCAATTGGGGCTTCTTCCTCGTTGAGAACCTCAATATTCAAGCCCAGACTTTGCAATTCCTTGACCAGCACCTTGAACGACTCTGGTACTCCGGCCTCGTTAATATTTTCGCCCTTGACGATAGCCTCATAGGTCTTGACCCGTCCGATTACATCATCAGATTTGACCGTAATCATCTCCTGCAAGATATGGGCTGCGCCATAGGCTTCCAGCGCCCATACTTCCATTTCGCCGAAACGCTGTCCACCGAACTGAGCTTTACCACCGAGCGGCTGTTGCGTCACCAGCGAATATGGCCCTGTCGAGCGGGCGTGAATCTTGTCCTCGACCAAGTGGGCCAGCTTCAAGAAGTAAATGACCCCGACCATCACCGGTTGGTCAAACTGTTCGCCAGTCCGCCCATCGAATAGCTGGATTTTGCCATCCGGCGGCAGTCCGGCCCGCTCCAATAGATTGTGAATCTCGTCTTCGTGTGCGCCATCAAAGACTGGGGTAGCAATTTTCATATTCAGACGCAGAGCGGCCCAGCCCAGGTGGGTTTCGAGCAACTGGCCCAAATTCATACGCGATGGTACGCCAATCGGGTTTAGCACAATCTGGATCGGGCGACCATCCGGCAAATAGGGCATATCTTCCAGCGGCAATACCCGGCTGATAACCCCTTTGTTCCCGTGGCGACCGGCCATTTTGTCCCCGGCGCTGATTTTGCGCTTTTGGGCCAACAGCACCCGCACCATCTGATTTACCCCGGCGGGCAACTCGTCGTTATTGTCGCGGCTAAAGATTTTTACGTCTATCACCTTGCCTCGCACCCCGTTTGGTACGCGCAGACTGGTATCCTTGACCTCGCGGGCTTTTTCCCCAAAGATAGCCCGCAACAACCGCTCTTCCGCGGTCAATTCGGTCTCGCCTTTAGGCGTAATCTTGCCGACCAGAATATCGTTAGGCTGGACTTCCGCCCCGACATAGATGATGCCTCGCTCGTCCAGGTCGCGCAGGCTTTCCTCGCCGACGTTAGGAATATCGCGGGTGATTTCCTCCGGGCCTAGCTTGGTGTCGCGGGCTTCGGTCTCGTACTTCTCGATGTGAATACTGGTGAAAATATCCTCGCGTACCAGCTCCTCACTCACCAAAATCGCGTCCTCGAAGTTACCGCCTTCCCAGGGCATAAAAGCTACCAGGATGTTCTGACCCAAAGCTAGTTCGCCATCCTCTGTCGAGCTATTATCGGCGATAGACTGGCCCAGAGCGATATGGTCGCCTTTGCTAATCGAAGGCCGTTGATTGATACAAGTGTCCTGGTTCGAGCGAATAAACTTTTGAAGATTGTGGACATACTCCACTCCGTCCTCATCCGTAATTACGATTCGCGTGGCAGTCACTTCGGTGGCGATGCCAGTAGCAGTCGAGAGCATTACCCGACCACTATCACGGGCGGCCTGCCATTCCACCCCAGTCCCTACAATCGGCGATTGCGGTTTTAGGAGCGGTACGGCCTGACGCTGCATGTTATCGCCCATCAAGGCCCGGTTCGCATCGTCATGTTCGAGGAACGGAATCAAGGCGGTTGCCACACTCACGACCTGTTTAGGCGATACGTCTACATAGTCAATCATGTCGGGCGACTCAGCCACAAACTTGTCCTTGTAGCGACTGGGGACGCGTTCTTCGGCAAAGTGGCCCTCTTCGTCCAGCTTGACGTTAGCCTCGGCAATCCGATATTCCTCTTCCCGGTCAGCACTCAAATAGTCAATCTGCTCGGTCACAACCGGACGAATTCTAATCGTCTTAATCGGCAAGGCCGCGATTTTAATTGCCAGTTTCTCATTGACCTGGACTCCTTCTTCCGCCAGTACTTTATTAGTACTTGGGTCGGTCAGGGTCTCGCGCAAAATTTTCCCGGTCATCTGGGCGACTTCGTTCTCGACCCGGTGCAAAACCTTGCGATAAGGAGTCTCGATAAAGCCATACTGGTTAATCCGGGCGTAAGTCGCCAGATTTCCAATCAACCCGATGTTTGGCCCTTCCGGAGTTTCAATCGGGCAAATCCGACCATAGTGGGAATGGTGAACGTCGCGGACATCGAACCCGGCCCGGTCGCGGTTCAGACCGCCAGGGCCGAGGGCCGAAAGGCGGCGCTTGTGGGTCAGTTCGGCTAACGGGTTATTTTGGTCCATAAATTGCGATAGTTGACTACCGCCAAAGAATTCGCGCATTGCGGCTACCACCGGACGAATATTGACCAGGGCGTTAGGGGTCGCGGTACTCGGTTCGGTAATGCTCATGCGCTCCTTGATAACCCGCTCCATTCGCAGCAGTCCAACCCGCAACTGGTTCTGAATCAGTTCGCCTACCGCCCGAATTCGGCGGTTGCCCAGGTGGTCAATATCATCGGCCTGCCCTTCGCCATTGTTCAGCCGAATTAGCATTTCGACAATCGCCAGCACGTCCTGACGGGTCAGGTGACGGACATCCGGGGCGGGGTCGAGCTTCAACCGCTTGTTGAGCTTGTAGCGGCCCACCCGCGCCAGGTCGTAGCGCCGAGGATTAAACAATAGCGAATACAATAGCGAGCGAGCATTTTCCAGGGTCGGCGGGTCGCCGGGTCGCAAGCGTTTGTAAAGCTCAATCAGAGCCTCTTCCCCGTTTTTGGTCGGGTCTTTGTCTATGGTCTGCTGAATCGTCAGATTATTGGAGGTACGCTCGTGAGCGCCACCCGAAACATAGCCCGTCTGGTTGACCTGAGCGAACAACTCGACCACATCTTCATCCGAGCCAGTCTGAGCCGGTTTCTGACCATCCTCCGCCAGGACTGCCAGCACCGCCCGCAGCAAAACCGTCACCGGAATTTTGCGCTTGCGGTCTACCTTAACGCTCATTACATTTTTATTAGAGGTTTCAAATTCAAGCCACGCTCCCCGGTTCGGAATCAGCTTCGCCCCGAAATACGAGCGCCCGGTAACGGGGTCAATTTCTTCGATAAAATAGATTCCAGGGCTACGAACCAGTTGCGATACCACTACCCGCTCGGCCCCGTTGATAACAAAAGTCCCAGTTTCGCTCATTATGGGGAAATCGCCCATAAAGATTTCACTCTCTTTAACTTCGCCGGTTTCCTTGATAACCAACCGGACGTTGACCCGCAACGGAGCAGAATAGGTGGCATCCCGGTCACGACACTCCGCGTCGCTATAGCGCGGTTTGTCGAAATGATAATCCTGGAAGTGCAACTCCATACTTTTGCCGGTAAAATCGGCGATAGGCGAAATCTCGTCCAGCAACTCGCGCAGACCCTCGCGTTTGAACCAATCAAAACTATCCAGCTGAGTTTGAATCAGCCGGGGCATTTCCAGGACGGTGGGGATACGCGAGAACCAGTAGCGATGGGGGCGGTGTAAAACCAGGTCAGTCTTTTCGCCAGCCCGATAGGTGGTGGGGGAGAGTTCCTCGACAGCAGCAATTGACATAGCGATTACTCCTTACGATACACTGACCGATTAAATTATATTAGAATCGGTACAATGCAATAAGCACATACCTACCCCACCTTGTGATGTAATTTTGAAACTTATGTAAACCATTGATTTTCGGCGACGAAAATCAGTTTCAAATCTACCACTTGAGGATACGGGTTCAGTAGTGCTTTCTTCTTTACCAGGACAATATTTACTTTAGGTGAATTGGAATTATACAGATATATGTAGGGCAAGTCAAGGGGAAATAGCACGGAATGTTATTCCATGCTGCAAACGTTAATCTAATGTTAAGTTTTCTCGCAAAACATTTTCCACAAGCTTTATTTGGTTATCCACATGCATTATACCATCTTTGTCAATATCTTTTTTATACTCGCGCCATTATTAAAAAGCTATCAGCTATCAGCCGTCAGCCATCAGCCAAAAACCCTGGCTGCCGCAGCCCTCCCGCCGGGGTGCAATCCTGCATTTCCCCTGACCCCCGACCCTTCTCATGGCTGTTAGATTTTCGTAAGCTTTTTAAGCCGGGCTTAACTTTTCTCGTTTATAATACTGGCAGAGGTAAAGTTGCCGACTTAGCCCAGCGCGAAGATGCAACTAAATCTCTCCAAAAATCGTATAATATGAACCAAACCTGTTTGTCATATTTTCTTATAACTATTCAGCCCTCTCATTCTGAGCGAAGCGAAGAATCTTTAGCCTTCGCACAGCGAGAAATGACAAATTCAAGGTTGGCTGAACTGTTACATTTTCTTAATAATTTTTATAAAAGGAGTTTAGAAATGGAAAATGTCGAAATCGAAAATGCCAAAAATTTGCCCGAAAGCTACTGGCAAGAAAAGCTCACCCCGCAAGAGTATCAGGTTTGCCGCCTCAAAGGGACTGAGCGCGCTTTTTCTGGGGCGCTCTATAATAACCACGCCAAAGGGGTTTATGAGTGTGTAGCTTGTGGGAAGCCTTTGTTTAGTTCCGATGCCAAGTTCGAGTCGGGAACGGGCTGGCCCAGCTTTGATAATCCGGTCAATCTGGAAAATGTCGAGTTACACGAGGATAAAACCTTCTTTATGAAGCGCACTGAGGTAATTTGTAAAAATTGTGGTTCGCACCTGGGCCACGTCTTCCCGGACGGCCCGCGTGAAACCACCGGGATGCGCTACTGCATCAATTCAGTCGCCCTCAAGTTCCAGCCCGAAAAATAATAAAATCAAGCTCTACGCCAGAAATTACGGGAGCGCGGAATTGACCTCGATAGCTTGTAAGCTTGAATAAGATTTCACAACTTACTCAGCCGGGACAAGTAAATAGTAAAAGCAAAATCGTCGCCTGATAGCGACGATTTTGCTTTTACTAAAATATTGCTAAACCTTGACTTTGCTGCACTTCAAGACGTTACCCCGACTAATAGAGCCAGACGGCACAACCAGCCGAAAATGTTGGAGGGTAATTCCATTTATTTGGGCTGTGCTACCGAGCGTCCAGGTGGACAGCCCAATTGCGCTGCCATCTATAGTTACGCCTGGCCCGGTTGGGCCACAGAAACCCAATAGCGAAACCCCTGACACCCCGCTGCTTAACGACACCGTAGTTGGATTTGCCAGCGCAATGGTAGGCGAAGCTGTAGGTAGGGCAAAAGCAATCGTATCCCCCGAAACCGCACTGCTCAAGGCCGTCCTCAGAGTACCACATCCCGTCGCCGTGCCACTATTACTGGTGACAATCAAAGGATTACAGCTAGTAGTCACAGTAAAATTTGCCACATTGGAAGTGCCACCCGGCACCGGGGGATTATAGACCGTAATCCCAATCGTCCGGGGGGCGGTAGCAATATCGGCGGTGGGCATTACTACTGTCATTTGGGTCGAACTGGTAAATATCGGAGTATGGTCAGCCCCGTTCCAGCGCACAATTGACCCGGCTTCAAAGCCCGTACCGTTCACCGTCAGATTAAAACCCGGTTTACCGCCCTGAATTGACGATGGCGACAGGCTGGTAATGGTCGGGACGGGACTAAAGACCGCGCAAGTATACCCCACCGCCTTGATGTCCACCGACCAGCTATTAAGCACTCCGGTATCCGCCGCAACAAAGTCGGACACTTTCAGTCGCCAGCCTCCGGCAATACTCTGATCATTGAAAGCTGAAAGGGCTTGCTCCGGCTGGAAACTGCCGGTAAAAGGGGCGCTTCCACTCGAAATCGGGTTGGCGGCGGCATCATCCAGAATAGTATCAGTGAAATTGTCTTTATCCCTACCCCGATGGTCTATCAAAGTGACGCTGGTATTGTTCGGTGAGAAAAGCTGGACAGTCAAATCCGAGTCCCAAGTATGACTAATATTCAGCTTGACCGTGATTTTGGCAACTGTACTGGGGGAGGAAAGGTACAAATAGGAGGAGACCCCAGTCGGGGCATTGTCGGGTATTTCTCTAGGCACATCGCTGGAGCTATAAGTTACCGCCGGTAGCGCAACCCGCGTTCCGGTCTGCAAAGTAAAGCTAAAATTGACCGAGCCGCCGTTATAAGTCAGGGTTTGCGAAAAACTCAATAATTCGCCGCAGGCCAGAGCATCATTTATCTTTATCTGATAAGTCGTGGAATTGGAAACCGTGCTATCTATCGCAATCGTGGGATAAGGCGAGGTATCCACCGTCAGGCTCGCCGCCCCGCCGGTCGCACTGACCTTACCGCTAACGTTGTTAGCCGCCAAATCGCCGAAATTCGACCAGGCCACATTTAGGGCAATTGTTTCACCTGGTTCGATAACCCCGTTATTATTCCCGCCCACCGCATCGCTGCTCGAAACCCCCGACACTGCCAGCACCGGCGTTGAACCGATATTGGCATTGGTAATCACCAACGCAAAATCCTGGTCGGTCAGGCTGCCACTTCCCGGCACGCCGTCACCCGCCAGATTCGCCGCCGTCACCTTGACCGCAAAAGTACCGTTTACCCCCGCCGGGATAAAGACGCTCTCGACATTGTTGCGGGCATCCGGGCTACCGCCGACGCTCGAATACTGCCCGCTAAAGACGTTCCCCTTATAGGTTTGCCCCCCAACTGTGACTTGCAAATTTAAATCGTTGACGTAGGCGCTGCCACTGCTAGTCGAGCCGGGGGCATCCGTCCAGGCCAGCGTTACCCGAAAACCTTTGGTATTATCGGCAATCGTCCCGACCTGCCGGAAGGTGTCGCCACTAGCGGTAAAAATCCGGCCCTGGTCGTAGACATAACGGGGCGTGCCATCGAACAAGGCGGCCAGATTTGCCCCACCCCAACCTTGTTTCGGGCTGGGCAACGAGCCGCCGGTATCCTGCCCGTTCAGATAGCGCGGGTTATTCAGTAGCAGAGCTTTGGTCATGGCCGGGCTGGGGTTCTGACCGGGGTTCAGCACCCGATTATAATAATTGTAGATTAAAGAGGTTGCGCCCGCAATCGCCGGGGTGGAATGGCTCGTCCCGGTAGACCAGGTATAAAAGGTCTGTCCATCGGGATAATATTTGGTGCAGACTCCTACTCCGGTGTAGCCGCCCGCCTGGGATGCTGGGCCTTGAATATGTGTACCGGGGGCGACAATATCAGGTTTAATCCGCTCATCGGCAGTCGGGCCGCGTGAAGAATAGGTCGCCAAATCATCGGCGTTATTCGAGCTGGTATAGCCATTACAACCAATTCCCTCGTCCCGGACATTTTCGGTTGCTCCCACCGTCAGCACATTCTTGGCGGTAGCGGGCGACTCGACGGTATATGCCCCATTCCCGGAATTGCCCGCCGCGAAGACGTGGAGCATTTGCTGATTGCCGCCCACTCCCGACGCGGCATCGCGGGTCAAGGCATCAAAAGCCTGAGCGCTTGAGTCATACGCCCCGGCAGTTCCTTTGTAACCCCAGCTATTGCTGGTTATCGCCGCCCCCGAATTATAGCTACCGCCGACCAATGCCCCAAAATTATTACTGCAATTAGTGAGGTCAAAAGCGCCTGAATTCTGGAAAATCTTGGTTCCGGCAATCCGTCCGTAGGGCGAAATCCCCAGGCCGTAATGATAACCGTTACTATCGGCATAAGGAAATCCGGCGGTATTATTAAAGCCGCCCATAATTCCGGCATTAATATTGCCGTGTCCACCATAGCTATCGGGCAGGCTATCGGGAGTACAGTTGTGGAGATAGGCCAGTCGGGTCGGATTGAGATTGTTGCCAAGCCGATAAAAATCGGGTTGGGCCGAATTGAGCGCCCCGTTATCTATCCCATCATCTATTACATCCACAATCGGATACAGGGCCGGGTCAGTCGGAAAGCCCTTTGAGGCCAGCCAGTTCAGATAGTTTGCCCCGGTCGGCACGATATTGCCGTCCGAATTGGTCACATTCCCGGCGATAATCTGGCCCTGGGCTTCGTCTCGCTTTTGGGGGGTCGAATAAGGCTCGATATTAAACACATCGGCCCAGCTTGCGACATTGGCAATCTGATTGGCGGGAAGTTGCAGCGAAATATTATAGAAATTGAGAACTTTGAAGGGTTGGCGGAAGACCGGGCCACCCAGGGCCTTTAGCCGGGTGAGGGTGCTTTGCGTTCCGGCGTGGTCATAGATTTGAACCGTAACCTCAAATTGTCCGGTCGTGGAAGTAATGACCCCGCTTTTGTTGGGCTGCAAGGCCGGAGCTAACCGATATGCCGGATGATACGCCCCAGTCCATTGCAGAGCCTTATCGGTGGCAAGCTGCTGCTCCAGGCGGGTAATCTGCGTCCCATCGGCCCAGATGACATAAGCATTGTTGGGCATATAGCTGACCAACTCGACCCCGGCTTTTTTAAGGCCAAGCAGCCATTCCTCTTTTATCGGCCCGACAAACTGCACCATCCATAGTTGCAGACCTCCGGCCTTGCTCTGTTGTAAACTGGCGGGGACGGCATTGGGGCTTTTAGTAGTATTGATAGTCCCGTTCCGCAGCCCGATAACATCGAAACTATCGCCACTGCTGACGCTGGCTCGCGCCAGAGATGGCCCAAGCTGGCTTTCCGGTACTTTCCAAAGGGCAAAGCCGCCGTAATCTATTAGCACCACCCCGCCATTTTGGGCAAGGGTGGTAGCGGTTTGCTTATCGGTATTATCTACAATAATTTTGCGACCAGGGCCAGCCCCCGGCGGGAGAGCCTGTACCGTTAGAGGAAACAACCCGGTCAAAAAGATCCCAAGCGAAAAAAGATATACCGCTTTTACCAGCTTGTTCCGTAACAAATGACTTGCCAATCCAACGTGCCTCCGGCTGCACCCAATTTAGCCAGACCCTCTAAGTCCAGGGCTTTGATAATCTATTATAACGTATTTGACCCCCGAAAGGTACGGGAATAGACAACCTAATTCTTCAGTTATCGAAAAGATAAGCCAAAAGTATTACTCCAAAATATTAAAGGAAGATTTAAAACAGGGCTTTAATTTGGGGCTAATCTCAATTTGATTGACATCATCCAGCCAATGAACTAAAATCACTTTTAAATAAATATAACAACCTCGCTTTCCGTGTATTATTATCTATAGAAGCTTTCTGAGAACCTTTATTCTGAGGCTTTTAAAAGCTTTGAACATCTATAGAAATCTCTAGGCGGAAGTCTATAAAAGCTTTAAGCAGAAACTAAAGAAAGTTACTGACGGCAAGTGAATCAGCTACGGGTCGGTAGCACAATCGGGCGGCCCGTATTTTTGCATTTTTGGTTCGGGCAACGAGGCCGGAACTCTATCGCTTCAGCTTATAATATACTCAGCGCCGGGTTATGTTATATGGAAGCATCAGCAATCGGGTGTAAGGTAAAGGCTGTTGCCAGCCAGCCTCGTAAGAGAAGAGGAACCGGCCATGACAAATCGAGCCACCAAAAGTGTGATAAGTGTGATAGAAGAGTATCCCCAGGCAGAACTTGAGATAGCTACCTCGGAAGCTACCGTAGTCACTTCGCGGGCGATTGTCCCGACTACCAAACCAGCCTCCAAGCTAAACGGCACGACTCTCGCCAAAGAAAATGGCAAGGAAACGACCAAAGAACTTGCTAAAGATGCTAACAAGGAAAAAATTCAGGAAAAAGCTATCGAAATAGATAGCAGCGCCCTAATGACCGAAATCAAAAGCTATTTGCCGCCCGCCGATTGGCCGGTGGTCGAGCGCGGAGTACAATTTGCTATCAGCGCCCATACCGGACAGCAGCGGGCCAGTGGCGAACCTTATGTAATCCACCCGATAGCGGCAGCCACCACCTGCGCGGTAATGCAACTTGACCGGGATACGATTGTGGCGGCCTTGCTTCATGATGTCCCCGAAGATACGCCGGTAACGCTAGAACAAGTGCAACAAGTCTTTGGCGAAAAAGTCGCTCGGTTGGTAGATGGCGTAACCAAGTTGGGCAAAATCAAATGGTCGCCGGAGGAGCAAAATACCAAAGCCCAGCACGAAAAACAGGAACAAGCTGAGAACCTGCGAAAAATGTTCCTGGCGATGGTAGACGATGTGCGAGTGGTCTTGATTAAATTAGCTGACCGCCTTCACAATATGCAGACCTTGCAATATAAATCGCCTGAAAAACAGGTCAAAATCGCCACTGAAACCCTCGAAATCTTTGCGCCGCTGGCTAACCGCCTCGGTATCTGGCATATAAAATGGCAATTGGAAGACCTCTGCTTTCGCTATCTTTACCCCAAAGAATATCAAGAGCTGGTTTCCAATCTGAGTGACAAACGCGATAGTCGGGAGCGCCATCTCAAGCGAGTACAAGCGGTCATTCGCAAGGAACTGACCGATGCCGGGATTAATCCGCTAGATGTCAGTGGGCGACCCAAACATATCTTTAGTATCTTCAAGAAAATGAAGCGTAAAAATCGCCCGCTTGACCAGATTTATGACGTGTTGGCCGTCCGCATCATCGTCGAAGATGTCCGCGAGTGTTACGCCGCCCTGGGGGTTATTCACACCCTGTGGCGACCCGTCGCAGGCGAGTTTGATGACTATATAGCCAATCCCAAAGAGAGCCTGTATCAATCGCTGCATACCGCCGTCATCGCCCTCGACTCAAAGCCGCTGGAAGTCCAGATTCGCACCAAAGATATGCACCAAATCGCCGAATACGGGATTGCGGCCCACTGGCGCTACAAAGAGGGCGGCAAGCGCGATGTCGAATTTGAGGCCAAAATTGCCTGGTTGCGTCGTCTCTTGGAATGGAAAGAAGATAGCTATGATGCCCAGGAATTTGTAGATACTCTCAAAAGTGATGTCTTTGAAGACCAGGTTTATGTTTTTACTCCCAAAGGCGACATTATAGATTTGCCCGCTGGGGCGACCCCGATAGACTTTGCCTACCGGATTCATACTGATGTCGGCCACCGTTGCTCTGGAGCAATGGTCAATGACCGGATAGTTCCCTTGAATTATCAGCTTCAAAACGGTGAAGTGGTTAAAATCACTTCTTCCAAAAGTCGCAAAGGGCCAAGCCGGGATTGGCTCAATCCTAATATGGGCTTTACCAAGACCGCCGGGGCAAGGGATAAGGTCAAGCAATGGTTTCGGCGCGAAGACCGCGACGAGAATATCGCTCATGGTCGTCAGATGCTGGAAACCGAACTCAAAAGGCTGGGTCTTCTTTCGACTATTAAATATGAGACAGTCGCTTCGTATTTTGCCAAGTATGAAAAGCTGGATGATTTTCTAGCCGCTATCGGCTATGGCGGGGTAAGTCTGGCCCAGGTGACGGGGCGACTGCTAGAAGCCTCCCGTCAGGGTGAAGCCGCCTCTATCCCTGAATTTATGCAACCCAGTAGCCTGAGCCTAACGACTGCCGGAGAGCGCGGCCCGGTGATTGCCCCCAGCGTTACGGTTTCAGGTATGGGCGGACTTCTGACAATTATCGCTACCTGTTGTCACCCTATGAAGGGAGATGATGTAGTGGGATATGTCACTAAAGCCAGGGGGATTTCAGTCCATCGAGCCGATTGCCCCAATATCACCAATTTGAGTGAGGAAAACAAAGGCCGCCTCATTCGGGTCGCCTGGGGTGATAACAGCGCCGAGTATTATCGCGTCCCGGTGCGGATGGAAGCCCTTGACCGGGTGGGCTTGCTGCGCGATATTGCTATTTTGGTGGCGGACGAAAAAGTTAATATGGGGGAATTTCGGACTTTGCCCGCCGGACAGCGCGGGGTAATTTTGATATTATTCACAGTAGAAGTTACTGGCCTGGAACAACTGGCGCGGGTTCTAAATAAACTCCATAGCGTGCGAAGTATCGTGGATGTCCGCCGAGATGTCCCGATTAGTGCTTCCGCCCGCACCAACGCCGAGAAAAAGTAGGAGTTAGGGCTTGGGCTGGCGAGGTCAAAAATTGCAAACTTATCTGACCTAATCCCAGCCCTCAATCAAAAGGCAGTTAGACCATGACAGCACGGACACGCCCTCGTTTAGAAGAGTTTTTGCTGGCACTATTATGGACGGTTGGCACGGCAGCCTGGGGCTATTTTGGGGTAGTCGGCTATATCGAAAACCTCAGAGGGACTGGCTTCAACCTAACCGGTTTTGTAACCAGTTTTTTCTTAATATGCCTGACGGTCTTTGGCTTGCGTTTTGCCTTCAATGTTTACCTGCGCTTATGGCGCACTCCCCCCGCCTGGTTCGACACTTTCACAAGTTTAACTCTGGGTACAATTCTAATCCTCGGCAGTCTTTTTAGCCTTTTCACGCTTGGGATAACCATATATTATCTGTTTACGGCTCAAACTACCAATCTGGTCTTTGGCTGGGGTATTGCGGCATGTCTGGCCTTGGCCGGTTTGTTTGTTTTCCAGTTTTTGGCGGCCCTCAATATCTTTGAACCTTTTCTCAGCCTCACCCAGGGAAATGAAGAAGAAATCAAACCTGGCTTTAACCCGCTAGGTTGGCTGTTGCGCTTGCAACGTCGTTTGCATGGTCGCAATTTTGGTTCGCACCGGCCCGGCAACCAGTTGCATGGCCCGCTTATTCTGGAAACCGATAGCCGTACTAGCCTTATCGAAGAAAAGACCGAAAAAACCAATGGGCAACCGGGGCTGGAAAAAACCCTGGTAGCGCACGGCGGCTTTCATGTGACCATGCTGGGCTTTACCGCCAACGGCGCGACCATCTTTGCAGTCAGCGATGGTGGGATGGTGCATTTTCAGGCGGGGGGGCGTAAAGGCGTAATGTTCCCCCCAGAGCTAAAATTCTGGGAAACCGGCAGTGGGCGGGTGCAAGTCGCCACTCTGGGAGCTTCCCAAACTTTTCTGACCAGTCAATATAAAACCCCCGGCAGCCTTCAAAACTATCGCTTCTTAGTGCCATCTGGCGGCGGCAGGTTCGCCTGGGTTTCACCCAACCAAATCCAGGTCGGTAACTGGTCAAACGAGCAGACCCACACTTTGGAAGTAGAAGAAGGCTTGGTGCTACGCGGGCAGGGCGGATTTAACCCCATGGCCTTTAACCCAGAAGGGTCACGACTGGCCTGGTGTACCCCCGATGGGCAGACCCGTTTTTGGAATCTGGAAACCGAGCAGGTTCAACCTTTGCGGGCCTACCCTGCCCGCGAAACCGATAGTGAGGCTGCTTCGAGCAGTTCGGATGGGGTTTGGGGACTGGTTTTTAGCCCGGATGGAACTCGGATTGCTACCCTGGGAGGCCGAGGAATTCTCTTGCAGAACGTCTATACCGGCTGGCGCTGGTTTCGTCCGCTCGAACCTACCCGCGAAAAGCTGACCGCTTTTGCCTTCAACAGTAGCGGTTTTGAAATGGCGGTAGGCATGGCGGTCAAGCCGGAAGCAATTCGCTTTCCCGGTCAGTCTAAACGCAATCGCAACGGCAATAATAATAACGGCAATCACTCTCCGACTCCCGCTGAAATGTTGACGGCAGTCGGAATAGACCCGGAAACCACGGAATTTGTGCCGATTGTACGGTTGTGGGATTTGCGGGATGACCGCTATGTAGATTTGCTGGCAGGTAAAACGCCCCTGCGCGAATTAGCCTATAGCCCCGATAACCGAATGTTGGCGGGAGTAGATGAGCAGGGTATTTTGCGATTATGGGAAATTTCGATAGAGGGCAGTGCTAATCGCGCTCCGCGGCTTATCTTGCAACTCGATTTGGGTCTGACCGGGCGCAAGGTAGTCGTCGGTTTTTCGCCCGATATGCGCCAGTTATTTTCCGCCACCGATAATCGGATTTTGCTCTGGAATCTGGCCCGCCTCAAACAAGCGGCCCAAGTCTAAACCAGAATCGCGCCTTCCAGCCGCAAAAGCTGTTCCTTGAGCGCCAGACCGCCGCCGTATCCGGTTAAATTCTGGCTACTGCCGATAACCCGGTGACAGGGGACGATAATCGGAACAGGGTTCGCGCCGTTAGCTGCTCCGACTGCTCGTACTGCTTTGGGCTTGCCAATATGATTGGCGACCTCGCCATAACTGCGGAATTCGCCATAGCCGATGGTCAGCAAATCGGCCCAGACTTCCAGCTGAAAAGTTGTCCCCCGCATATCCAGCGGTACACTAAACTCTCGCAAATCGCCTTCCAGATAGGCGTTTAGCTCTTCCCTTAATCGGCGCAAGCGGGTGCTATCCTCGACCAAGCGAGCCTGGGGTAGCCAGCGTTTGGCCCATGCCGCACAACTCTCAAACGGTTCACTGGCAAAAGTCAGTCGTCCCAAGCCATTTGGGGACATTGCCGCCCCAAAAGTTCCCAGCCCGGTTTGGATTGTCCCCAATACTACTTCATCCGCCATTTATTTTGCTCCTCACTTCAATTTCTTTGGATTTCTTCGGCGCTCCCGGTATCGCCGCGGGGCAGCATGATTTTAAGCTTGCGGTCTTGTTCATAAAAAAGATGGTTGTAGAGCGCAGTTTCAGCCTTAGCTAGTTCCGCCCCTAAATAGGCGGCGTGGTCAAATTGCGACAATAACTTTTCACGGATGACGGTGTGATAGATGACATCAGCAGCCCGCCCCCGAATAATATGGGTCAGCTTTTTATCGCTGGCGGTATAGCGTTCCAGGGCGATTTCCCCGCGCTCCCGGTCAAGACTGATAATAAAGTAACTGAGCGGGTCGAGTTCAAGCCAGGCACGGCGCTGGGCGGGCAGCTCAATTGGTTTGGCCCCACTATGGTGCAAATCTACCTGCTCGGCCTGATAGGGCGGGGTTTGGCGGTCATACAGTTCTTTTATAAGGCGGTCTAAGATGCGGGGGTGAGTTTCGCCGATATATTCCACCAGCTCGATTTGCCGCCGGAAGGTTTCGACGGCCTCGCGGGGTAGATTGGTCAATTCCGCCATTGCCCCAGTCGCGCCTAAAATCCGACCTTCTTCATCCAAGCCGTTGGCCTGTAGCATCCCCAAAGCCTGCCCTACCTTGAAAACTGGCGACTCCTTGCCGCAGACCACTAGATAGCGCAACTTCGGATTGGACACGACATTCCGAATCATCTTCTCTATCCCCAGGTTAGGGGTGTAAATCCGCCCGATAATGGCGGCATATTCCGGGCTAATCTGGTCAATCAGAGCGGTACTACTAAGCGTGCAAACCGCGACGGCACTTTCAAGATTGCCCAACACGAAAAGGCCCGGCGCGGGCGGCCAATCTACCACTCGCCCTACGGTCTTGCGCCACAGCTTCATGCCCCGGTAATATACCTCTTTTACGGTATCCAGCGGGCCAGGTTTATAATCTACCATTCAAACAAGCTCCTCACCGCCAACTTGAAGCCCGGTAATACCTCTTCGCCATCTAGTTCGCCATTAATCCCTATCGCCTCTTCCACCAAACCAGTTGCCTGACGATAGATAGATACTGTCTGACTAGGAGGGTAAACTATCCAAATCAGCCTGACCCCGGCCTGTTGATATTGCAATACTTTAGCTAACACCTCGTAAACCGTGTCGTTTTTAGAAACTACTTCAAGCGCCAGGTCAGGTATAGCGGTTAATTCAGTGTCAGCAGGTCGGACCGGCATATTTGCGAAACTTACAAACGAAGCATCTGGCAGGCGTTTGGGTTGCCCATCATTAAAATCATAGGTTGCCGATGACTCAAAAGCATAGCCCAGTTTATTGTCTTCGATGTATACTGCTAAACGACTACCTAACTTCATAATGATAGCACTATGCAAACCACTTGCCGTCTTCTTGGTTTCCTCTCCCTCTTGGGCTTCATTTTCCAGGGTAGTTTGATCTAGTTGGGCGGTCATAGTGTTTCTCCTGTTAATACTCAAACAACGTTTTTACGGGCAGCTTGAAGCCGGGTATGACATCTTCGCCATCTAATTCATCATCAACCAGCAAGAGCCGTCGGGGTTTATTCAGACGATACACCGTCACGCCCTGGTCGAAGGGGTCAACTACCCACACCAGTCTAGTTCCAGCCTGTTGATACAGCTGAACCTTTTTGGAAACTCCACTCCATTTATCGCTGGGCGACATCACTTCTACTGCCAAATCCGGTGGGCCGGGAAAAGCAGTAGTGGGGTCTACCTCGGCGGAATGTTCCAGCAACATAAATGCCAAATCAGGAAGGAGCGCATTAGCCGGATTCAGTTCAAAGGCCGAATTATTCAAGACTTCCCCAATTGGCTTGTCAATAAGATACAATGTCAGTTGTTTAAAAATCTTGCTAATAATTCTCTCGTGCTAAATGTTTGGTCCTGGAATTTCTACTAACTCTCCTTCAATCAACTCATAGCGTTTGCCTCGGTCAGGCATCCGCATGAACTCGGCGACAGTGTAGAGTTTCTTCCGGCTAACGGTCGTGGGCATGGCTGGCACTCCTTGATTTGTACCTAAAAAACGCAGAATATTAATAGCCAAATTATAGCATAACCATACGATATAGTAAGATATAGTGAGGTGGGATTAGGGTTTGATTAAGCATGTAATGGCTTCCTTGACTTTAGGGGTACGCTATGATAATTTTAGGTAGTACAAGCTCAATCGTGAAACATTCAACAAAATTGGGCAGTTAAATCGCTAGAGAACAGGCAACCATTATGATGCAAACCCCGCTTAGAGCGCCGCGCTCGTCCGGTAAATTTGATCAGCACCGCAAGTCGGCGACCAGTTCCAATCGTAAATTTTTGGTGGTCGGCGCAGTCATTTTAGTGGCGGCGGTGACTATCGGCGTAGTTGCCATGCAGGGCAGCTCGGTTTATTACGTGCCGTTAGCGGAATTTAATGCGAAACAAGCCACTATCGCGGCGGCTGGTCAGGAAATCCGGGTAGCGGGGCGAGTGTTACCCGGCTCAATCGAGCGTAATTCCGCAACCGGGGCAGTAACCTTCACCGCCTTCGACAAGGAAAAAAAGGCCGAAACCATGAAAGTGGTTTTTAACAAGATTCCGCCCGACACCTTTAAGGACGAAGCCGAAGTCGTCGTGACTGGCACTTTCGCCAATGGCGTTTTCCAGGCCAGTGAAATGCTCGCAAAATGCCCCTCCAAATATAGCTCGCAGCCCGAAGAGGCCAAATCATAGGTACAAATGCCGAGGGCATCAAGATTATAAAGAGGTGATGGGGTAGAGGGTGGCTTAAAATGGCTTACTCACCAATCACCTTTTTAGGCTAGAACAGGTTGAAGTAGGGATACGATGAATCAGATAGGTTATACCGCGCTATTAGTCGGTTTTGTAATGGCGGTCTATGCCGTCGCTGCGCTCAGTTTGGGAGCCTGGCGACGCTACCCCGAATTGGTGAGAAGTGGACGCAGCGCAGCCTGGGCCGTCGTCGCCCTGACGGGAGTCGGGGTAATCTGCGTTCAGTACGCTTTACTGACCAGCGATTTCTCGTTGCGCTACGTGGTTGAAGTCTCTTCCCGCGAAATGGAGTGGTGGTACAAAATCGGGGCGATGTGGGGTGGGCAGGAAGGCTCACTCTTGCTCTGGGCGCTAATTTTATCAGGCTGTATGGCCATCCTCTTGCTGCACACCCGCAAACTGCAACCCGCCGAGCTTGCTCCCTGGATAATCGTCGCCATGAGTAGCGGAATTGCCTTCTTTCTGGCGATGTGTACTCTGGTCGTCAATGTTTTTCAACCCCTGGCAATCGTACCGCAAAACGGCAAGGGGCTTAATCCACTTCTGCAAAACCCTGGCATGATGATTCATCCGCCGATGCTATACACCGGCTATGTCAGCACTATCGCCGCTTTCAGCTTTGCTTTCGCGGCTCTGATGAGCGGCAGGCTGGACAATAGCTGGGTACGCCTCTCGCGGCGCTGGATTTTAACAAGCTGGATTTTCCTGACCGTCGGCAATTTCTTGGGCGGACAATGGGCCTATGTTACTCTCGGTTGGGGAGGATATTGGGCCTGGGATCCGGTGGAAAACGCCGCTATCATGCCCTGGTTCATCAGCACGGCCTTGCTGCACAGCGCCATGATTCAGCAACGGCGCGGCATGTTCAAGGTCTGGAATATGTCGCTGGCAATTATCGCCTACGCCTTGTCGCTGTTTGGCACTTTTTTAACCCGGAGCGGGGTGCTGAGTTCGGTTCACGCTTTCGGGGAAAGTACCCTCGGCCCATATTTTATGGTCTGGATTGGGCTGGTTCTAATCGTAGGGTTTGGCTTGCTCTTTATGCGACTGCCCGAACTCAAGAGCGAGAACAAGTTGGACGGTCTGTTATCCCGCGAGTCGAGCTTCTTGCTCAACAATATCCTCTTTTTCCTGGTAGTTATCTTTATGCTATGGGGGACGCTTTCACCGCTAGTCAGCCAGGTTTTCACCGGGGTCAAGACCGAAGTAAAACAGGCTTATTTCGTTCAGACGGTTATCCCGGTACTCCTCGGCATCATCTTTCTGATGGGCATCGGGCCGTTAATCGCCTGGCGCAAAGCGACGATGGAAAGCTTGAGCCGCAGTTTCTGGATACCAGCGGCTTTCGCGTTGGGCGGCACCGCCATAATGTTCGGCTTGGGGATGCGCCAGATTATCGCTTTATTAGGCTTTTCGATTACGATTTTCACCGCTACAACGGTTGGACTGGACTACTTCAAGGGTATTCGAGCGCGACGACGACACACCGACGGTAAGATTGTTCCAGCCGTCACCAGTCTGGTCAAGCGCAACCGACCGCGCTATGGTGGGCTATTGATTCACCTCGGAATTGTGGTAATTGTAGTTGTCATTATCGCCTCGACGGTCTACAAGGCCAACGAAATCCGGGTCGGCGATAAACTCTACAAGATAGACGAAAATAACGGCGTGATTGCCAAAATGGGCGAAACGATGGTTATCAAGGGCATTCACGAGTATAAAATCAAGCTGGATAGTATTACTCCGATTGGGTCGCCCCTCAAGATGCGCTTTCAGTCCAGCCTATCGGTAGAAAAGGATGGCGTGCCGCAAGAACCGCTTTTACCCGCCGCCGAACTTTATACCGCCAGCCAGCAGCCCAACACCGTCGTCTTTATCCGGGTAGACCCGCTGGAAGACCTCTATATCAGTATGCCGGTGTCGGGCATCGAAACCCAGCCCGGCGCGGATGGTCGCCCGGTGATTGTCAGTGCCGCTTTCCAGCTTTGGGTCAATCCCCTGATGTTGTGGAGTTGGGTCGGGCTGGCGATTACGATTTTCGGGCTATTTATCGCGATCTGGCCCGAACCGACTCCGGCCCTTGCTCCGGCCACCGTCCGGGAAAAGGTCAAAGCCGGGTCAAAAGAACCATCGGTAGTTAGCTAGAGAATTAAGTTAGGGACAAATGTATTTAGTTTATTCGATTCTAAATCAGGCCAGTGAGCAAGCCAATAACCCGACCACCTCGACCAATGATAGCGGAGCAGCCCTGGGTTGGCTATTGGGCTTCGGGATTGCGACCCTGACGGTGGTGATGGTGGTCAGACCGCTAGTGCTGTCAGAAGTCGGCCTAAAGCGCCGTAAAGCTGGCAGCTTGAGTCCGCTCGATTCGCAACTGGAAAGTTTGCAAGATAGCGCCGCCGCCGAACACCAGTCGTTACAAGACCTCGATTTTGACCGTGAAATCGGAATTATCGAGGAAAAAGATTACACCGAACTTTATGAACGCACCGAACAAAAGCTGACCGAGCTAAACACCCGCATTGCCGGGCTGCAACACCGCCGGAACGGGCATAGTGTTACTACTCTTAAAGCGTCCGGGTCGCCTGGAAAAGCACCAACCCTGGTGTCGGCTAAACCCACTTCGGGCAGCGCAACCCGCCCTGGCAAGCTCACTCCGACCGAAAGTGAGCGGCTACGGGTCAAACCAACCGTTAAAGAAAAGCTTAAATGCGACGAGTGTGGCACGAGCTTTAACCCAGGAGATCGTTTTTGCCGCCAGTGTAGCGCCCCTTTGCCGATTATCTGCCTAAACTGCGGTAAAGAAGTGACCCAGGATGACCGTTTTTGCGCCAAATGTGGCGCAGCCGTAAACACATGAGCCTTCTTATTAAAAATGCCGAAATTATCACCCAGAACGCTCGCCGGGAAGTTCTGACCGGAGATATTTTGGTCGAAGATAATCGGATTGCAGCGATTGGCAAGCTGGAAATTGAGCCGGGCAAGCTTGAAAAGGTGATTGACGCAACTGGCAAAACCCTAATACCCGGCCTGATTCAAACCCACCTGCACCTGACCCAGACCCTTTTCCGAGGACAGGCTGACGACCTGGAATTAATGGATTGGTTGCGTAAGCGCATCTGGCCGCTGGAAGCCGCCCACGATGAGGAATCTAACTACTGGTCGGCCTTGCTAGGTATCGGCGAGCTAATTGAGAGTGGTACAACCGCCCTGGTGGATATGGAGACGGTCAGCCATACCGAAAGCGCATTTCGGGCGCTGGCCTCTAGCGGGTTGCGGGCCATGAGCGGCAAGGTGATGATGGATCACGGTCAGGAAGTGCCGCCCGGCTTGCAAGAGCAGACCGCCGCATCTATCGCCCAAAGCGTCGAGCTTTTGGAAAAGTGGCACGGCTACGATGGTGGACGGCTGCAATACGCTTTCTGCCCACGCTTTGTGGTCAGTTGCACCGAGGAGCTTTTGACCCAGGTGCGCGACCTGTCGGCCTATTATGACGTGATGGTACACACCCACGCCAGCGAGAATCAAGGCGAGATTGCGATTGTCGAGGCCGAGCGCGGAATGCGGAATGTGGTTTATCTTGACTATATCGGGCTGGCAAACGAGCGATTAATCCTGGCGCATAGCATCTGGCTGGACGACCAGGAACGACGTATCCTGACTGAACGCGGGGTAAAGATAACCCATTGTGTCAGTTCCAATCTCAAACTCGCCAGTGGCATCGCCGATGTGCCGGGTTTGTTGGCAATGGGGGTCACAGTCGGACTAGGGGCGGACGGGGCGGCTTGTAGTAACAATCTCGATATGTTTCAGGAAATGCGGATAGCGGCTTTTATCCAGAAGGTGAAGCTTGGGCCAACCGCCTTGCCCGCCCACACTGTCTTTGATTTGGCAACCCTGGGCGGGGCTAAAGTTATGCGGCTGGAACACGAAATCGGCAGCATCGAAGTCGGCAAGCGGGCCGATTTGGTCTTGCTGGACCTTAATCAGCTCCACGCCTTCCCCTCTGCCGAGGTTGACCCGGTATCGCGGGTGGTCTATAGTGCCTCCAAGCGCGATGTCGAAACGGTTATCATCAATGGGCAGGTAGTCATGGAAAACTATAAATTGCTGACAATAGACCGCGCCGCCGTCCTCCACAACTCAAATGAAGCCATCACACGAGTAATGCGCCGGGCCGGGCTGAGGAAGGTATGAGGGAAATGGTAGCCAACCCAATAGCTCAGTCCTCAGTTTTGAGTCCTCCGTCTTCCGTCCTCCTAAAAGCACGGGGCATAACCAAGACTTTCGGGCATGTGACCGTGCTAAAAGGAGTGAATTTCGAGCTAAAGCAGGGCGAGTTCGTTACCCTGTTAGGGCCGAATGGGGCGGGTAAAACTACCCTGCTGCGAATTCTGGCGATGCTGGCCCGGCCCACCTCTGGCGAAATCGAGGTCGCCGGTATTCCGCTCAAAGAGGCCAAGCCCAGCATTCGCTCGCTGGTCGGGGTTATCAGCCACCTGACCTATCTCTATGAAGACTTGACCGCCCGCGAGAATTTGCGCTTTTACGGTCAGCTTTACGGGCTGGATAAAGTAGCCCTTGAGCAGCGGGTTGCTGAATTACTGGCAAAGGTCGGGTTGGAACGACGGGCCGACCAGCGGGTTCGGGTGTTTTCACGGGGAATGCAACAAAGATTAGCCCTGGCACGGGCGGTGCTGCACCGTCCCCCGATTTTGCTACTGGACGAACCCGACACCGGCCTTGACCGCCAGGCCGCCGAAATGCTTTCGCAAATCTTGGCCGAGCCGACTGCCGAAGGGATTGAGCGTAGCGTGCTGATGACTACCCACAACCTTGAGCGAGGGTTAGCGATGAGCAATCGGCTGGTAGTCCTGGCAGGTGGTCGCATCGTCCGCGAAGCCGCCTCCGCCGACCTCGACCCGGCCCGACTGCAAAGTTGGTATTATCAGGGGGTAGGGAAGTAGTATCTAAAAAAGGAAATTGGTTGGCAATTACTCAAGAGAGGGCGAAAGCACCTGAAAATTCAGCCGTTGCCGAACCGAGGGCCTCTTTGAGCAGCACTCAGCACTATTTTAAGGTAGTGTGGGCGGTCTACAGCAAGGACGTGCGGACTGAGCTGCGAACCAAAGAGGTTTTTAGCGCAATGGCAGTCTTTACCCTGCTAGTGGTAATGGTTTTTGCCTTTGCCCTGCCCGGCAAGCTCAAAGAGGGCGGCGATGTCGCGCCGGGGCTATTGTGGGTCGCCTTCACCTTTGCCGGAGTGCTGGGCCTCAACCGCTCTTTCATCACTGAAAAAGACCGAGGTTCGCTGGAAGGATTATTGTTAGCTCCCAGTGACCGCAGCGCGATTTTCGTGGGCAAAGCGTTGGGCAATTTCAGCTTCATCATCGTAGTCGAACTGCTAATAGCCCCAATATTCAGCTTGCTCTTTAATTTTTCGGTGCTGAACATCGGGCTGTTACCAGTACTCTTGCTCGGTACAATCGGGTTTGCTGAAATCGGGACGCTGTTCGCGGCGATGGCGGTCAATACTCGCGCCAGGGAAGTCCTGCTGCCGGTACTGTTCTTCCCGATAATGCTGCCCGTAATTATTGCTGCCGCCCAGACCACCGCCGCGATTCTAAATAACCGGCCCTGGGATGAGTTTTGGGCCGCTCTGGGCCTCATGTTCTTTTTCGATTGCATCTACTTTGCAATTCCGCTGGTACTTTTTGACCTGGTAATAGAGGAATAAGGGGATTTACGATTTAGAATTTACGATTAGGGAACCCAGCCCTCAGCCTTATACCTCTCAGATTTTAGATTTTAGATTTTAGATTTAGATATACAGGATTAAATTTAATGGCAACTGTAACCAGAAAAGTAAATATCGGGATCGGGCCGGAAACCAGCCAGAAACGGCGCGGGCTGGATTGGGCCAATGTGTTGCTATGGGGTATGCTGATAACTTTCCCGGCGGCCCTGCTGTGCATCCTGATTGCCCCCAGCGACATCGAGTTAAAATACTCCCAGCGCATTTTCTATTTTCATCTGCCCAGCAATATAATGTGCGCGGCGGCTTTCTTGCTGTACTTTGTCGGTGGAATTGGCTACTGGCGCACCCGTCAACGGATTTGGGATATTTTGATGCTGGCAGGGCTGGAGCTAGGGGTGTTCTTCTCGCTAATCGGCATCGTGACAGGCTCAATCTGGGCGCGATATGCCTGGGGAACGTTCTGGACATGGGAGCCGCGCCTGACGACAGTCACGATAATGCTGGTGGTATATCTGGCGGGCTGGATGCTGCGTAACGCCGTCGAAGACCCCAACCGCAAAGCGGCCCTTACCGCCGTTTTTGGGATTATCGGCTTTATCAACGTGCCGTTGGTCTATTTCTCGACCCGCTTTTTCCCGCCCGGCCTGCATCCGGTCATTTTTAAGGTCGGTGAAAACGGTAAGGAAATCACTACCGGGCTGGAAGGTTTTATGAATGTCGCTTTAATCGTTTCGATGCTGGCCTTCACCCAGCTCTTTATTTATCTTGCCATCCAGCGCGTCCGCCTGGAAAAATTACGGGACAGCGTAGGCGAGGTGCGGGTCGCGCTTTATGATGACGAGTAGTGGTCAGTAGGGTAATTGTGAGTTAAATGCTAGGCACTTACCGAATTTTCTCAGCACTCAGCACTCATAAGACCACTTTTCAAAAGGAACTTTGAGAATGATGTATTATCTAAACATAATTATAGCCCAGACCAAAATCAGTAATGACCAATCGGATGGTTTTGGATATGTAATCGCGGCCTTTATCGCGGTTTGGCTTTTTATTGCGGCCTATCTGTTCTGGCTAAACCGTCGTCAGGAGAGCTTGCGGCGCGAGGTCGAAATGCTCCGCGAGGAGCAACTTAAAGCGCCCGACCTGCAATTTCAGGCGGAAGAGCTAACCCCTGCTCAAAAACTGGAGGTTGGGAGTCAGCCTTTCAGTCGTCCCGACCTGGGAGGTTAGTCGGTGAGCCTGGCGGGAGGAAACGGGCAATCGCCTTCGCACGCCCCCGAAAAAAACGGGCTGCACCCACCTGCTGAACTTCCCCCGCCTCCCAGCCCCCAACTTACCGCCCCAACCTCTGACCGAGGCTGGGTCATCGGTTGGTCGGTTTTCGTCGTGATGCTCTCTTTTGCGCCCTTTGTGCTGGCCTATTACGTCCAACCCAATAACGGGCGATTTATGGGGCTATTGTGGAACGCTCTGGACGGCAACGTTTATCTATCGAAAATGGAAGCCGGACGACGCGGCGAATGGCTCTTTCACCTCACTTTTACTTCCGAAGAACACCCTGGAATTCTGGTTTATACCCACTATTATCTGCTAGGGAAACTGGCAGGGCTGATTAACTTGCCCAATGTGCTGGTTTTCCATCTGGCGCGGCTGGCAACCGGGGCGCTATTGCTGTGGGCCAGTTGGCGTTTTATCTGCCGCTACTTTGCGGAAAGCCGGATGCGCCGGACGGCCTTTTTGCTGGTCTGTTTCGGGGCGGGGCTGGGTTGGCTGGTGGGGCCAATCGGCCTGAAAGATTCGACTGATTTATGGGTAGCCGAATCCCTGACTTTCTTTAGCATTCTGGCCCAGCCTCATTACCCTCTGGCAACCGCTCTGTTATTAGCCGGTTTTATGAGCTTGCAGGAGGGTTGGGAAACCGATGAGGCTAAAAAAGCGGGGCGAGCTTTTGCAAAGGCGGCGGCTTGCGGGCTACTGCTAAGTTTTATACACCCTTTTTTGGTAATTACCCTGGGGGTTATTGCCGGACTTTATTTACTTCGGCGCACAATTACAATGCGACGGATAGAATGGCGACATTGGTTCGGCCTGATACTGGTCGGGGTTTTTGCCTTGCCGATACCAATTTATATCTTTCTGGCGACCTCTAATGACCCAATCTACAAGGGCTGGATGAGCCAGAACCAGACTTATTCCCCTTTGCCGTTTTTCTATATGCTGGGTTACGGTTTGCTATTCGGGCTGGCGGTCATTGGCGGTTGGTGGGCCGAAAGACGTAGCCCGCTTGAAACCCGTTCGCGCTGGCAATTCGTCACGACCTGGGTTATCGGGACGGCGGTTTTACTCTATGTGCCGGTCAACTTTCAGCGTCGCTTCATCGAGGGCTTACACCTGCCGATTGTACTCCTGGCGACTGCCGGGTTTTATTTTCTGGCCCGGCAATGGCGACCCGCTATCCAACACCGGCGGGCTAATTTATTAGTGATACTCACCGCCCTGACAACTTTGCTGGTATTGGGGACGTTTTTTGGCAATGTCTTTGCCCGCAGCGAGGATGGCGACTTTCACCCGCTCTTCCTCTATGGCGAGGAAGTGACCGCTATGAACTGGCTCAAGAATAATACCGCCCTGACCGACACGGTGATTGCCGGGCCAATCACGGGCAGTTATATTCCGGCTTTCGCGGGCAATCGCACCTTTTACGGTCACGACCTGGAGACAATCAACCGCGACCAGAAAATTGAGCAGCTTCGTCGCTTTTTCCAATTTCAGATGACCCGTGAGGAAACTATGCAATTCGCCCGCCAATACGGGATTCGCTATGTCTATTTCGGGCCAGAAGAAGCCCGCCTCTTTGCCCAACGCAACACCGATGACACTGAGGAAGCTCCTCCCGACCTGCAAGAATTAGGCTGGCTACCAGTTTACGTCAACTCCAAAGTCCAGATTTATCGCATTAGTAATTAGGGGTCGGGGGTCAGGGAAATATGGCATTGACACATTATAACCAAACCGCTTTTACTCTCTCGCCAGCCCGCATCTATGACAATCACCCGAATATTGCCAACTCGACCATACCCAGGTCTAAAAGTTAAACTTCACAAGTAAGGCCGCTTTCAAAACCTGTAATATAATACAAGTATAACAAAAGCACCCCGGATTCAATGGTAAAATAAACCCAGCATCACCCGGTTTTGGCGTTTATATAACAGTCCCATTATTTATAACCAAATCATGAATAGTGGTCAGTAGGGTAGTTTTGAGTTTTGAGTTAAAATACCAAGTCTAGCCGGACTTTCTCAGCATTCGCATTTGTATTTCTCTGACCACTGACCACTGACCACTTCTCAAAAAGGCAGGTATTAAAATTGATCGAAATATTAAGAATTTTGGCCTTCCCGATAGGGTTGGCGATTGTATTGAGAACCATTTCTTCCGCGATTCGGACTTTTGTGTTGCCTCGCAGCGTCAACGATGCGCTCACCCGGTTTGTCTTTCGGACTTCACGGAGCGTTTTTAATCTCATCATGAAGCCACTAAAGACTTTCCAACAGCGCGACTCAGTCATGGCTTTTTATGCCCCGATTACTTTGATAATGCTCCCGGCGGTCTGGCTGGTCCTGGTGCTTATCGGCTATATGTTTATGTATTGGGCGTGTGGGGTAGATACAATGCGGGGGCTGTTTACCCTCAGTGGCTCATCTTTAATGACGTTGGGCTTTGCTACCGTAGCTGACTGGCCTACCACTATTTTAGCCTTTTCAGAAGCTTCGATTGGCTTAGTGCTGACCGCGCTTCTGATTGCCTATCTGCCGACTATGTATTCAGCCTTTCAGCGCCGGGAACAATTTGTAACCTTACTGGAAGTGCGGGCCGGGAATCCGCCGTCGCCAATGGAGATGCTGGTGCGGGCGCACCGGATTACCGGACTGGAGCGACTGAACAGCTTTTTCGGAGAATGGGAAGTCTGGTTTACCGACCTGGAAGAAAGTCATACCTCCTTGCCAGCAATCAACTTTTTCCGCTCGCCCCAGCCTCATCGCGCCTGGGTGGTTGCCGCCGGAACGGTACTGGATGCGGCGGCATTGCGGGCCTCGACCATAGATTTACCGCGCAACCCCGAAACTGAGCTATGTATTCGGGCCGGATTTCTGGCGATGCGCCGGATTGCCGATTATTTTATGATTAAATATAATCCTAATCCGCAATATGGCGACCCCATCCGGCTCTCCAAAGAGCAGTTTGAAACCGCCTACGATACTATGAAGGCGGCGGGAGTGCCGGTCAAACCCGACCGCGACCAATGCTGGCGCGACTTCGCGGGCTGGAGAGTGAACTATGAAGCGGTTCTGTACATTCTGGCAGGAATAACCATGGCCCCTGGCGCACCCTGGTTGCCCGAACAACCCTGGCAGTTGGTCAGAGTAGTCAGACCCCAGCGGAATAAGAAGTAGTTTTGAGCTTTGAGTTAAAAGACCATCTAACAGACGGATGTTTCAGCCCTGATAGCTTAATAAAATGCCTGGCTACTGCTCCATAGCCCACTCAGATTTAACTCAAACCTGTCGCGCCGGGCCGTTTCGCTCAGTTCCCAACTTGAGCGAAACGGCCCGCCAATCGCGGCGTTATTTACCAGAATATCTACTTAACGAAACAGTGTTTTATGATACAACCCACCTAAAAATCGTCAGATTTCGATTACTTCCGCTCTCGACCCTATTAACTTCGTAAGTAGGCACTCGTGAGGGATTGGGTGGCACTCAGCAATTGCCGGGGTGTACCCTCAAACATCACTCTGCCGCCCTTATTCCCACCTTCGGGACCCATATCAATAATCCAATCGGCGTTTTTGATGACATCCAGGTTGTGTTCAATCGCAATCACGGTATTTCCAGTATCTACCAGCCGATTCATAATTACCAATAAATGACTTATGTCGGACATGTGCAAGCCGGTGGTCGGCTCGTCCATCACGTAGATGCTCCCTTTTTTGTGTAGTTCACTGGCGAGCTTGATGCGCTGACATTCGCCACCCGACAGGGTACTGAGGGGCTGACCGAGGGTTAGATAATCCAGTCCTACATCACTCATGGCCTGGAGAGTGGGAACGATTTCTTTGAGGTCAAAAAAAGCCAGGGCCTGCTTTACGGTCATCTCTAGCGCTTCGGTGATGGATTTACCGTTGAGTTTGTAAGTTAGCACTTCATCTTTGAAACGCTTGCCACCGCAAATTTCACAAGGGGACTTGGCATCGTTCAGAAAACCCAAATCGGTGTAGATTAGACCCAAACCCTGACAGTTTTCGCAAGCTCCTTTGGAATTAAAGCTAAACAAGGAAGGACTGACTCGATTGGCAGTCGCAAAGGCCTTGCGGATGCCGTCCATTATTCCGGTGTAAGTGGCAGGATTAGAGCGAGTAGAAACCCCAACCGCCGATTGGTCAATCATAATCGCGTCGGGGTGTTGGCGCAAAAATACCTGGTTTATCAGCGAGCTTTTGCCCGAACCAGCCACTCCGGTGACTACCGTCAATACCCCTGTCGGTATAGCCACGCTGACATTCTGCAAGTTATTTAGTTTGGCGTGGGAGATAGCTAACTTACCTCTAGCCTCTCGAAAATCCGCTTTGAGCGGTAACGACTGCCTGATATGTCTGCCAGTCAGAGTATCGGCCTCCAGCAACCCGGTGTAGCTGCCCTCGTAGACAATCCTGCCACCCTCACTTCCGGCGTGCGGGCCGACATCCACAATATAATCGGCGACTTTGATTACCTCCGGGTCGTGTTCCACTACAATGACCGTGTTGCCTTTGTCGCGCAGTTTCACCAGTAATTCGTTGAGGCGATGGACATCGCGGGGGTGCAATCCGATACTTGGCTCGTCAAAAATATACGTCACATCGGTTAGGCTGCTACTCAGGTGTTTAACTATTTTGACCCGTTGCGACTCTCCGCCCGACAAGGTGCTGGTTTCCCGATTAAGGCTGAGATATTCCAGACCGATGTCAATCAAGTTCTGCAACCGCTCGGTTAGGGTCTTGATTGGCAAGGCCGCTGCTGGGTCACTAATTTCCTTAATGACTTCAATTAATTCATCCACCTCCATCGCCGACAGCTCGGCAATATTTCGACCATTTATTTTGCTACTGAGGGCAACCTGACTAAGACGCGCTCCTTTACAGAGTGAGCAAGGAGCAAGGGTTAAATATGGCTCGACGGCTTTTTGAGTGCGTTCGGACATGGTTTTAAGATCGCGGATAATATACTTGCGGCTAAACTTATCGAGGATACCCTCGAAAGTTAATTTGAAGGGTTTGCCCGCAACCGTTGTTTCAACTTTGTAAGGCTTGCTGTGCAGCAGTAGTTCCATTTCATCGGGAGTGTAGTCAGTCAACTTTTTGGCATTATCAAATAAGCCAGATTGGGTGCAAATCGTCCAATCCCAGCTATTGACCGCATAATCCGGGAATAGGATAGCTCCGTCGTTTAGCGATTTAGAGGTATCCAAAAACAATTCCAAATCTACCCCGATTTTGCGACCAACCCCGTTGCAGTTTGGACACATCCCCTGCGGGTCGTTAAAGCCAAACAGATTAGCTTTGCCGACATAAGGCTGGCCGACCCGCGAATAAAGCAGACGCAGGACCGGAGCAATATCGGTAATTGTGCCGACAGTCGAATGCGAGCCACCACCCAACCGCTTTTGGTCAACCACGATTGCCATGGTCAAGTTTTCAATCGCATCCGCATCCGGCTGACTAAAGCGCGGCAGAAAGTTACGGACGAACATACTGAAATTTTCGTTCAAGAGGCGTTGGGCTTCAGTGGCAATAGTATCGAAGACAATCGAGGATTTGCCAGAGCCGGATACTCCGGTGAATATACTAATTTTGCGCTTGGGAATACGCACGGAAACCTCTTTGAGGTTGTTCTCACGGGCGTTGCGGATTTCGATATATTCCTGAGACACAACTTTTCTCCTTTCCATAATGGCATATTTAAAAAGCCGCGCTTGAGCTGAACAACCTTGCCACGATGAAGTTTTAAGATTAAAGATTGACCGGCCTGACAGGAAAATTGTTAGCGGAGGCAATCTGGTCGTCGGACTGGATAGCTGGCGACCAGATTTGTTGAATAAACGGATTTAGCTAGGTTGCTCGCCTTTGGCGAGTTCCGCGGCCTGTTCGAGCCAGCGATACTGAGTAATACGCTCGGTTGAGGTACTGCAAATCTCAGCGATTTCCTGGGCTGAACGCGAGGCGAGGTCAGCGTAATCTTTAACTTTAGCGTCGTTCAGCTTGCGGTTGAAGAACGGCCCAATGTCGTCTATCGGGGTGAAGTCGAATTCGCCTTCCTCAATTACAGTCGGGGCGGCGCTGACTTCCATTATCGGGGTAGCATCATTAATCGCCTCGGCTTCTGAGGAAGGGATTTCAATTGCCGCAACTTCAAGGGCAGAAGCCTCGATTGCCTCCACTACCGGGACATTAAGAATGTCGGTGGCGGTGTTTGGCACGTCCCTATTTTCGATGGTCGGCACGACGGGGATTACTTCAATTTTGGAGGGGGCATCCATCACCGCGGTCGCCCCCTTCGCCTGACCAACTCCGGAGTCAAAGATACGCGGGGCCGACATTTCGGTTTCGGTAGAGCCAATCACCGTATCCATGCGCTCCGGTTTGAGGCCCGCCCCTGGGGTCAAGAGGCCATAGGTGCTGGCCCGCAACCGTTCAACCGTGACCGCAGTATATTTGGTTTCGGGAGTGCCGGTACGCGGGTCAGAGGTGGTGCTGGTCAGGGCCGCGCTGGGAGCTTCGCGGAACATACCGGGCATGTAGCCCAGACCAGCGGGTTGTTTGTCAGTAGCCTTAACCTTGAGTTCCAGCGCCCCGCGAGCCGAGGTAATCTTTACGATGTCACCGTTACCCAACCCAAACCGTTGCAAATCAGCGGGATTCAGTTCCAGTTCCGGCTCAGGGTCGAGCGACTCCAGCACATAGTTGCGCCGGGCCATCGCCCCGCTCCGGTCATTGGCCCAACTGGTTCGACCTACACAGACGATTAATTCATCCGAGGTTGGGAGTTTGCGAGTAGCTTGTTGTACTGCCATGAAACGGGCTTTGCCGCTATCAGTCGGAAAGCCGTCGGTGAATAGAATCGGGGTACCGTCTTCGGCAATTCCGTCCATCGTGACCGGCCATTGCAACCCGGCCCGCTCCATCACCATCGGAATCATCCGATTATAGGCCAGACCCGGTTTATAGGTCATATACTGGCGACCCCGCTCTAGTTTTTCATAGCGCACCCCATTATAAAGCGGGTTGACCTGAGCGATTTCCAGCATAATATCTGAAGCATGTTTGTAGCTGGCCCGAAAACCAGGTCGGTCAATAATTTCCGCCAGAATTTTCCAGTCGGGCCGGGCGAAACCGGGCGAGGCTACCGCCTTTTTGATGCGCTGTACTCGCCGCTCGGTGTTGGTAAAAGTGCCATCCTTTTCGGCATGGCTGCTGGCGGGCAGCACCAGATCGGCAAAGCGGGCAGTCTCGGTCATAAAGATGTCCTGGACAATCAGGAAATCCAGCTTTTCGAGACCACGCTGGACTTGCTGTAAATCCGTGCCGGTTAGCATCGGGTTTTCGCCGACGATGTACATCGCTTTGAGCGTTCCGGCTTCGGCGGCTTTGAACATTTCTACATAATTCAGGCCCGGTTTGGCGGGAAGCCGCCCATTGGAGCGCCCAAACCAGGCGCTTTCCAGCATCACCCGCGCCTCGGTATTTGTGACCGGGATATAGCCCGGCAGATAGTTGGGCAGACAACCCATATCCATCGCGCCTTGCTCGTTGGAGGAGTCGCGGATTCCGTTCAGGCCCGCTCCCATCCGACCCAGGTTGCCGGTCAAAAGAGCCAGATTCGCCAGCCCGCGCACATTGTCCACTCCATTGGCCCACTGCGTCACCCCCGTACCGTAGATAAGGGCCGACGGATTGTAGAGGCCAGTTGTTGCATCTTTTTGCGAACCACCGCCGGTAGCATAGAGTCGGGCCGCGGTGTACAAGTCCTCGGCAGAAAGGCCGGTTACGGCGCTGGTGCGCTCTGGAGTCCATTCCGCCAGCGAATTTCGCCATTGGGCCAGCCCCTCGGTGCGGTTATTTATAAAACTGTCGGTCTGCCAGCCCTCTTTCAGGATAATGTGGGCCAGCCCGTTGTAAAGGGCCGCATCCGTGCCGGGCCGAATTTGCAGCCAGAGCGTCGCCCGATGGGCCATCTCGACCTTGCGCGGGTTGACTACAATCGTGGCGACCTTGCGACGTACCATTGCCTCTTGCAAGAGGTAGGCTATTACCGGGGCGCTCTGGTCGAGGTCTGAACCGGTGATGAAGTAGCACCCGGCGTAATCCTTGATGTCCTGAATGGTGTTGGTCATACCGCTAACCCCGAACTGCTCCTCCAGGGCGACCAGCGAGGCCTGGTGGGTGAAGCGGGCGGCACTGTCAATATTATTGGATTGTTGCAGACCGCGAGTCAGCTTTTGCAGCAAATAATTCTCTTCGTTGGAAATCTTTACGCTGGCAATCGCCCCAAAAGCATCGCCAGTATAATTCCCCAGCTTTTTGCTGAGTTCGTCGAAAGCCTCTTTCCAGGTAATTTCGACAAACTGCCCGTCTTTTCGCAAAAGCGGGCTTTCGAGTCGGTCTCCATTGTTGATATACTGATAGCCATAACGCCCTTTGACGCAAGGCCGGGCATCATTCACTCCCACCCCTTCCGGGAAATTGACCTTTTCCAGGAGGCCAGTGTTGCTCTCGACTTCCATGCTCATCGAGCAACCAACCGCGCAATAATTACAGGTGGTCAGGGTGCGTTTCATGGTCCATTGCAGGCCGGTATTTTCGTACTGGACGTGCATCAGACAACCGACGGGACAGACTTCGACGCACATTCCGCAACTGGTACAGGGCGATTTGGTCAGGTCGTCACCCCAGGCCGAGTCAATATAGGTCGAGATACCGCGATTGACAAAGGCCAGCGCGTGCGCCCCGATGATTTCGTCACACACCCGCACGCACTGTCCGCAGACTACGCAACGATCCCGCTTGATTAGGATTGCCGGGCTGAGATAATCCTGCTGATACCAGATTTTCTCGCGGGCCATCCGATTTTCGGTCATGCCATAATGCCAGGTCGCATTTTGCAGGTCACACGCCCCGGAAGCCGGACAAATCGGGCAGTCCAGCGGATGGTCTACCAACAGCGACTCCATAATAAACTTTTTAACTTCCCGAACTTCATCATTGGAGTTTTCGGTAAAGACCACCATGCCATCTTTGCATTCGGCGGCGCAGGAGATTTCGTAGCCCATGCCGCGTCGTCCCATCACTCCGACGGTACACATCCGGCAAGCCCCAAAGGGCCGCATATCGGGATGGTAGCAAAAGTTGGAGATATAAACCCCGGCTGACTTGGCAGCTTGTAGCACGAAAGTACCTTTAGGGACATTCACATCTATCCCGTCAATCGTGACTTTTATCGTATCCGCCATTGGCGTAAACTCCTCGCTATTATCTTCACTTTTTCTGGCCCACTTTAGCTATCTGTCTATGTATCTATCTATTCAATTGGCAGTTACAGACTCTCCGGGTCAATATTTAATTCTCGCAACTTGGCCCAGGCGGCTTCTTTAGCGGCTCGCTCGCGCTCTTTGTCAGCCCGCTCTTTTCGGGTGGCAACCCAGGCGGCTTCTTTGTCAGCCCGCTCTTTTTCTCTGGCAACCCAAGCGGCTTCTTTGTCAGCCCGTTCTTTTTCTCTGGCAACCCAAGCGGCTTCTTTGGCGGCTCGCTCCTGTTCTTCGGCTAACCAGCCCGCTTCGGCAGCAGTCAGACGACGATTGCCCGCCGCATCGTAAAATTGCAAAGTTTCGTCCTCTGCCCCAAGCCAGCTATCCAGTTCTGCGCTCCACAACCAGCCTCGTTGGTCGGGCTGAATTTGCTGAATAGTCCCACTGGTATAATGCCAGCCCTTCAGACGACCAGCTTTGGGCCGCCAAACCATCGGGACATTAGGGTCAAAGGCGAAATACTCCTTTGCGCTCATCTCCTGATATTTTTGTACCTTGTCAATCAAGTCTTGTTCCCAGTTATCCGCCGAACTGAACTCAAAAACCACATTGGGCGGCGGACGGTCGGGCAGCTTAATCCGGTAGCTTTTTTGGCGTTTGCGTTCTTCGGGAGACAGCACTACCCCTTTGAACAGGGCCAGGTCAGGGGCAATATATTTACGGCGGGCGTAGACAACTGCCAAATTCCCGCCTATAAACCAGTTTTCGAGCTTGTACTGCCATTCCAGAACCGCTAAGGCATGTTGGTTCTGGTCGAACTGCGGGGTGCTTTCCGGCATATCTTCCTCAGCTAATATTTCAGCATCGGTGATGTCATAGATTTCGGTATCCATAGCCCTACCTCAGTATTACGCTCATTTCCAACCCAAAACAATCCTAGCGGGCGGGTAAAGCTTTTAGCTCGATTTCAGCGCCTTGCTCCGGTAATTGCAAGCGACCGCCAAAATCCTCAGTATGCTCTACCCCCCATTCAAAGCTGACTTTCTGGCGGCCTTTGGCATGTTCCATCGAGCAAACCCCGGCCTTGCAGAACCCGGCCCGAATATGCTGCAAAAGCTCCTGCTTGAACTCGTCAAAGACCAACATGTTCGGGATAGGATACGGCGCAGCCTGGCCCAGCCCGCAAATCGAGTGCTGGATAACCATCTTGCTCAAGTCTTCCATTTTGGTAATATCATCTTCTTTGCCATCGCCGCTTTTAATCCGCCACAGCATTTCGGTCAACCCTTCGCACCCAACCCGACACGGAATACACTTGCCGCAGCTTTCGTCACGGTTGAACCGCAGCACATAGTAGGCCGCGTCCACGATACATTGTTGGTCGGTCAGGGCGGTCAGGCTGGCGCTGCCCAATAGCAGCCAATAATTCTTGTTGTTCCAGCCGTATTCATCAATGTCAAACATCAAATCAAATTTGGAGGCCGGGAGACAACCCCCGGATACCGCCCCTGTCTGCACCGCTCGAATCGGATGGGCGGGGTCGGCTGGCCCACCGCCCACGATTTCGATGGCATCACGGGTCGGGCCACCAAACGGGATTTCCGCCAGACAGGGGCGCTTGAACGGGCCGGATAGCGAGATTACCTTAGTGCCACGAGTACCTTGCGACCCAAATTGAGCGTACCACGCCCCGCCCTTGAGCATAATCAAGGGGACATTGTTAAAGGTTTCGACGTTGTTGACCAGAGTGGGCATCCCCCACAGCCCGGCTTCCGCCGAGCGGGGGGGCTTCACTCGCGGCATTCCCCGCGTCCCTTGAATCCCGAACATCATCGCCCCGGCCTCGCCGGAGATATACGCCCCCGCCGCAATCACGACTTTTACATCACAGCTAAAACTTGAACCCAAAATATTCTGTCCCAGCAGGCCCATTTTGCGGGCATCTTCCACCGCCTGCCCCATGCGCTTGTAGGCCAGAGGATGCTCCGAGCCGACATAAATATATGCTTCGGGAATATCGCAGGCGAATGAACCGATAATCAGGCCTTCCAGCACCGAATGGGGGTCGCCCTCGAAGATGCGCCGGTCCTTGAAGACATTCGGTTCGCCTTCGTGACCGTTGACAATCGAATAGCGGGGGGTGCGCTTGACTCCCCGGACGGTCTCCCACTTGATACCCATTTCAAAGCCCGCTCCGCCCCGCCCCTTGAGCAGCGAAGTCTTGGCCTCGGTTACGCACTGGTCGGGGGTCATCTCGAATAGCACTTTTTCCAACCCGGCATATCCGCCCTGGGCCACATAGTCCTGAATACTTTCGGGGTCAATATCGCCGCAGTTCCGCAACACGATGCGCTGCTGCAAGCGTCCCCATTCGGTGCTGCCAATGGGGGGAATACCGTTCCAGTCGGTTTCATCGCTCCCGGCCCACTTGTAATCGGGGTAATCGGCGGCCTCTTTGAGCCAGGCAAAAGCATAGTCCGGGCAGGGGTCGTTCCCCAAAATATATCTGTTCCAGATTTCTTCGGCCCGCGCCGGGGTTACATCGCCATACAAAATGCGCGGATTGCCAGGTTTGGAGATAAACACCGTCGGCTCCATCCACATCGCCCCAAAGCCACCTACGACCTTGATTACCACATCGTCGCGGCCTTCAACCAACTCCTGAAATTTTTTCAGGGTAGCTTTGGCCCCCGCCAGCACCGAACCGCCGTCAATCACACACTGGATGACGGTTTTGGTGGCAAAGAGGTTGACCCATTCCTCTTTGAGGCGGGTTCGCAACTGGACTAATTCGTTTCGATCCATTGAGATGCTCCTCTAGTTTTTTTATTGGTGGTGGTGGTTTTCGCCCGCGCCGGTGGCGGCTTCCTCGATCATTTCGAGCAGCTCTTCCGGGGTGACGTGGGAATAATAAGCGTGATCCATTTCGACCATCGGGGCCAGGTTGCAGTTGCCAAAGCAGAAGTTGGCTCGTTCCAGCACGAATTTGTTATCCGGGGTGGTCTGCCCATAATCAATCCCCAGTTTGGCTTTGACGGCCTGATGGAGCTTTTGAGCGCCACACAAATAGCAGGCCGAGCCTTCGCACAATAGAATGCGATGTTCGGCCTGGCTTGTAGCCCGGAAGTCGCTATAGAAGGTGGTCACGCCGTAAATCTGGCTCAGGGGTAAATTAAACTTTTCGGACATCAGGTTTGCCAGTACATCCGGCACGAAGCCGTATTCATGCTGGATTTCCTGCAAAAGGGGTATCATAGCTTCATCCGGTCGCCAACTGGTATAGCGGTCAAACATGGCCGCCACTTTCGACATTTCGATACTCAGCCCTGGGTTTGAACCATCTGAAGCACCTCTACGGATTGTCAAGGACACCGTGCCACCTCCCCAATTCTGTTATACGCTATTATACTTTTAGGACTTTCGCTGGCAAATCACCTTAACCCCGGAAAAGTTATATTTGAAAAATATAACCAAACCCAGTTTTGGGATTTACCCCGATTTCCTCAAATCAGCAATCGTTGCCAGCGAAAGTCTTAACTTTGTAAAAGCTTATCCGAAAGCCTGATATGGTATGATTTAGGTACAGCTTATGTCCGGTAGATTATAGCATTTTGGCAGGCAGTGGTAAAGCGCAATACGGTCAGTTTGTGATTTTTTTAGTTATTTCTAGGTGAACAAAGCTTGAACCTCGAATTTCACTGGTGCGCCCCGCTCAATGGCGATGGTTTTCAGGTCGGCCTGACCCCACCAGAGCGCCCCACCGATTATCATTATATCCGGCAGATTTTCGCCCGCGCCGAAGCTTTTGGCTTCAAGTCGCTTTTGCTGGGGGTCGGTTTCACTCATCACGCTTTGGAAGGCTGGACCCTGGCCTCGGCGCTTTTGCCGCAGTTCGAGCAAATCGGGGCGATGGTCGCTATTCGGCCCGGCCTGTTCGATGCTCCGCTTTTTGCAAAGATGGCTGTGACTCTCGACCAGATTAGCAACGGGCGCTTACGCCTGAATATTGTCACCGGGGGTCGTCCCCGCGAGGAGGCCATGTACGGCGATTATACCGACCACGACGGGCGCTATCGCCGTACCCACGAATTTCTAAAAATTTGTCGCCGCCTGTGGACTACTCAGACCTCTTTTGATTATCAGGGCGAATTCTACAATTTGCAGCAATCGGTTCTGGAAACCTTGCCGGTGACACCGGGCGGGCCGCCGCTCTATTTTGGCGGGGCAAGTCAGGCCGCCCAGACCGTGTGCGCGGAAATGGCAGACATCTATATGATGTGGGGCGAGCCGCAAGAGCTTATCGCCGAGCGCATCACCGCCATGCAGCAATTGTCCATTGCCACCCGCCGCGAAAAAGAATTGCGCTACGGCCTGCGAATCAATCTCTTTGCCCGCCCAACCGAGCAAGAAGCTATCACCGCCGCCTTCCACAGCATCAGTCAGGTCAACCCCAAAGTAATCGAGGAAGCCCGCACCGCCGCCCGCCTTGCCGGGGGCGGAATTGGTCCGAATGGAGATTTGCGATTTAATGAAGGGGTCGCCCGCGAGAGTGTAGGTCAGGACCGGCAATGGGCCTTGCGCTCGCAGGCCGACGAAAATTGGTGGGTCAGGCCGGGGCTGTGGGCCGGGCTATCGCTGGTGCGGCGGGGGGCGGGAATGGCGCTGGTCGGCTCATATCGCCAGGTGGCGGATGCTTTGTTGGCCTACACCGATAGCGGTATCACGGCTTTCATCCTGTCCGGCTACCCCCACCTGGAAGAAGCCGAAAATATCGGGCGCAATGTCCTGCCGCTAGTGCGGGAAGGCTTTATGCGAAAACGGCGGCGCTTTCCGCCCCAAAAGCATTATAAATAACGAGACGGTCTAGTGGTTTAAATTGATGTTCAGGATTACGCCTTACTTCTTCAAGGGCCTTTTCGGTTATTTCCTGTAGAGCATGGGCATTGGCATAATATGTTTCCCAAGTCGGTATCTTAGCGATGTTGTTGCTTAAACCGGTAGCTCACCGTGCTAATCGAATATCTACCTCACGCTCGACATATTTCCATTCTTCAGTAGTACGTAATTGAGCGGTTAGCTCTTCAAACAAATCCGAGTGTTCGGGCGCGTACTCGAACCAGGTTAAAAAATCGAATGACTCCCCTAATTCCCGGCTTTGATAGAGGCGACGGGAGATAGCGGGAAGATACTTGAGACTGGCACTGATATGATGGGAAGAGTCCTCGAAAATAGCCCGTCGCTCATCTTGGGTTAGATTCCACCAACTAGCTGATTTTCGGATCGGAATCAAAGCAGCTCGAGTAGTTCCGACTCGACCCAGCCCCTCTTGAATTGCAACAAGCGTTTCATGCTCATGTCGTTCAACGTAACGCACATGACCGTTAGTTCCTCGAAGTACCCAAGTTGCTTGAGCGGTTTGCGGTTTTGAGAGATGCTCTTGGAAGACTGCAAGGCGGGCAACTTGGGTAAGTGTCGGTCCTATAACGGCATCAAGCCTTATCACTTCCCATTGTCCCTGCTCACCTCCCACAAAGCTTATTGGATTTATTGCACTCATATTTACTCCTTAACTGGTAGAATTAGCCTGTTCCGCCGGGCTTGACCACCTAGATAGCACCTCCGCGTATATTTGCCGCTGCCTCGCGCTTAACCGTTGGCCCATAAAATCGCTAAATGCCCCAAAAGCATCCCTTGCCCGGTCAAAGACAAATTCAAGCACTCCGGGTTTGCCAGGTGGTTCGGCTAAATCAGTCAAAAGACGGGGACTATCCCACCAGGTATTGTGCAAGCCCGCCAAACCCTCAACCATTTGGCGGGCATATTCGAGCGGTACAATCGGCGCGTCCCCCCACCTAAAATGGGTGGTTGAAATATCCTCAAGCAGTAGATGTATGCCTTCGTCGTTAAACGCCCCGTCATAACACTTGACGACTAAATCCCCGGCAAGGTGGGGGGCAACTTTCTGATAAAACTCGACTTCCCGCCGGTTAAGGCCCTTTTTGCCGGAGACCAGTTTGCAAAATAATTGGCGTGGGGCAGTAGCTGGTGTATCCTCGGAGTAGCCAAGCTTTAATTGTCCAACGGTGGCAGCAAAATGGGCGGTCAGATTGGTTTCAACCGTCAGCACCTCACCCTGTGGTAGCCAGCCATTTTGCTGTAATATTGTGGTTAAGCGACGGGGCGTTAGCTCATTCGCGTCCGATATAACTTCATTCACGCCTTATTGTCTGCTCCTTAACCTACTTTTAGCCTACTTCGCGGCCTGACTGACTTGCTGGACGGCGGTGGCG
>JBBRSG010000041.1:0-46514 GCA_038245615.1 Chloroflexia bacterium | reverse complement strand
TTCCAGGGGCAGACCAACCGTTGACCTTTCCATTCGCCGTCGGCACTGTAGGTCGGGTCGTCCATACTGGTCGAAGGGACCGGATAGGGCGACCAAAATTCCTTTTCGTTGAACAGATGGCGGTGAAATGCTCCCAGGTGTTCGCCACTCGCCAGCCCCGGCGCTAGAAACGGGTAAAATCCGACGGCAGCTTTAGCCTTAATCCGTTGCATATTTGCCGGGTTGACATCAAAAAAGAATTGCTGCTCACGATCCCACATCGTCTCCGTCACCGCCCGCCGGGTGCTATCGCGCAGGGCCATCCAACGGATAGCTTCCTCCGAGTGGCCCAATTCACCCGCCATCCACGCCAGCGTTTCCTGCAATTGATAGATATAAACCGTCGCATCCAGACCTTTTAGTCGCAACGGGCCACCCCGGTCAGCGATTTCGTCTACCTCCTGATAGCGACTCATAAACTCCTGCCCGGTCTCCCAGTGGTTCAGCACATCGTAAAGGCCCGAATGGTCGGCATCCCGCTCCCGGTCAAAATATTCCAGGTAGCGGGCAAGAGGCCGATAAATCTTTTCCAAAAAGGCCCGGTCAGGATGAACCCGATGCAGCTCGCGCACCGCCATGCCCCAATTAGCGTGATAAAAAGCCACTCCAATCCGTAGCGAGCGGTCTCCCTGGTAGATATTTTTGATAACCCCCGGAAACGAGCCGTCCTCGTATTGGTTGGCGACAAAATTCAAGAGCGAACCTTGCGCTACTTTGGGGTCGTGCATCCAGCGGGTTTCCAGCATGTGACATTGGGCGCTATAGGTAATATGCTGCCGAAACCAGCCCAGGTTTATCCCCTCGAAAATACAAGGGTAGGGCAAACCCAGGCGGTCATCTTTGACCTCGACGGTATTCAGCCGCAGCCCGTACCAACGATACCAGTAATATTTTTGCAAAAAGGGGTCGGAGCAACTAAAATCCGGCACGCCATCAAAGTATTCGCGCCAGTGCCGTTTGGCAGGGGCGGTAGGCCGCTTTTCGCGGGAAGGTGATTCGTCGGTAGGGGCAAGAGTTTCGGCATTCGGCGAAATTGGCGACTGGCCTGGTTTTGCCAGGCTCTCGCCCCGGCGGGCAGTCAAGAGGTTTACCAGGGCTTCCTCATCGCTAGAGGCAATCGCCGCCATAACCGTAAACTGGGTGCGACCTTCCGCCGGGACGGTAATTCGGTAATGCTGCCCAAAATAGGTCAGGCCGGTAAAGTTCGGGTCGAGGGCTTCGGGCGAATAATTACCCAGATGTCGGTTAGCCATCAGCTTTTCATTAAATGGGCAATACTGCCAGCGGGGGTAATTGGGCTGGCGGTCAGAGGTTTTTACTCCAAAGCTGGTAGCTTTGCGGTTCGCACCCAGCGCCACTACAAACCGCATATTCACGCCTTCGTCCAGGTTTTCGGGGTTGGGGGCAATGCTGCGGTCTCGTACCTGTCGTCGCCAGATTACTACTCCATCATTTTCGCGCACCCGACAGCCGGTCAGCTCGTAAAGGCCGTTACTCTCGAAACGCTCTTGGGCCGACCAGACTACCAAATCAAAGCTCTGAGGCTGCTTGAGCGAGTTGGCAAATTCAAAGGTGCTACACAGCACGTCCCAAGGTAGCATGGCCCGTCGCTCACTGACCACCAGCCCATGCGACTTGTCGCGGTAGAGTTGCCCGGTGTGGTCAGGCTGCCAAAATCGCTCCATCAGTTGCGGATGAACTTCGCGCCCCCGCTCATCTATAATCGCCAGGGTAAATAGCGGCCCGACCTTGTAGTCCAGATAGCAAGCGTGGTCCCAAAAACCGGGCTGGTCGAGCCAGAGCGGAAATTCGGGAGCCCATAATGCCATTTTGCCGCCGCCCAGAAACCATTTATCGTTCCGAGCCAGATATCCCAAAACCTGATTACCATTCATGCCCCTGCTCCTGGTTTGCTAAACCCTGCTGGTTGAAATAAGATAAGTGCTGCTTGATAATATAGATTAGATTTTAGCAGAAAGTTTTCAAAAAGCCTATATGTCAAATCATAATCTGGCCTCAGTAAGCTATAATCCCTCAAATCCCCTGGAACGAGTACGGCTTTCGACCCGCCGGGTAGTCCAACAAGCTCAACTGGTGCGGCTCGACCTCCAAAAACTGCGGGCGCTGGCGGATAGCTATGACCTTGCCGCCATTCGCCAGAATTACCAGTTCGAGGCAGATTTTCATTTTCTGGCGCAAGGCGAAGCCCAGGCCAACTATGTCGTTACCCTGGATGCCCTGAATTTTGGGTCGGGGCTGTCGCCACGCTGGAAGGAGTTCGAGGCCGCCCAATTGGTGCAGGGATCGCTCTATAAAACCGTCGCCGACACGTTGCGGCGGGAGGCCGAGGCGGGCAATCCTCTGGATGCGCGGTTTGCCGCCGAGGCTACACCATCACAATTAGCAACGATGTTCGGGATTCCCGCCGATTTCGAGTTGCTACAAATGTTCGCCGCCAGCTTGAACGAGCTGGGACAGTGGGTAATTAACCAATACAGCGCGAGTTATGTAAACTTAATAGAGGCAACTGATTTCAAGGCCGCAGGACTGGTAGAGCTATTGGGGGCTAACCTGAAATATTTCGATGACCAAGCTATCTACAAGCCGGACGGTTTGCCGGTCTATTTCTACAAACGCGCTCAGATTCTAGCGAATGACTTATATCTAGCCTTCGAGGGTAAATCATGGGGTGCATTTGCCGATATTGAGCAACTGACCATGTTTGCCGACAATCTCTTGCCGCATTATTTTCGGATGGAAGGGGTTTTGAGTTACGAACCGAGCCTGGAACAAGCCATCGAAGCGGGAGAGTATTTACCCGCCGGAAGTACGGCTGAAGTTGAATTGCGGGCCAACGCGGTGCAATGTGTCGAGATTATCTGTCAATATTTGCGGGAAAACCAGCCGGGCCAAATTCCCATTTTTCCGGCCCAACTGGATAGCTATCTATGGAATTATTCGCAGAGTCGGCGCATCAAATCCCGCCCGCGCCATCGGACTATTACCTATTTTTATTAAGGCGGGGCGAGAAATTTAAACAGGGACAGACCGGATTTACAGGCTAAATTATAAAATCCTGCTTATCCTGTGTATCCCTGTTAAACTTGATATTAGAGAAATTGATTAACTACAGTTGGGCGACGTTGCCAGCACCCATATTAATCTCCATCATGGGCAGGCTATTCTCGACGGCACGGGTGCTGAGGTCTTTGGCCTTCTGCAATTCGCCCGCCATCGCTTGAAGGTCGGCGGTGCTGAAAAGCTGACGAGCTTTAGGGAATATCTGGCTCTCCTCTTCCCGGACGTGGTGCTTCACATCCTTAATCAGCTTACCCATCTTGTCGCTCCATTCGGTTGAGGATACTGGCAAGGCCGCCAGTTCGCCAAAAGCGGCTTTCATCTCGCTATGTTCCTTGAAAGCGTCCTTGAGCAGATGGGACATCTCTGGGAAACGGGCCAGAGCTGGATAAAATACGTTCTCTTCCGCCAGGGCATGCAAGCTCAACTCTTGATAGAGCTGGCTAAACAGCGATTTAGCTTCGCTCAGACCTACACCCTCTTCCAGTCGCTGAAAGATAGTCTCGACCTTACGATGGTCATTGGATAAATATTCTATCGCGTCCATACTATATTACCTCCCTTTAGAAAATATACGTCCTATCATCGCAGTAAATATGTTATTGTCATCCTTAAAATATAAAGCAATTTGAGTGCCACCAACCCAGATTATGCAGATGCATCAAGCTAATTTTAGCTTACTTCACCGAGAGACGAACTCTGACTTTCGGGATCGGGGCGGTGGCTTTTTCGGCGCTTACTATAAAACTGCATCAGGGGTGTGACGCTAATCCCATGAACGATAATCGAAGCCGCTACCACCGTTAAAACCAGTGCGGTCAATTGCGGCGCTACATCCGCCGGTAGACCATGCTCAATGGCATATAGGACATAAAAAAGCGAACCAATTCCCCGAATACCAAACCAGCTGAATAAGCGACGTTGAAGCGGAATAGCTTTTGAACCCACCAAGCTAATTTCAACCGCAATTGGCCTTATAACCAGGAAAAGTAGAGGAACGAACCACAGGGCTTCCAAAGGCGGGTGGACGGTTGCCAGAAGCCCGCCGATTATAATCACTACAATTACTTCGCCAATCCGCTCCAGTTGTTCGTTGAAGCCCAGAACCGCTTGAGCCATATAAGCCGGAGCTTTCTCCGGGTGAGTAGCTACTTCTTCATCTTGCCCGACTTTAGCGATAGCTTCTATCACTTCTCTTGCTTCTGCCGAATGTTCCCCAGAGTTTTTGGCCTCGACTTGCCGCAATGCCAGCCCTGCCGCAAAGACCGCCAAAAAGCCATTGGTATGCACTAACATGGCTACTCCATAAGAGAGCGCCATTAACCCCAAGGCCAAAAAGTCATCCAGACCGATTGCCTCTTTGTAGCTTAGGCGCAAGTAGACTACTAGCCGCCCGACCAGGTTGCCCAACAAAGCGCCAACTACTGGCCCGGCCAGAATTGCCCAAAGGACATCCACTAGCAACCATTCCCAGCCAAAATCGCCCAGTTCGTGCAGCCCCAATAAACCCAGTCCTAGCAGCAAGAAAGGTGAGCCGGTGCTATCGTTTAGTCCGGCTTCTCCGGTCAGGCCAAACCGCAAGCGGTCACGGTCAGCCGGGTTCTCAAGTTGGACATCTGAGGCCAGTACTGGGTCAGTCGGGGCTAGAATTGCCCCTAGTAAAATGGCGACCCCAAGCGGCAGGTGTAACCAGAAAACCCCAACCAGGGTAATGAGCAGTACCGTAATCACCATTGAGCCAAAGGCCAGCCGCACCGGGATTTTCCAACGCCCGGCTTTAAGTGGATTACGCAGTTTCAGCCCAGTGGTAAAAAGCGAGATTATCAAGGCTATCTCAGTAATGTGCATCAAGATGCCAGAATTAGCCATCAAGTCAATTTTCAGTAGGTCAGTACCACTGATAGCCAAACCAAAGCCTACCCCCAGATAAATTATCGAGGTAGTCAAAGGTAGTCGTTTGAGGGTCGTAGTACCCAGGGCCATTAGAATAAACACTATGCCGATTGCAATAGCCCAAAAAGTAAAAGTCACAAATTTTAATCCTGTTTCCTGATTGAATTTAGTAATTGAATTTAGTATATGGTAGATAAATAACAAGGTCTACCTGATAAATTTAACCGTTTTGGTCAACATCTTGCTTTGCAAGAATAGTGCCAATGCACTTGCCAGCTTTAAGTTGCAAATTTCCCAGCATGAGTTAGCTACTGAGAAATCTCGGCATAGTTATTGCAATTTATGGATTACCGGAATATGGAGCTAACTGATTCGGGTTTGCTCTAAATCTTGAGTTGACTGCTAGTTAGTTTAAGGGTGGTAGGTTATTTGACTTATTACACCTCGGTAAATGGCAAAGTAAAGGAGATAATTCGATGGATGCAATTAACCTGTTAATGCAGGATCACCAGAAAGTAGACGGCCTTTTTCAACAATTCACCCAGGGTGGCACTCACTATCAATTTGAGCAGCTTTTCGAGCAGCTTCGGGCCGACTTGACCTTGCATACCCAGATTGAGGAGAACATTTTCTACCCGGCGGTAGCCAAGTACCCCGAACTCGCCGATATGGTCAAAGAGGCCTATCAGGAACATGCCGGAGTCAAGAAAGAGTTGGAGCAGATTGCGGGCCTGGATAATACAACTACCACTTGGAGCGATGCGATGCAGAAGCTGATGACCGATGTAAAGCATCACGTCGCTGAAGAGGAGAACGAAATGTTCCCCAAACTCCGTGAGGTCATGACTCAGCAACACCTTGAAGATTTGGGCCAGCAGCTCCAGGATGCCAAAAGCAAAGGCAATATGGATGCTATCCAGAACAAATCTACTTTCGCCACCAGCGAAGGTCAGAGCAACTACCAGAGCTAAGTTCGGGTTTCTAGTCTATCAGTATTAGAAAAACCGCCGTCCACGATTATTAATAATCGTGGACGGCGGTTTTAATTAGAATTCTAACTTTTAAACCTGTGTACCGCTGGATAGTAGATTACCGCGCGACCGCACCGGGGCTACAGCTAGTGTGCCTTTTGGCAAAGCCGCCGGGCTAGGATACGAAGCCCGATAAATCGGGCTGATACTCCTGTTGCCGTTAAAGATAGCTGGCTTGTTTAGTAAAAATGCATAATCGGGCTGGAAATACCGTTACAACCGGGTAAACCCGACTTCGTGTCCTAAGCCCAGCGCCTTCAACCCCGGTGCGCTTGAAGGCCTATCCCGCTCTAGGAGTACACGGATTATTTTATAAAAGTTGATAACTCGGCTTTGCAAGTAAAAGTTCTATAAAATAAAGGGAGCGCCTGTGCTTAGACCAGACGCTCCCTACTCATTAACTAAGAGAGGGGAACTGAGGATGGATAAGGATATACCTTATAGTGGAGATGACTGAGGCAAACTTTGGCTAACCGCCGCTGCCTGGGTACCATTATTTCGTTTGGCAGATTGGGCGGGCTGGTCAGCTTCCAGGAAGTCGAGGGCCAGTCGGTTAAAGGACTGGTCTTGCTCCCACTGCACCAACATCTTGGCCCGTGCAATAATTTCCAGCCGCGCTTTCGGATTTTCGCGCTTGAGGGTTTCACCTTCGTCGAGCGGCGTAATCTGCGCGTCTTTGCCGAAAACCATCAAAATCGGTTGCTCAATTTTCGAGATAGTATTGCCAATCTCGGCATTTAGAAGGCCAGTGAAAAAGGACGGCGGGGCATATTCCGCTCCCCGTTGATGGGCCGAGGTATAATACTGCTCTACCATCTCTTCGGTCACAAAGCTCTTGTCAAAGAAAAGCTGGGTTTCCAAAAAGGAGCGAATGGAAGAGCGCGCGGCTACTCCGCTATAGATAGCTCGCCCCAAAACCGGCGCACGCAACAGGCCGTAGGTAAAGCCCGGCAGAATTTGAACCTTCTCAATTTTGGCTTCCCGGTTCAGGCCAGTCGGCGTTACCAGTACCAGCTTTTTGACCAGTTCAGGATGGCGATAGGCCACCTGCACCGCATACGAAGCTGAAAGCGAACTGGCGACGATATAGGCCGGTTGCTTCACGACCTTTTCCAGGAAATCGGTCAACTGTCGGATATAGACCTCAGCGGTATACCGAATGTCAGGTCGGGAAGAGTTACCAAAACCTATCAGGTCATAGGCATAGACCGGGTGACGCTCGGCTACTGGCCCAAAATTCTTCAGCCATTCATAGCTGTTGTTACCCGCCCCAATCCCGTGAACAAACACCACCGGGGTACCTTCTTTATCTGCTCCGGCAAATTTATAGAAGGTCATATATTTACTATCAGTGGCGTAGTGCTGACCCGCTTCGCCCGGCAACCGATTGGTGAGTGGGCCGATTTCCTTCCAGATACGCTCGTTGTTAGCCGCTAATCCGGCATAACCGAGACCCAAACCACCTGCCGTTCCCAACGCGGTCTTAAACCACGGGAAACTCTTTTTGGGCGGCGCAGCCTGATTAAACCGCTTGCTCATCTGACGCTGATACTCACCGGCCTTCTTGAGAGCCTGAGCGCGTTTGCGCCGAAACTCTTTGGCGGCTTTTTTCGGATTTTTAACTGTCACACCAGGAATAATATTGGCGGCTTCAAACAGCTTTTCAGGTAATTTGGCATCCGCCACTACTTTACTGATTTCGCCCCCGGCAGCACTCAATTTAGTATCTAAGCCTGCTTCTTTAAAGGCACTAGCCGAGCGATTAAAAGCGTTAGAAAGAACTACCCCGGAAGTTTCAGCGACTTTAGCCGCCTTCTTGTCCAACTGAGCATCTTTGACACTTTGAATTACATTCTCGCTGGTCTGAGCAGCTTTTTTATCCAACTGGGCATCTTTGACACTCTGCACGATATTTTCACCGACCTGAACCGCTTTTTTGTCTAATTGGGCATCTTTAATAGCCTGGGTCGCGGTTTCGGCTAGACTTACGATTTTTTCGTCCAGATGAGCATCTTTAACTTTTTGGATAATATTTTCGGCAAAAGAAGCGGCTTCGTCCGGCGCGTTTTTCTTTAGATCGTGAGCCGCGCTAGTAATTCTATCGGCGACTTTAGTCATAACTACCTCCGTTTTCGTTTTACATACTTCTTTAATCTATTTTACTGAAAGCTATTCTGTGCAAGTTTCGTGCCAGCTTTTTAATTTAATTCCCACAAAAAAGCGGGTGGATCCGCCTTGACAGATCCACCCGCCAGTTCTAGCGAGGCTTGGCCTCATTAAACCGATTATCCATATTCTCATCCGCCCCATTGCCGGGAGTGTTGTCCAGACGAGGAGTAGTTATATCACCATTCAGGGCCTGATTCGCCTTAGCGAAAATTTCGTCATCGGGCAACTCGGCCCCCATCTGGGGTTGAGCGGGCTGGTTCTGGCTCGATTGGCCCATCGTTTTCATCAGCTCTTGCTGAAGCATCTGAGCCTGCTCTCTGGTCTGCTGCGAAAGTTTGCCCCACAATTCCTGATGGCCGTCTTTAGCATATTTGGCATAAACCTCTAAAGCTTCCAGACTTTTGGCAAAAGCTGTAACCAAATTGTAAGTATTATTATCCACTACTTGCGTACCTTGCATAAAATAAACCTCCTCGTTTCTCGAAACCTAACAAAAATCACCAGAATCGCCGATGGCAACCCTGGTGACTTTAGATGCAAGAACTGTACCGGGAGATATTATCTTGGGGCTAAATTAAGGAATTAGGTCAGGTTCAAGACCGCTTTGCCAGTAATTTGGCGACCCAGCAACTTTTGGGCGACCTCGCCGATTTGGGTCCAGGGCGCTTCGACATCTATATAGGTCTGCAATCTGCCATCACCGAGCAAGCGGGCCAGACGTGCTAGTCCCTGCGAGGCTGGTTTTGCGCCTACTTCATTAAACAAAATGAAGCCGTGCAGATTACCGCCCGAAGCATACATGGCACGGGCATCAAAAGTTACTTCGGCCTGCCCGGAAGATACTCCAAATGAGACACAAACCCCGCCAGTGGTCAGCATCGTCAGGGCCGCTGAAAGTACCGCCCCCCCAACCGACTCAAGTATCACCTGGTAGCGCCCGAAAGCACGGGCCGGGGTCAAATCCTCACCGATAATGACCTCGTGCGCTCCGGCCTCGCGGACGGCGGCTTCCCGCTCCGGTTGGCGAATGACCGCCACGACCTGCGCTCCCATCAAGCGGGCCAGTTGCACTCCATAAAGGCCGACTCCGCCCGATGCCCCGGTTATCAAAGCGGAACGCGCCAGCAATGGCCCGGCTTTTTCGAGGCCATACAAGGCCGTCAAACCGGCGACGGGCAAAGTCGCAGCCTGAGCGAAGCTGACGTTATCGGGGATTGCCGCCAGCGAGTGCGTCGGAACGGCGACCAGTTCGGCCCACGCCCCCGAACCTAAAAAACCGACCACCCGACTTCCGACCGGCGGGCCAGAGCCGTCGGCGGCGGCCTGTTCCAGCGTCCCCGCCAAGTCCCAGCCTGGTCGCCAGCCCTTTTTCTCGGACATTGCCCGCCGTACTTCGCCCAGATTCAGCGATACCGAAGCTACCCTGACCAGAGCCTCGGAAGGAGTAGGAGTGGGTGACGCGACCTCTCCGATGGTCAAGCGATTTTCGACTTCCGGGTCTACCACTATCGCTTTGATATTGCTCATATGACCTCTTTCTAAATATATTAACTTTTGTTATATAATGCGGTACGGAACTTTCTAACGTCAATATAACACTACTTTTGGTAAAATTACAGCCACAAATGCGTATAGTATAGTATATTAAGAAAAGAAACCTAAAGTAGGCTTATCAGCAAAATGGCAAGGGGGATCCGAATGCAATGGCAAACGAATTTCATGATTATTACAAAATTTTAGGCTTGGAAAAAACTGCCTCCGATAATGAAATTAAAAAAGCTTATCGCAAACTGGCCCGGCAGTATCACCCGGACATAAATAAAGATGAGACCGGAACTCAGAAATTTCGGCAGGTCAGCGAGGCCTACGAAGTGCTGGGCGACCCCGAAAAACGGGCGGTCTATGACCAATATGGCGAAGATTATAAGGAATACGAAAACTGGAAGAAAGCGGGAGGTGAGGCCACCGGCGTACCTTTCGAGGTCTATCGGCGTGGCCCGGCTAAGGCGGAGGCGCAGGCCACTCGTTCCCAAAATGGCGGTAACTATCAATATCGGACGGTCAACCCGGAAGAATTTAGCGAAATTTTTGGTCAGGATAGCCCCTATTCTGAGTTTTTCTATTCGATGTTTGACCGCGAAAACCTGGGGGGTAGTCGCTATGCTGCCAGCCCACTCAAGGGGCAGAATCTGGATGCCGAAGTCCAAATCAGTCTGGAAGAAGCTTTCAATGGCACAAAACGGGTGCTGGAATTGCCCGCCAACCAACCGGGCAAAACCACCCGCCGTCTGGAAGTATCCATTCCCGCCGGTATCCGCACTGCCGGGCGAGTACGACTGGCGGGATTGGGTGGGCCAGGGCGCAACGGCGGAGCAGCGGGCGACCTTTTCCTGATAGTCGAGGTTTTGCGACATAGCAGTTTTGAGGTTAAGGCCGCCGACCTGTATCTCAAAGTAGATGCGCCGCTTTCGGTGATGCTGCTGGGCGGCGAGGTATCGGTCCCAACCATCAAAGGTAGCCGCCAGGCCTTGAGAATCCCAGCCGAAAGCCAAAACGGGGTCCAAATCAGGTTGCGTGGTCAGGGGATGCCGGTAGCGGTCAATTCCAACGAGCGCGGGGATATGTACGCTCAATTGCAGGTGAAGCTCCCTTCTCACCTGAATGAAGCGCAGAAGGCCGCTTTCGAGCATTTTGCGGCCTCACTTACCCCGACTCAAGCCGTCGGGGTCGAAGGAGGGGAGAACTAAAATGAGCCAGGATTATGAGGACTATGAGGAAGTCTATTACACCATCGAAACCACGATTGAACTAACCCGGCTGGGTTCAGTCTTAATCGAGCGGTGCATCCAAATCGGGGTAGTAAAACCGACCCGACCCGACCCGGAAGCCGCCCGCTTTAGCCAGAGCGACATTATCCGGCTGCAAAAGGTGCGCCGCCTGATAAAAGACCTGGGCCTGAATTGGGCCGGGGTCGAAATAGTCATGCGGCTGATGGACGAACTGGAAACGACCCGCACCGAAATGACCCGGCTACAAGCTCGGTTACTCTGACCGTCGCTAAAACCTGAAAGCTTGTATTTGACTTAGCAAACTAACTGAAATATAATCTAGGTAGAACATTTGAGCCAAGAAGGAGGGTGCTATGTTTCAAAATAATCAGGCTTTTAGCGGTTTTTCGGTAAATGACATCCCAAAAGCCAAAGAGTTTTACGGTCAAATTTTGGGGCTGGAAGTTTCGGAAGAGAATGGTATGTTGGAGCTAGAGATAGCTAACGGTAGTAAGGTTCTGGTTTATCCCAAGCCCAATCATACTCCGGCAACTTTCACCATTCTTAACTTTCCGGTAAAGGATGTCGAACAAGCCGTGGACGAGCTTACCAAAGCCGGGGTGCGTTTCGAGATTTATAACGAAGAGTATCTTAAAACTGACGAAAAAGGCATAGCCCGCGATGGAGGGCCAAAGATTGCCTGGTTTAAAGACCCGGCTGGAAATATTTTGTCGGTACTTGAGGCCAACTGAGTAATATGATTAGGACTTTCGCTTACACTCGGACTAAAGTCTGAAGCATCCTTAGTTTTTGATTTTTTGCAAAAAATCAAAAACTAAGGATAAAATGAAAGTTGTTGTCTCTCTTTAAGAAAGCTATATGATCTTGTCGTCCCACTCAATAGTGTAGCGATACATCTGATCCAGGCTTCGCTCGCCGAGTAGGGACATTATAACTCCCATCATCTGATTCCTGAACCAAGCCGCGAGAGGACTTGCTGGCTTTTTCTTTTTATTGTTTCGCCGGGCCTGAGCAATCATCTTCTCCACTCGTGGTCGTCGGTCTTGCTCGAACTGAGTAAACACTTTAGAGAGTTGGCTAGGTGATTGACGCAGCAGCTTTGTAAGGTACATGGCATCCTCAAGCGCTACCGACGCGCCTTGTCCCGATGTTGGACTCATGGCGTGGGCGGCATCTCCAATCAGGACAACCCTATTTTTGTGCCATACCGGGAGGGTTGGAATATCGTACATGTTCGTCTTTACGACCAGCGAAGTGTTTTTCAACATAGTGCCGATTGGTTCGTGCCAACCCTTAAAAGCATCAAAGAATTCTCGCTGAATATCCTCAGTTGAGAAGTTTGCCAGTTCTTCTTTGGTCAATTCTCGGTCACTGGCTGGATTAGACCACCACATTATCTCATCTTCGTTGCCTTTAAGATAGCCAAAAGTTCCTTCTGGGCCAAAGGTCATATTGATACTTTGCCGTTCCTCTAGTGTCATAGACGGCACTACCGATTGGTCTACGTCACCGAATTTGTATTAGAGGAAAGTCGGTTCATTTCCGCTTTACAGGTCTCAACCGACCAGACCAAGCAGGCATTTGGCGAGATAAGTAACTACTTTGCCAACCTGCCATCCCAAATTTATCCAACCATCGTTGGGCTACACCGCTATATGGTTGAAATTAATCAGGATGAACGATTTCAGTTTGGCCTCGATGTATTGCTTGACGGTCTCGAACAGCGATTGCTTAAAAGCAAGACGCAAACCCCGGCTAGTTCTAAATAATTCTTGAGAAGATAAAAGTAGGAGTTTTGCTAAAATAGCCGCTTCCCGGTCGGAAGCGGCTATTTTTATTTCAATAAACTAGCTGTTACCGTCGGCGAACTGGATTTCGCTGTAGGCCATCAACTTGTCGAGGCGGTGGCGGGCGCGAACATCCCGAACCGTACCGGATTTACTACGCATCACCAGAGAATGAGTTTCCACCCCGTGTTCGTAATATTTCACCCCATCTACCAGTTCGCCATTAGTAATCCCGGTCAGCGAAATGAAAATATTGTCGCCCTTTGCGAGGTCGTCGAGGCCAAAAATCCGGTTCATATCTGCGCCCGCCGCCAGCGCCATTTCCTTTTCGGTATCGTTGCGGGGATAAATCCGACATTGCATATCGCCGCCGATACATTTCAGGGCGCAAGCTGAGACCACCGCTTCCGGCGCACCGCCGATACCCAACAAAATATCCACCCCGGTATCTTCCAGAGCGGTCATAATTGCACCTGCAATATCGCCATCGGTAATCAGCTTTATTCGCGCTCCGGCCTCCCGGACTTCGCGGATTAACCCCTCGTGGCGTGGACGCTCAAGGATGACGACGGTCACTTCACTGATGTCAATCTTTTTGGCGCGAGCTACACTGCGTAAATTCCACTCTACCGGCTTGTTTAAATCAATCGCGCCTTTTGCCGCCGGGCCGACTGCGATTTTATCCATATAAAAGATACCGGGCGGGGCGGTGTACAAAGTGCCTTCCTCGGATAAAGCTACTACCGAAATGGCATTAGGCAACCCCAGCGAAAGCAGACGAGTGCCATCAATCGGGTCTACCGCAATATCCACCTTTGGTGGCTCGCCGTTACCGATTTTCTCACCGATATAGAGCATGGGGGCTTCGTCTTTTTCGCCCTCGCCGATTATAACCGTCCCATCCATGCCGACGCTCGAAAGGGCCACCCGCATGGCCTGGACTGCCGCATCGTCCGCCGCATTCTTATTGCCACGTCCCATTAGCCGGGCTGCCGCCATCGCTGCCGCCTCGGTCACACGCACTAATTCCAGGGAAAGGTTTCGATCAATTCTCTCAGGCATTGTCATACTCCTTGTAAATAGCTTCGCTCGTCATTGAGTTACACTGGAGCTAAGTTGTTAGCAAAGATTATCACAATCTACCTGATTTGTCTATCTACACGGCAAAACGACTGCCTCGAATCTGGCAAATATTAGTTCTTTGATAAAACCCCGACCTTGTCGTAAACTAGCCGGGCAACTTTGCAGGATATAATTCATTTATAAGAGCAACCGAGTTATTTTATTTTTAATATGACTTTCGCTTGGAAACGATTATGTGAGATTATGTGATTTGAGGATAACCCAATCAAACTCCAAACTGAGTTTGGTTATATTTGAAAATTTTACGCCGTAAAATTTTCAAATATAACTTTCCGGGTTTACCCCGATTTTCAAGCGTAAGTCGTAGTTATAACGGAAAGTGAGCAACTAAGCGATGAATGTACCTTTTCTGGATGTAGGGGCAACTTACTCCGAATTGCGGGAAGAACTCGATACAGCGGTAGGGCGAGTTATGGCGGGAGGCTGGTATATTTTGGGCAAAGAGGTTGAGGCCTTTGAGCAGGAATACGCCGCCTATATCGGGGTCAAGCATTGTATCGGGGTCGGCAACGGTCTGGATGCCTTACATTTGGCCCTCAAAGCGATGGGGGTTGGCCCTGGCGACGAAGTAATTGTCCCCGGCAATACCTATATCGCCAGTTGGCTGGCGGTCAGCTATTGCGGGGCAAAACCCGTGCCAGTCGAGCCGAACGCACCGACTTACAATCTCGACCCGACTCGGCTTGAGGCGGCTATCAGCCCGCGAACCAAAGTTATAATGCCAGTTCATCTGTACGGGCAGAGCGCCGATATGTCGCCTATTCTCGAAATCGCCCAACGGCACGGCCTGATGGTGCTGGAAGATGCAGCCCAGGCTCAGGGAGCGCGTTATAAGGGACAACGGGTAGGAGGATTGGGCCAGGCTGCCGGATGGAGTTTTTATCCCGGCAAGAATCTAGGGGCGTTTGGCGATGCCGGGGCGGTCACGACCAACGATGACCGTTTGGCGGCAGAAATCCGCAAGCTACGTAATTACGGCTCGGTGGTCAAGTATTATAACGAGGTACAAGGGTTTAACAGTCGTCTGGACGAATTACAGGCCGCAGTCTTGCGGGTCAAGCTCAAATATCTGGACGAGTGGAACAAGCGACGACAGGAAATCGCGGCTTTTTATCTGCAACAACTGGCCGGAAGCGAGGTAGTTTTGCCCTATGTGGCGGCAAATAGCGAACCGGTCTGGCATATTTTTGCGGTGCGTAGCTCCCGGCGCGATGCTCTCCAAAAACATCTGCAAGAGAACGGCATCGGAACGGTAATTCACTATCCCGTCCCGCCCCACTTGCAGGAAGCTTACCGCGAGCTAGGCTATCAAGAAGGCGATTTCCCCATTTCTGAGGCGATTCATAAAGAAGTATTGAGCCTACCTATCGGCCCGCACCTCAGCGAAGCCCAAGCTGCCGCCGTCGTCAAAGCGGTTCGGCAGTTTGGGGACTAGCTCTAGGCTTTGACCCAGGTCTCAAAGTTTTTCAAAGCCGGATAAAGGGCGCGAATAGCTGGAATATCAGCCGCATAGCCGGAAGTATTGAACCACTCGAACATTATCGCCATTTCAGCATCAAAACTGCGGACTTGTTCGATAGGCAAGGATACGGCCTGCACCGGTTGGTTTAAGGCCCGGCTATATATTTCGGCTATCTGGCTTAAAGTCAATTCGTCCCCAGCGATTTCGAGGGCTTGGCCTACGAATTTTTCCGGCTGCTCGAAAGCCAGGGCTGCCAACCCGCCAATATCTTCGACTGCAATTAGCTGTAAGCCTTTGTCCGGGCGCAAGGCCATAGCGATAGTCAGGGGGTCGCCCTGGGGACGCATAAAGGTCTGAAAGTTTTCCATAAAGAAAACCGGGCGCAAAACCGTCACCGGCAAATCGGTATTACGGAGGTGCTGCTCGATTTGCCACTTACTTTCAAAATGGGGAATGTTGGTATTGCGTTCGGCCCCGCCAACTGAACTATACACCAGATGTTGCACCCCGGCGGTTTTGGCAGCCTGGGTCAGGGCTATCCCTTGTCGGGTTTCACCTTCGTAGCCAATTCCCCAAAAGTTTTGGACGCTAAACACTCCGTAGACCCCTTCGAGGGCCGCCGCTAAGGAGGCCGCATCCTCCAGATTACCCTGAATCGTTTCCGCCCCGGCCTGGGACAGAGCTTGGGCGGCAGGCGAGGCCAGGTCGCGGCTCAAAGCTCGCACCGACCAGCCCTTTGCCAGTAGTTGACGGGCGGTTGCGCCACCCTGTTGCCCGGTTGCCCCGACTACCAGCACGATTTTCTCAGTGTTACTCATATTGCTCCTTTTAAGACCGTTTTACCGTCATCGGGACGATTATCAAACATACCAGGGCCACAATCAGATGCATGGGGGAAGAGGCTGCCGCAAAACCGGGGGTCGGGTTGACTGGGCTGGTGAAATTGGGAACAATACTCAAAATGGCAAATCCAAGACCAACTCCCCAAAAAATCGGCAAAGGGTTGCGGCTAAAGCGGTTCAATCCATAATAGGCCAGCGCCCCGATTATACTGATGACTATCGCAAAAGGCAAAATAGTGTAAAAGGCTAACTCGGCGTAGCTGTTGCCACTGACCGCCTGGAAAATCAGACCGTAGACCACCGAAATTATGCCACCCACCAGTCCGGCAATGAGCCCGGCTAAAAGGTATCTGCCGATATTTGTGGCGGGCCGAACCGCTTCAGTGTTACTTTGCATCATGAGATGCTCCTTTCTAAATAAATGTCTTATAATTGTTAGACGGCTAAGGGTTACTTCTAAAAACTGCCGCTCTTATATGGGTTGCGGCAAAGGTTATATACTCAGGCTAGATTCTGACGGATTTGGGCCAGCAAGCGGCGCAGCAAAAGCTGTTCCGGTTCGCTCAAACCTTGCATTGTGCGCTCTTCTAAATCCTTCCAGATGATTGCAATCTGAGGTTGCAAAGCCCGGCCCTCCTCGGTCAGATATATCCGGGAAATTCGGGCATCCTCGCTATCGGTCCGCCGTTCGACCAGCGTACCCATGCGGGTCAGCATTTTAGTTATAGTGGGCGGTTCGACCCCTAAATTCTCGGCTAGTTGCGATTGGGTCTGGCCTTCATTGTCCAAAATCAGGCACAAAATTACTTCCTGCCCAACGTGCAACCCCAATTTATTCAGGGCAACCTCGGCCCGCTGGCGATGCTCGCGCATTATCTGGATCATCAGAAATCCGATATAATTTTGAAAAGGTTGCATTTGTCCTCGAAAATATGTTTAGACGGCTAAATAATATCGCACTTTTTTTAACCTGTCAAGAGGCTTTTGATATTCAGGACTTTCGCTGGTAAATCGGGGTAAAGCCTAGAAAAGATTATAGCCACGCTTAAAGATATGGTTTGCAATTGCAGGCCGATATAGGTTAGAATCGGGTAGCATATCAGCCGGGCGGAAAGCGGATAGCTACCGCCGATTTTATTTGGTTGTGTTGATAAGGGGAAGAGGAGCGCAATTGTGCAATTAGAAAGCTTGATTCGGGATGTGCCGGACTTTCCGACTCCTGGGGTTATGTTCAAAGATATTACGACCTTGCTCAAAGACCCGGCGGCTTTGCGGCAGGTGTTGGACGAGTTCACCGAAGCTTATAAAGATGCCAAAGTAGATATAGTGGTGGGCATCGAGTCGCGGGGTTTTATTTTCGGAGCGCCTCTGGCTGACCGACTGGGGGCGGGCTTCGTGCCGGTTCGGAAGTTGGGCAAGCTGCCCGCCAAAACCATTGCCGCCGATTACACTTTGGAATACGGCACGAACACGATTGAGATGCACGAGGACGCAATTATTCCCGGTCAGCAAGTCCTGATTGTGGACGATTTGCTGGCGACGGGCGGAACAGTCGAGGCGACGGCCCGTCTGGTCAGGCAATTGGGTGGGGAAGTGGTAGCGCTGGCCTTTCTAATTGAGCTGAAATTTCTCAAGGGCCGGGAGCGACTACCCGACTATCCCATAACCGCCCTAATTCAATATTAGATAAATGTAGGATTTTCGCTTGGGGCAATTTTCTGACAATCTTAATCCCGCCGCCGACCCCCAGGCCATCGCCGGGTTAGGAGCGCGATTAGTCGCCGGGGTACGCGCCGGGGCAATCGAGGAGGTCGCCGGGCTGTTATTACCAAACAGCCCGGCGGCGCTGGCACTGGAGCTTTTTGGGCTGACCCTGTTTCGGCTGGATTTACGCTTGGACGACCCCCGCGAAAATGGGCAGCTTGCCCCTTACGACTTGCAGCTTGATACCGAAACTGCCTGGCTGGAGTTGGGTCGGGTCAACCGCCAGGCCGACCACCTGACCCGACTCTTTGGGTCGGGGTTGGTATTGCGACCTGCCTCCGAAAGCGAAATTGGCTGGCTCATCGAAGAAATCTTGCCACTCAACGCCGATGGACAGTTCCGGGACGAGGACGATTTTGACCGGCGGATTCTGGAAACTCACCAGGGTTTTCACCCCTTGCCGTTGCGCCTCGAAAAACTGGATGAGATCGAAAGCATTTTTTTGGAGCAGATGCAGACCAAGCCGGGACACTTCAATTTGGAAGAGCTTTTTAACGCGGTGCGGCTGTGGCGGGATTATCGAGCGGTGGCCTCGGCCCTAATCCCCGACCCAGCCTGGGCTGCTGCCATAGAATATCTTATCAGCCTCTTTGATTATCATACCGCCGACCTCGAAGATTTCGCTCGACGCTATGCTGTGACCAGCGAAGCAGTGACCGACCACGCCCGCGAAATAGCCCAAACCCTGCGCGTGACCCAGTTCGATGATAAATATTCGATTCACGCCGACCCTATCGCCCACTATCGGGAACTTTTTGGCGAACTTGGCATAGACCCCAGCCGAGATGAAAAAGTTCGACTCGCCGCCAGTCGCAACCAAATTTTCGACTCAGTGGAAGTCCCGCCCGACGATGAGGATTTCTGGGGATAGGGGACGGGAGTCGGGGGAAAGGCAGGACTGAGGACTGAGGACTGAGTTTTGCAAGACGGAAGGCGGAAGACGGAAGACGGGGGTAAGTTCTCTAATCGTAAATCGTAAATTCCCCGACTCCTGACCCCCGTCCCATAACCTTCATTCCCCAATACGTTTCCAGAGGTTTGAATTTAGCGTCAGGCGTGTTATAATCGAAAGACCAAAGATGGCATAACTTGGAAACCTGTAAACTAAATGATACTCTTCCCGATACTATCCTACCAAATGGAAGACAGCGATTAGCATGGTCAGTCTTGATCTCCAGAAGCTTCAAATTTTTTGTGAAGTAGCTCGGCAACGCAGCTTTACGCGAGCCGCCGAAACCCTTTATCTTACTCAACCCACCGTCAGCCAGCAGATTCAGGCGTTAGAGCGCCAGATGAAAGTCCGCCTGTTCGAGCGATTAGCAAAAGAGGTGTACCTGACCGAATCCGGCAAGGTCTTGTACGAAAAGGCCGCAAATCTGCTGAATATGGCTCAGGAAACCGAACTCGCAGTACGCGAGGCGGCGGGAATTTCGGCGACGCGACTGGCCTTAGGGGTTGGGGTGACGCTGGCGACCTATGTCCTGCCCGAATTGCTACGGCGCTTTAATGCCTATTACAAATTACCGCCCGGTATGCCGCAGTCCAATCCCGGTAGTCCGGTCACATTCGATATTACCCTGGGCAACAGCGAAAATTTGGCCCACAAACTGCTCAAAAACGAGGTAGACCTGGCCCTGATTGGCTCGCCGCTTGAACCCCATCCCCTTCTGGAATTACATCCCTTTTTAGAAGACAAATTGATTATGGTGGTCAGTGCCGAAGACCCCTGGGCCACCGAAAACCGGGTCTCGATTAGCCTCAACGAAATTGGCTATCGCCCCTTGCTCATCCGGGAACGCGGTTCGGCCTTGCAAGCCTTTGTAGAGCGGATGCTGGACGCAGGTCATGTTCACCCCGAACAATATCTGGTTATGGCTAATCTGGAAGCTATCAAGCGCAGTGTCGAAATCGGCCTGGGGGCGGCGATTGTCCCGGCCCTATCGGTCAAACGCGAACTGGAAGCCGGACGGCTGCACGCCTTGAATATCGAAGGGGTCGAAGTGGGTCGCACCTTTATCTACGCCCATCATAAAGACAAAGAAATGACCCGGCCCGCTCGCACCTTTCTGGAACTGGTCAAAGCCTATGCCCAGTCTGCGCCGGGCCAAATCGAATCTGTACCCGAAACTGTTACCGAACAAAAGGCCAGTTAATTCTAATGGCTGAAATCGAGCAAGAGCTAACCGAAGCCAGCGAGTTTGCCTGCAATAATTCTTTTCCCGACCCGATTGACACGCTACAAGATGTTTTTGATCATTCAGGAGGTTAAAGCTATGGCCCTACCGCTAAAAGCTACCCTTCCGCCCCAGACCATCACCGCCGAGGAATTTGAAACCCGACCGGAATTCTGGGAAGGATATGAGCTGATTGACGGAAGGTTGGTAAAAAAACCGATGCCAGGATATGAACACAATTGGGCTGCTAATAAAATTAATCTTTCGATTGCAGCATTTGACCCAAAAATGAAGTTGGGTACGATGCTGCCGGAAACTCTATCCAGACTTGGGCCGTATAATGTACCGCAGCCGGATTTAGCCTATTGGAAAGCTGCCAATCGTCCGAAAAAGCTGATAAAAGGAGCTGGCCCGTTGCCCGATTTGGTAGTTGAAGTCTTATCGCCACACGACCTGGAAACCAAAAAACGATTGTCGGAAGCTTACGACAAAATCAAACGTTATCAGGAGGCGGGAGTAGGGTTGATATGGCTGGTCAATCCTAAAAGCCAAACGGTTGAGGTCTATAACTCTAGCCAACCTCAGCCGATGAAAATCCTGACGATAACTGACCAGCTAGATGGCGCAGACGTGATACCCGGCTTTGAGTTAGCGATAAAAGAACTGTTCGAGTATCCTTTTGAGGATAACGATACCGATTCTAGCATCGCAAAGTAAAGGCTAAGGTTTTGAGTATGAGTGATATTTCGACTGATTCCTCCGGGGGCGGTGCAGCAACCGACCCCTTACCCAAGCATCTCGACGTTTCGCTTTTCCACTTATTGCAAAAGGAATATGGGGCCGAGTTACCGCTTGCCAAAATTACCAAATCTGCCCTGGTGGAACTTAGCCATTTTTTAGAGGATACCGTTATCAAAAACCGGCTTCCGGCCACGGTTTTTACCGGGTTTCAGTACGGCAAATACTGGCAGGACGAAATTAATCGCTACCGCAAAATGACCGGGCTAGTCAAAACCCTTTGCATTTTCGCCGGTTTTCCCCAACCCAAGTTACCCCTGTCCCCGGTCGGGCCTCATGAGAAGGCGGAGGACGAACTGGATGTCAATATGGTGATGGTGCGATTGGCCCAGGATGATGCCCTGCGTCAGGAATGGTTTTTGATCGTGCTGACCGCCGAATTTAGCGTTCTGCTGTGTGGACTTGACCGACTCGAACCGTATGACCAGGAAAGCAGTCGTCTTTTTGACACAATTATTACTTTCGAGCCGGGTTTAATCAATCGGGCGCTGGATATACTGGATGAGGTACTTGAACATTATCGTCCCGACCGAGTGCTTGAGTTGCGTGAAGGTCGCCAGCTTTTTCCGCCGGTTGCCCCGACCCCAACCTATCTTACGCTCCTGATGGCGCAATATATTGAGCGGGCCAGTTATCACCGCCAGAAGGCCCATGAACTGGACACAGAACAAGCGATGCGGGCGACGATTGCCCGACTGCTGCACGATGCCAGCCAGCCAGTGACAACGATTTTAAGTCTGTTGCAGTTATCCAAAAAGCTGAACCAGATTGAGCCGGAAGAAATTGATATGCTGCTGGAAGTGACCGAGGAACTGGTCGAGATTTTAGAGCGGATGCGCGAACTGAACCGCTTCCGCACCAGCAAATATGCTAATACGGTTTATCTGGATACCGGCAAACCACTTTTTTGAGGGCTGAGGGCTGAATGCTAAGAAAATAGGGCGAGGTGGCAATTTACTCAAAACTCAAAACTATCCCCGTTCCCTAAGCCTGATAGAGGTCGAGCTGCATTATATCGGACTGGGGGCGGCTGACCCGGTAATGTAGATTAATCTCCAGCTCAGTGATACCGGACGGAACATTTGCCCGAAAGTGCTTCCAACCATCGCTACCTTCAAGCCCATAGAGAATTGCTTTTTGCCCGTTGTTCCAGGTAAGCGTAACATAAATGGCCTCTTTGAGCTGAATATCCAAAATGCGGGTTTCTGGGCCTCCCCACCACCCCAAACGGCTTTCATCGCCTCGCGGCAACCTAGTTTTATAAAAAGTTCCCTTGCGCCCCTCATTAATAAATTCGACCTGATTGGCTTTGTAACCGCTAAAGGTGGAAATTCCTTTGTCCTCAACCGGTTTGAGGTTCTCCCCCGGCATGCTATAACGCTGGTAATTTGTGGCCGAGAGGCGCTTATTCCACTTGTCGGCTAGTTGCTGACGATATTCGGCGGCGGGTAAGCGAAACGGCCCATCCTTAAATTTTTCCAGACCGTAAGCCCATTGTTGCAACGCGCCGACTTCGGGATACAAGTCTACAATCATTTCCGGTAAAACCGCCCCGTAATCGTACAGAAAATAGCGGTCAGCCTCGCGGTCACTGCTCAGAGCCTTCATATTCTGGTAGCCTTGATTATAGCTCAAGATATAGCCTAGTACTAAGGGTATTATCAATCCTGTTGCGCCGCCTAGCAGCCAAATCAGTCGAGGGCGGCTCTCCTGCTCACGCCATTCTCGCCAAAGTTCTACGCCAGCTAGAGTCACTATCGCACTGAAGCCGACCCAGAAAAAATTGGTCGCAGTTAGATAGCGACTGGCAATAAGGCTCTGACCCAAAAGCGAGATACGGCCTACCCCGGTGATTGCGCCACTTATGCCGACAAATATAACTATCTCTATCCAGGGCAAGAGGCGGGGATGCCAGGGCTTGATATTTCTGCGCCACAAATAGCCCACCGCTATTCCTGCTATCAGCAACCCGCCCAAGCCATACCAGAAAGCTGCCGCCATATCGCCCCAGAGCGCCGCGAGAGCCGACCCCAGATAGGCAACGATATAATAAGGCCATTCGATTAGATGTTTGGTCAGATATTCCAGGCTTTGTTGTCCGGTGCCGGACTTGTAATCATAAAAATAGACCAAAATAAGAATTATGGCAGTCCCGCCCCAAACCGCGATTGCCCGCCAGCTCCAGCGAGGTTTCAAAGTGTAACGGGCTACAATCAAGCCGCCCAACCCCAAAACCCACAGGATTAGCCCGCTAACCAGTGCAAAGCTGGCGGTTAGCGCCGCGAGCATTGCCAGTCCTAGACTCCACCAACGCCCCGACCAGCGATTTATCAGCCAGATAAGGGCCAACATGGGGGTAGTCAGTTGAAACCAGGCGATATGAAAGCCATTGAGCCAATTTTCGTACTGGGCGGGTGAAAAGAGTAACCAGGAATAGGCAATTAAAAGCGGCGGTACGACCCAAGCCGGTAAGCTGGCCTTGAGCAGCCGCCAGAGAATAAAAAGACCCAGAAGTTGCAAGCCAAGCTGGGCGTAGACTTCGGTCAGGTTGCTCCAACTGCCGGTGATAAGAATTAAACCCAAATGGATTAGACGCTGGACTGGAATTCGATGGTCTACGTGAACCGACCATAGGTCATTAAAGGTCAGGCCGTTGCCACTGCGGATTTTGGTCAACATCGGGGCAATTTCCCAGCCATCCACAAACGGGACGTTGACCACCAAATCTTGAATTATCAAGAACATTATTAGCGGGGGCAAAAACACCAGCCCGACCCAAACCACCTTCAACAAACCATAAGGTCGCTGGAAAATCCGTCCTTTAATTTCTACCAGCTCAGTTTTAGCCTCGCTAAGTTGCAAGTTATTCCTTTAGCAGTGGTTAGTAGCCGGTGGTCGGAGAACTGAGTGCTGAGTAATGCTGGCTAGTGCCTGGCATTTTAACTCAAAACTCGCCCCAAAGGGGTGGTCTTCGACCAAAATTCAAAATTCAAAACTATTCTCTGACTCCGTTTCCCGGCCCGAAGACAAGCGATTTGCCGGGCAAAAGCCGCAAGGCAGTGCCATTTAATAGCGGGCCGCCGTCCTGTCGGTAGCCAATTCGGGTGTAGTATAGCATATTGTTTGTCCCGCCTTCTACTCGCAGCCCATCGCCGAGATTAGCACTCAACAGGTTGCCACTGGCGATTATTCCGGCCCGACCCAACGTATTGTTGTTCGCACCTGCTAAAATCCGCAACCCGTTGCCGTTAGGGGCTGGATTTATACCGTCTGCTGTTCCCAGCCAGCTACATTCCAGCCGATTATTGCTGCCTGCAAGGTCAAGAGCATAATTGTTAAAGCCAGTCATTTTCAGCCCGGTAATCACGATGCTATTGGTCAGCGTCAGGCCGATACTGACCGCCAAATTATTATTGAGCCGCACGCCCGGTACGCCCCGCCCGGCGCTATCGGGGGTGCAACCGCCCCGAATGGTTATGCCCAGCGAACTGGTATTAGTCACCACCGGCAATAGCCCGCTCAGATTGACCGTCGCCACATTAAACCGAATTTCGACTGGCACGCTGGAAACCCTGGCCTGGTTCAAAGCATAGGACAGTGAGCCACAAGCCCCACTGCCAGTATCACTATTCTGGGTCACGACATAGGCGTTACAGCCGAACTCAAAAACCGCCGTCACCGGGTCATGGTCGCTGGCCCGCACGCTATCAGTCGTCAAATAATCAGCGTTAAAGTGGACAATATCCACGCTCGAAAGCTTCGCACTCAAGGCCGGGCTGTACAGAATATGATCAATCACCTGCGAATTGCCCTCAAATTGATAGGTATAGCGTTCACCATCCAGGGCCGGGTTCTCAATCACGTTAGCAAGCTGCAACCCGGCGGCAAGCGTGCCATTCCCGTTCTTCAGGATAGCCAGGGGATTGCCAAACTCGAATTCGTTTAAATCCCCGGCAACAATCACATTAGCCGTCGGGTCAGCCGTAAGCACCGTAGTCACGAAATCGCGCACAATCTGGGCTTGCTGGCTGCGTTTGACCTGAGTGCTGAGAGTTGGCGGTTGGTTCGCGCCGTAAAGCGGTTGGTCGCCTATCCGCGAATTAAAGTGATTGCCAATCACGATTAAGCGTTGGTCATTAAAGACAAACTCACCCGCCAGCGGTTTGCGACTGTCGCTAAAAGCCGGGTCACTCGGCGAAATCCGGCCTGGGTTCAGGTTCAAACCCCCGATGGCTGAAAAGCTGACCGGAGTGGTAGCGTTCCCGGCGGTTTTATTTACAAAGGCCAATCCCCGGTCAGTGCGAAAGAAAAACGCTTGCCGAATATTGCCGCCCGGTTGCCCACCATCCTGATTATTGAGCGGCGACACATACTTGAAGCTGTAAGCTGGCCCGCCCAGATTCAAGATTTCCTGGCGCAATCGTCCCAAATTGGTATCGGCGGTGACTACACCATCACTGGTTGCACCACTATCGTCCTGAATTTCGATTAAAATCAGCAAATCGGGCGCACCCAGCCGATTCTTGATATGGTCGGCGACCCGCGCCACTCGTTGTAAATCAGTACTGCTGGTCGGACTCTGGATAAAGTTCTCAAGGTTATAGCTGGCAATCCGCAACTGACCGGGGCTGGCGACATCCAACGGTGGAATGCTTTCCTGGGTCGGGCGCGAGGCCGTGCTATAGGCTGTAATGGGAGCAAGTACCTGGAGGCGGAAATTACTGTTGGTGTAATCGAGTGGGCCGATTACGGCAGCATTAATCGCATCGCCCACTGACAGTTTGGGATTAGAGCCGATGCCCTCGCCTTCATCCTCAATAATCACCCGTTCCGGGTTGAAATCGGTAATCGTTGCGGAGGCCGAAATCACCAGAGACTTGCGGCTGGTCAAGCCGCTTACTCCTAACCCACCGTCTGGTACGACCACGATTTCCCCGAAACTGGAAGTGTTGCCGACTACCAGGCCGTTATCTACCTCGACCAACATGCCTTCCAGCGTCTCATAAAAATCTACGCCATTGACCGCCGGGTTATAGGCCGGGTTGGTCGGGTCAAATATCGCTACCAGGGGCGGGCGGCGCAAGTTCGGGCCGGAACGGGCCGGGTCGGTGCTTATGATTATCGGGGTAATCGTCGGGCCTGGCCCTAAATCATAGATGGCAGTCAGGGTTTTCAATTCGGTCAGGGGCGCATCGTCCGGGTTGTTTACGGTATCCACATATTCCGCGACGGTAGCACTGACCAGCACGCTATTTCCTAAAACTGCCGCCGCCGGAACGGGGCTACCAGTAAAGACAAAAATGCCGTCCGAGGTGCTGTCGAGGCCATCGCCCATCCCATCCTGAATAAAAAACCCGTTGCTTTTGCGGCCTGTCACCACTCCCTGAGTAGCCAGCGAACTGCCAACCAGCGATGATTGGCGGGCCGCGCCCTGAATATTGTAAATGGGAGTCAGTGTGACCGGCGGCAAGACCTTGACTGCGATGGTGCATTTGGCGGTCTGGGGGGTCGGGGCATCGTTATTGGCAAAGGTTATGGTCAGGTTATAATCACCCGGCGGAACCAGATTGCTGACCGCAACGGTAGCAGTCAGGACTCCGCCGGGGCCGGAAGCTGGAGTAACCGCTGCCAGGCCAATAGTGCCGGGAGACGGCGCTGGGGTCGGGCCAGCCCCAATCATAGCCGACGATACCGTTCCATCGCCATCGGTGGCGGTCATCGGGCGGTTGAGGGCGACCCCCTGGACGGTGGTTATGGGGGTGCTGCAAGTCGGCACAACCGGGCCATTCCCGCCCAGATTGCTGATTCTAATTCGGTCAATCAGAATACCGGGCCGCGACCCACTGCCACTCACATCCTGAGCCGAAAAGCGCAAAACCAAATTAGGCTGGTTGCTATAAGCCGAAATATCTATGATTTTGGTCTGCGTACCTTCGGAGGTTTGGTAGGCGCTGGCGGTCAGCACCGAAAAGACTCCGGCACTGCCGGTGGTACTGACCTCGATTTTAAGGCTCACAATCCGGGCATTAGCAGTAGTCTTTTGCAAATCCAGGGTAAGATTTTGGAGAGTGACCCCGCTGGTGTTCAGGCTCAAATTTACGCGAGGCGTGGTTGAGGCGGTAAGTAGCAAAATAATCCCGGTTGGAGCAAGGCTTTTTTGGACTCCGCCGGTTGTGCCGCTGGTAAAGGTGGTCGCCCCAGTGCTGCTATTGGCAACTTCGCTGCCATCGCCTGCTGCCGGGAAATCAGTTCCAGCAGTACTGATAAAGCCAAAATTCTGGTCGTAGGGAAAGCTTGCCACCGGGGTCATAAAGGGCGCAGAAACTCCTGCGGCCCGCGCCGGATTGGGTAAGGTCGGGGAAGGCGGCAAGATAGCCACCAGCGTCAGCAACAGGGCCATAAACCAGCGCCCGAAATAGCGCCAGGGCCGCTCGATTATCAGCGGCGCACCGCCTGACCTAATTTTTTGCGACATAATTTCAGCCTCAATTTTTCAACCAGCTCTATCACCAAAAAGCTTAAAAGCTACTCCGAATATAACTTGGATATAAATAATTTTATCATATCTTGCCGGAGAACGTACTGTATGCTATAGTCAAGTTAGCATTCTTAGTGACCCGATTTTTAAATTAAATAACAACCTCATATTTTCTATGTTCCTGATTAAGTTGATTAAGTACCTTTATTAGCTTGTATTAGCTTGCAGTCAAGGAGGAATGGCAGATGCCTGCGATTAAAATTTTGCGGCGCGGCAAATGGTTGGCGAGCCTGATTTTGGTGTGCATTTTAGGGCTGGGGCTGGCGGTTTTTTCCCCGCTCGCCGAAGCTGCCCCGGTCTACCCGAATTCAATCGCCTCAACTGGCGACTCCATCACTCGCGGTTTTAACACCGGCTTTATCCCCTATCTGGATGCACCTTCTAACTCGTGGGCGACTGGCACTAATGGCGGGGTGGTCAGCCACTATAGCCGGTTGTTGAAACTCAACCCGACGATAAGTGGCAAGAATTACAACTATGCCAAGTCCGGGGCGGTTATGGCAGATTTATTGGGACAGGTGCAAGGTATAAACAGCCGGGGTGGAGTGCAGTACGTAACTATCCTGATGGGAGCCAACGATGCCTGTGCCAGCTCGGAAGCGAGCATGACCTCATTGGATACTTTCAAGAGCCAGTTCAAAGCGGCTTTGGACAGCCTCAAAAGCGGCTCGCCAAATGCAAAAATTATGGTGCTGAGTATTCCCAATATCTACAACCTGTGGTCGCTTTTCAAGGGTAACAGCACCGCTCGCCTGGTCTGGGATGTCTTTAATGTCTGCCAATCAATGTTGGTGAACCCGACCTCGACGGCGGCAGCCGACGTGACCCGGCGTAACAACGTCTTGCAGCGGGTCAAAGATTACAATGCCAAGTTGAAAGAGGTCTGCGAGGCCTATGCTAACAATTGTCGTTTTGACAACAACGCCATTTTTGACACCCAATTCGTCACGGCGGATGTCACTGCCCGCGACTATTTTCACCCCTCCCTCGCCGGGCAAGCCAAAATCGCTCAGGTCAGTTGGTTAAAAGGGTTTTATAATTAGAACTTTCGCTGGCAAATTGAGAAACTCGGAAAAATTATATATGTATCCTATATCAAAGGTAGTGGTAAACCCAGGCTCTTTTTAGGATAGTGAAGGATAGTAATTTTAGCATAAGGTATTCAAAATAGGCCGCTGACTGGGTGTAGGATTGGAGAAAACAAGATGAGAAAACTGGTAGTAACCGAGTTTGTATCCCTGGATGGGGTTATGGAAGCTCCAAGCTGGACTTTCGAGTTTAGGAGCGATAAGATTGCCAAGTTCAAAGGCGACGAGCAATTCGAGAGCGACATGCTACTACTGGGCCGCATTACCTATGAGGGCTTTGCCCAGGCCTGGCCTAACAGCACCGACAAAGGGGCCGATTGGATGAACAGCATACCAAAATATGTGGTAACTATTACCCTTGCAACGGCGGATTGGAACAATTCGACCATCATTAGAGAAAATATTATGGAAGAAGTCGCCCAGCTAAAACAACAGGACGGCCGCAACATTTTGGTTTACGGCAGCGGCACACTGGTCGACTCTTTGATGGAAGCCGGGTTGGTGGATGAATACCGGCTATTGATTTTCCCGGTAGTAGTGGGAAGCGGCAAACGCCTTTTTAAGGACAACCGCACTGCCAAGCTAAAACTAGCCAGTAGCCAGAACTTTGATACCGGGGTGACGGCCCTTATTTACCATCCCGCCGCGCCAGAAGAAAAAAATTAGTTGTGATACCCACTATAGACCACTCAATCTGACTTGATATTAGTTTGCTAAAATTAATTGAAATTGGTGGCCCAAACCCCTTGACAGCCTGAAATCTTGTGGTATTATAAAAGTGTCCGAACGTTCGGACGGATAAATCGAAGGAAACAAAATGAGTAACACCCTGACTGAACATCCGAAATCAAATCTGAGCAGCCGCGACCTGATTTTTCAGCAATCGCTCCAGCTTTTTACCCAAAGGGGTTACGATGGAACTTCGATTGACGATATTCGTCAGGCCACCGGTTTCAAGTCGAAGGCCAGTTTCTATACTCATTTCAAAAGCAAGGAGGAATTAGCCAACGCCCTCCTGACCAAAATCCTGGACGATGAGGCCAAAATTGCGACTGCCGCCTATCAAAAGGCCGCCAATGAGCCATTGGCGCAGTTCGTGGCGATGGGCCGGGCCTTCATCGAATGGGGTTTGTTACATCCCCAGGAGTATGCTTTCTGCTTTTTGCGAACTCAGCAGGAAATGTTGATCCAGGGGCAATACTCTGAGGAAACCCAGCAATCGAATGCCGGAATGCAATGGCTGATAGGCCAGATGCGGGCTAAATACCCGGTACGAGCGATTGCCGATAGCGCCTTGATGAGCATGATAGTAGGGCTGGTTAGCAAAGCCGTCATAGACCAGGACTCTTTTGGGCAAATCAGTCTGGAAGAGAAAATTAACCAGATTATCGAGATGGCATTCGGCATCTTGTTTACGGAAACAGTGATTTACTAATTTTTTTGAAAATATAAGCGTCCGAACGTTCGGACGTAAAGCTATTAAGAAAGGCAAAAGGAAATTCAATGAACAACCAAACTTTTCAGGGTCAATTAGGTAGTGAAGCAAAATTCGTGGAAGTAGCAGGCGGCAGACTGGCTTACGACGTAGCCGGGAATGGGCCGGTAGTATTATGCCTGCCGGGGATGGGCGATACCCGCCGAGTTTATGACCGGTTTGCCCCGGCCCTGGTAAAGGCCGGGTATCGGGTAATTACCACCGACCTGCGCGGCAATGGGCAATCGGTTGGAAAATTCGCTTCCCATACCCTCAACGACCTGAAAAACGACATCGGAGCAATTCTGGATGCCGAGGGTGTACCGCAGGCTTATCTGGCGGGTGGTTCAATTTCGGGGGCTTCGGCGGGGCTATTCGCAGTGGAACACCCTGAAAGGGTTTTGGGCCTGATGCTGTTTGGTCCAATATTCTATACTGGCAACCGAATGATGATGGCGATGATGATTGCCGCGATGCGCGTTCCGGGAGTGGGCGCGGGAATGTGGGCCAATTATTTCAAAACCCTGTATCCCAAAAATCCGGTTGAGCAAGATTATCTGGCCCAAAGCCAAGCCAACATGCAGCAAAAGGGCGCTATCAAAGGCTTGACCGATATGCTCTGGACGCGCCATCTGGATGAAAAAACCAGCCAGGTGAAAGCCCCGACCTTGATTTTCCTGGGGACTAGCGACCCGGATTTCAAGGATGTTAAGGCCGAAGCCGCCAAAGTTCAGGCCGATATTCCGCAAGCCCAAATCGAGGTGCTGGAAGGTTATGGACACTACCCACAGCGCGAAGCCGCCGAACTGGTAATCCCCAAAACCCTGGAATGGCTGGCCTCAAACAAAAAATGACTATTCGGGCCGAATATGGTATAACAGGGGGTAAAGTGGTAAGTGGTCAGTGGTCAGTGGTCAGTGGTCAGTGGTGAGTGGTCAGTGGTCAGTGGTCAGAAAATGCAGGACTGAGGACTGCGGACTGCGTAAGTCCACCTAGGGCTTGGCATTTTAACTCAAAACTTAAAACTCAAAACTTGTAACTCTCCTACTGACCACTGACCACTGACCACCGACCACTGTCAAGGAGAAAATTTTGCCGCCCGACTCGTTAGACATTATGCCCCGCTCGACCCAGGGTCATCCTCAGACCGAAATGATGCAGGGCGAGTATCGCCGAATGTACGAAGTCGAGGACCGACACTGGTGGTATCGCGGAATGCGGCGGAACTTGCTGGCGCTTCTGCAACGGCACTACGACTGGAAAGCCAACCCCGCCCCCCGGATTCTGGATGCGGGATGCGGAACTGGCGCAAACTTACAGCAATTCCTGACTGGCTTTGGCAATAAACTGCCGACCCGTCAAGCCGTCGGCTTTGACCTTTCCGAGGCCGGGCTGGAATTTTGTCGGCGGCGGGGGCTGGAGGGCCATATCAGTCAAGCTTCAATTACCCAAATCCCCTTTGCTGCTAACAGCTTCGATATTGCCATTTCTTTTGACGTTATCAACAATCTGCCGGACGACCAACCAGCTTTCTCTGAACTGGGCCGGGTCTTGCGGCACGGTGGGCTTTTGGTGCTGAACCTACCGGCCTACCAGTTTTTGTATAGTGAACACGACCTGGCAATTCGCGGCCAACGCCGCTATAACGCCAAAATGGTAGCCGAAAAAATGGCGACAGTCGGGATGCGGATTGAGCGCCAAACTTACCTGAATACTTTCTTATTTCCCCCGGCGGCCTTGATACGGCTGGCTCGCGCCCGCAAGCTGGCGGCCCAACCCACCATGATAAGTTCCAGTTACGCCCAGGCCGAAGTCGAAACTGACCTGACCGTTCCCCATCCTCTGCTCAATTTGACCCTGGAAGGCATAATGGGCCTCGAAACCCGGTTACTGGGCAGCACCGGGCTGAATTTACCGTTTGGCCTTTCGATTATGACCCTGGCCCGCAAAATGTGATAAAATCAGCCTGACTTTTATGAGTAATCCGAACCAGCCACCGGGAATAGATAAGGTGGAGGGATTAGTTTCAGGAGTTAGCTTCATTCCGAAAAAAGATATGTTGTTAATTGGTTCGCGTTCCTTTAAGGCGCAGATGCAAGAAGAACCTGAAGATAAACTGGTAGCAGCCGCGCAAAGTGGCGACCTGGCTGCTTTTAATCAACTCGTGAACCTTTACCAGCAACGAGTGTTTAATCTGGCTTATCGTATGCTCAACGAGTCGGAGGCGGCGGCAGACGCGGCTCAGGACACTTTTTTTCAGGCTTACCGCGCCCTGCATCAATTTCGGGGCGGCTCGTTCAAGTCCTGGTTATTGCGGATTGCCAGCAATATCTGCTATGACCGTTTGCGAGTGCGAACCCGCCGCCCGACTACCTCGCTGGATGAGATGGTTGCTGAGGCCGAAAAAGTCGGGGGTAGTGACCTGGCAATTTTGGAGGATGAAGACGGCGACCCGGTAGAACATGCTACCCGCCGCGAACTGGCCCGCGAACTAGCCCTGGCCCTCCAAAGCTTGCCCGAAGACCAAAGGATTGCGGTAATTTTGTCAGATGTTCAGAATTTGAGTTATGAGGAAATCGGCACGATTACCGGGGCATCGCTAGGAACGGTCAAATCCCGGATTAGCCGGGGTCGTTTGAAAGTGCGTGAATATTTACATAAAAATCAGGGAACTTTTAGTCAGTAAGTTACGTTTATATGAGTAGAGTTTGTAATTAAAGTCGCAAACTTCAGCTTAGGAATCAATAACCATATAAAGGGAGCATGGCTCTGGGTAGAGCCGCTTATAATATTGTGAATCAGATAAAGGCCGGGAAAGAAAATAGTGGATCGGAAGGCGATGACCACCGCGCTGAGTGGTTGATTCTTATTTCCGATTATATTGATGGGACGTTGCCGGAAGCCGCCAGCCAGCGCCTCAAAACCCATCTTGCCGAGTGCGCTCAATGTACCGCCGACCTGGAAGGCCTGCGCCAGACTGTGAAATTATTGCGCCGCCTGCCGGAAGTAAGCGCCCCGCGCTCTTTTATTCTGACTCCGGCCCAAGCCCGTCGTTTGAGGCCTTCTCCGGTCTACCGCTATGCCAGGGTTGCGGCGGCAATTGCCGCCGCTTTTCTGGTTTTCGCCTTTGTGCTGGATTTGGTAGGCCTTTTCGCCGCTCCTGCCGCCCAACCTTCGGCGGTAGCCGTCGCCACCGCTGACCCAACTCCGACGCTGGAAGCCGTTGGCAGTCTAAGCGGTGGCACTAATCGGGCCGGGGCGGGCAGTATATCCGGCCTTACCACCAATATTACGGCAACGGCTACCGCCAACCCAACCAAAGTAGCTACTACCGCTCCCCAAACCCAGGCCGCCGCCAGTGAAGATTTGACCCCGATTCGGTGGGTCGAAATAGTTTTGGCGGTAGTGCTGATAATGTTTGCCTCTTTCGCTTTCGTGTTGCGGCCTCGCGCTCCTGGTCGCCTCAAAATCTAGTTCTGCCACAAGTAACTTTACTCGGAAATTAAAAGGGTTATCTTTAAGGAGCTATTATACAGCCCTAAAGATAACCCTTTTGTCTTGTGTTACTATCGGTTACTTTTCGACTTTAACGCCGTGCCAGAAAGCTACATAATCGGTGATGTTTTTGGCGGCATCTTTAGGGACAGGATAAAACCAGGCCGCATCTTTATTTACTTTACCCTCGACCGTGACATCAAAATAACTGGCAGTCCCCTTCCAGCTACAGACGGTATGATAATCGCTATTTTGGAAAAATTCGGGCTTGAGGGCCGTCCGGGGGAAATAAATATTGCCTTCTACCACTTCGCATTGTTCCATTGGCGCTTCGGCAATCACCGCGCCATTCCAACTTGCTTTCGCCATTTTATTGCTCCTTTAAAAAAGTGATCAGTGGTGCGTGTCCAGTGGTCAGAAACCTCCTGAACATTCCATCTGCCTTGCTAACTTTCGCTTACGCCACGTAATATTTTAGTTCAAATCAGGGTCGGAATAATTAGGAAAGTGCTTAATTAGCGCGAAGAAATAAGGCAGAAAAGCGGTTATAAGCTATCTGGAAGCCTTATAAAAATATAACGGTCGGTAATCGCTTGCTTTTATAAGGCGAGGACGGCATTATAGCCCTTATGATATTTGAAGCGAGTCGCCAGGTTAGAAGCCTGCTAAATGAAAGGAACCTGCCAAAATGAGCGAAAGTTTTGATAAAAGTGTTAATCAAAGAAAATTGCGCTGGGGGGTATTGAGCGCCGCCCGGATTAACCGTCGGACGATTCCCGGCTTTCAAGCGGCTTATAATGCCGAGGTAATTGCTATCGCCAGCCGCGACCCCCAGAAAGGCCGGGATGCCGCCGCCCAGTGGAACATCGGTAAAGTTTATGAAGGCTACGAGGCGCTACTGGCTGACCCTGAAATAGAAGCGGTGTATATTCCCTTGCCAAATGGCTTGCATACCGAGTGGGTGATAAAGGCGGCCCAGGCCGGAAAACATGTGCTGTGCGAAAAGCCCTTAGCTCTGACCCCGGAAGAGGTCGAGCGCATTGCGGAAGCGGCCCAGACTAACCAGGTTCAGATTATGGAAGGCTTTATGTACCGCTATCATCCTCAGCAAGCGCGAGTTCGGGAGTTGCTGACGGCGGGGGCGATTGGAGAGCCGCGCATCTTACGAGGGACATTTGCCTTTTCTATCTCCACTCCCGGCTATAATATCCGACTGGACGACAAGCTAGGCGGCGGAGCAACCTGGGATGTCGGCTGTTACGCCGTCAATATTTCGCGCTGGCTGTTCGGTAGCGAGCCGCAGACGGTCTATGCTCAGGCCGAAATGCAAAACGGGGTGGACATCAGCGCGGTGGTTATCCTGGATTTTGGGGAGGGACGAAAAGCGGTCTTGGACTATGGCATGAACTATGGGCGGCGCTCGTTCTATGAGATGGTCGGGACGGGTGGTACAGTGTCGGTGGAAAATATGTGGCAAGAGCCGGAAGTACCAGGTTATGTCTATCTGCGGAGCAACCAAACCGGCCTGACCACCGAAACTTATCCGCTTACTAACCATTTTCAGCTTCAGGCCGAAGCTTTTAGTCAGGCCGTATTAACGGGGCAGCCCACGCCCTACCCCCTGACCGATTCTGCCGCCAATGTACGGGTTTGTCTGGCAATCCAGGAAGCGATAAAAACCGGACAGGTGGTGAAAATTCATGGAATATAAGTATTGCCCGATGTGCGCGACAACGATGGTGCAAGCCGAAAAATTCGGGGCGTTGCGCCAATGCTGCCCTAACCCGGACTGTGAATTTGTAGTGTTTCAAGACCCGAAGGTCGTGACAGTGGTTTTGGTCGAACACCAGGGCCGGATTTTGCTGGGTCGGCGCAATATCAGCCCGGCTAAAGGAGAGTGGACTTTTACCGGGGGTTATGTCAACCGAGGCGAGAAGGTCGAAGATGCCGCCCTCCGCGAGGTCAAGGAGGAAACCAATCTGACGATAGCCCTCAATGGGTTGATAGGGATTTATAGCGACACCGACAATCCCTATATTCTGCTGGCGTTCCGGGCAATCCCGGTCAGCGATTTAGCCCACCTCCAGCCACAAGCAGAAGAAGTGATGGAGCTAAAATTCTTCGCGCCCAACGAAATGCCGCCTCTGGCCTTCGGATTCGACCAGCGGATTCTGGCGGACTGGATAGCAGGAAGAACTGAGGGTTGAAGGTATTTACTGTTGGGAATTCAGCTATTCCTCGGCGGGCGACCACCGCGCCGCGCTCATGCGAGTCAATTTAAAGCGACTTGAGTTACTGGCTGGTCTACCTAACCAATCTGCCACGTGAGTTGGCTAGGGCCGAGGAGAATCATATGAAACTTTAGCAACTACTAAGCATCATGGTCAACCTATCAAGGTATTTCGGCTACGGCTAAGTAGAAAGCAATTAGGAACACCCTTGACCGCCGGTTTCCACTTCACCCCTAAGAGTACCGAAAGTTAATTGAGGGATGAAGTGATTGTTATCTCATCAAGCTTAGATTTATAATAGGAGTACAAAATGAGCATGCAACGGAGCAATTGGGCTGGCAATTACACCTATAGTGCCACCAGATTTCATTATCCCGAAACACTTGAGCAAGTCCAAGAAGTGGTAGGCCAGGTCAGCCAGCTAAAGGTACTAGGTTCAGGTCATTCCTTTAACGACATTGCCGACAGTCCTCAAGATATGCTCTCGCTTGAACGGTTTAATTATGAGCCGGTGATAGACCGAAATCAGCACACCCTGACGGTTGGGGCGGGCGTGAAATATGGTCAGATTTGCCAACAGCTTCAGCGCGAAGGCTATGCTTTACCCAATCTGGCTTCCTTACCCCATATTTCTATTGCCGGAGCCTGTGCCACAGCCACCCATGGCTCAGGGGAACGCAATGGCAACCTGGCTACAGCGGTTGCGGCAATGGAAATAGTCAAGGCCGATGGCTCAGTAGTGGTTTTATCCCACGCCCAGAATAGTGAACATTTTTTCGGGGCAGTCGTGAGCTTAGGTGGAATAGGCGTGGTCACGAAACTTACCCTGAACCTTGTACCGACCTTTAACATGTTTCAGGTCGTGTATGAGAACCTGCCGTTGAAACAATTGGAAAAACACTTTGATGAGATTGAAGCTCAGGCCTATAGCGTCAGTCTGTTTACCGACTGGCAAAAAAGCGAGGAGATTAACCAAGTCTGGTTAAAACACCAGCATACGGCGGCAGACAATACTCCAATTGAGCCAAAGTCGGATTTGTTCGGGGCGACCCCGGCCCAGACCCAGCGTCACCCTATCGCCAGAATGTCCTCTGCCGCTTGCACTCCGCAGATGGGCCTGGTTGGTCCCTGGTATGAGCGTTTACCCCACTTTCGCATGGATTTCACGCCAAGCAGTGGGGAAGAGTTGCAAAGCGAATATCTAGTTCCTCGTCAGCATGCGATTACGGCCTTGTATAAGGTGGCTGATTTACGCCCGCAGATAGCTCCCCTGCTGCAAATTTGTGAGGTGCGTACTATCGCTGCCGACGATTTGTGGATGAGTCCGTGTTATCAACAAGCGCGGGTCGCCATTCACTTTACCTGGAAAAAGAATTGGGAGGAAGTCCGGCGGTTGCTGCCGGTAATCGAAGAGCAACTCGCACCGTTAGATGCTATCCCGCATTGGGGCAAGCTGTTTACAATGTCCGCCGGGCAAGTGCAAGCGGCCTACCCCAAATTGAGCGATTTTCAACGCTTGCTTCATACTTATGATCCTCATGGTAAATTCCGCAATGCTTTCTTGGACCGGTACATTTATTAAATAGGAATAGTACCGATAACATGTATTACATTTGAATGGGGTGGTCGTAATCACTCTGTTTCTCAGGGGTTCTGGAGTTGGCCGACTATACTTTTAAGGCTCAATCCTAGCGTCGGATAAGGCAAAATAGTATCTGCCAAGCTGTCCAGTGGCAAATCGTGCCGCATCATCAAAACCAGCGGAGCCAAAAGCTCGCCGCCCTTTTCGGCTAGAATATGCGCCCCCCAAATCATACCTTTTTTATCCGCCAGCACCTTTAGCATTCCATCGGTAACGCCATCGGTAATGGCCCGTTCTACTTTATCAAAGGACACACGAGCCACTCGGTAAGCTTTATTAGCCTTTTTTAATTCATCTTCAGTCTGGCCTACGTGTGCCAGTTCGGGTTGAGTAAAAGCTACCCAGGGAATCGCCTGCCGATTGAAGGGGCGCGGCGTGGTCGCAAAAGCGTTTGAGGCGACCAATTCACCCTGTTCCGTAGCCACGTGGGTAAACTGCAATGGGTCGGCAATATCACCTGCGGCCCAGATATTCGGTACATTCGTCCGCAAAAACTGGTCAACCTGGATACCATGTTTAGTCGTTTCCAGACCAATTTCGGCCAGTCCCAAACCTTCCAATACCGGTTGGCGACCAGCAGCTACCAGAATCTGCTCGGCCCGAATTTCCTCATAGCGGCTATCCTTGTGGGTTAGCTGCAAAATTTTCTTCTCTATGTCATGCTGAATTTCATTGATAGTTAAATCGGTCAGGATGGTAATGCCTTCTTTTTCCAATAGCTTGCGTAACAAATTTACCAGTTCTTGATCTTCAGTATCAAGAATAGTTTTGCCGTGTTCGACAACCGTGACTTTGACCCCCAAACGCGAAAATAGTTGAGCGAATTCGATGCCGATTACCCCGCCACCGATTATAGCCAAACTTTCGGGTAATGCGGTCAGACTGACGACCTCTGTATTGGTGATAAAACCGGCCTGGCTCAAACCCTTTATGCGTGGAATGGCCGGAATAGTCCCAGTAGCAATCAATATCTGGCTGGCTTCAATTTCTTGCTGACCGACCCGCACTCGGTTGGGGCTGATAAAGCGAGCTTCACCTCTGAATACCGTGATACCCTCCTGGCGGATATGGTCAAAAGCTTGTTCCAGCGACCCACCCCGCAACTGATCAATCACGGAGCGAACTCTGGTCTGTAGCACCGTCCAATCTACCTCTGCTCGACTAATTTGCAAACCGAACTCGGCACTATGTCGAGCCTGATAAAGCCGGTGAGCCGCGTTTAGTAGAGTTTTGGTCGGGTCGCAACCGTAGTTCAAGCAGGTGCCGCCCGGTTTATTCTTTTCGACCAGGGCTACCCGCTTGCCAGCTTTGGTAGCCGCCGAAGCCGCCGAACCGCCTGCTGCACCATCGCCGATTACCAACAAATCAAATTTCTCAGCCATTCAATTCTCGCAATTTCTAATGTTTACTTTAGCTCGTTGTATAACCACCTGGGGTAAAAAACTAGGCTCATCCTCAATAGCAAAGTTATCGAGTTATTACCTCAAGAGCAAAAACCAGACCACCAAAATATTTACAACCTTAAGGGGATAATCTGAAGAGAATAGACCTAGGAACTTAATTCTAGTTGCATAAAACATCATCAATTAGATGCGCTCTCCGATTATGGTTGACAAATCGCGGCGGCTTCGCTAGATTATAACCATCCTGTAATGGGGGTGCGGCCCGCAGATGGCCCGAACCCCTAAGTATTACTCCCAAATTAAGCTTAGAATAGAATAAGAATAAAAGGAAATAGATGGGGAAGCTGGTATTGCAACGGCTGTGGCAAGCCCTTTTAGTTTTAGTAGCAGTCAGTATTTTTAGTTTCGTACTAATTTTCTTGTCCGGCGACCCGGTGGCGGCCTTGATTCCGCTCAATGCCCGCTCGGAAGATATCGCCAATATTCGGCATCAGTATAATCTTGACCAGCCGGTTTTTGTCCAATACTTTTTGTTTCTGGGCAAAGCGTTTACTGGCGATATGGGCGAGTCGTTTCGCTATCGTACCTCGGCTCTCGAACTGGTGCTGGGACGCTTGCCCAACACTTTGTTACTGGCAATTGTAAGTCTGCTTTTCTCCACCCTGATAAGTCTACCAGTCGGCATTCTGGCGGCCCGCTACAAAGGGCGGTGGTTCGATATTATCGCTTCCTTTTTTGCGCTACTGGCAATTTCACTCCCATCTTTTTGGCTGGGGGTAATTCTAATTCTGGTACTGGCGGGCGGGTTGCGCTGGCTACCGGCTTCTGGGTCAGGTAGCTGGCAGCAGCTAATAATGCCGACGATAACTATCAGCACTTTTTCAATCGGCTTACTCATTCGGCTCATTCGCCGCTCGGTAGCCGAAACTTTGCAACGCGATTATGTAACCACCGCCCGCAGCAAAGGTCTGAAGGAAGGGACTATTGCATGGCGACACGTTCTCCGCAACAGTGCCATTCCAGTCGTTACGGTATTGGGGCTGCAATTTGGCGCTCTATTGGGCGGCTCAGTGGTGGTGGAGACCGTCTTTGCCTGGCCGGGGGTAGGCTGGCTTATGATTCAATCTATCGAGGCGCGGGATTTACCAGTAATACGGGCAGCGGTGTTGATTCTGGCGCTGTTCGTAGTGCTGATAAATTTAGCGGTAGACCTGATTTACACCTGGCTAGACCCTCGCATCAGGCTAGGAGCTACCGCATGAGCCAGAAATTAGCCTCGCAAAATCAAAAGCTTGAACCGCCGCTTACCTCTGGCCCGGCCCTTACCCCTCTGCCGGAACTAAAGCCGCCTGCCCAAAGACGGTTTTATCTATTTCGTAACCGCGCAATGACCGCCGGAGGACTTATCGTATTCTTAATCGGGGCTATCGCCCTGATTTCGCTCTTCTGGACTCCGCAGCCGTATCAGGAGCAGGACTTGGGCCGCAGTCTGCTGCCGCCCTTCTGGATGCCGGGGGCGCAAGCCGGTTTTCCGCTCGGTACGGATTTGAATGGTCGCGACCTGATGAGTCGGATTATGGTCGGCGCACAGGCTACTCTCTTTGTGGGGGTCGCTTCGGTTCTGGTCGGCGGAGCGTTGGGGCTGACCCTGGGTCTGTTAGCGGGCTATTTCGGGGGCTGGCTAGATGCCTTGATAATGCGGCTGGTGGATATTCAGCTTTCGCTACCGGGGGTGCTTTTGGCGATTGCAGTGCTGGCAGCTATCGGCAAAGGTTTGCTCAATGTGGTCTTGGTATTGGGCTTCGTAAGCTGGGTGCAGTATGCCCGAATCGTGCGCGGCTCGACTCTGGCAGTCAAATCGCAGGATTTTGTGTTAGGAGCGCGGGCGGTAGGGGCTACCAACCGCCGGATTATCTGGCAACATATTTTTCCAAATATCCTGCCGCCCATGCTGGTGGTAGCCACGATTAATGTTTCTTCAAATATTCTATCCGAAGCGGCTCTCAGTTATCTAGGGGTCGGGGTAAATATCTCGACTGTCACCTGGGGTGGAATGCTCAATGAAGGCAAAAATTTGTTTGAGCTGGCCTGGTGGAACGCGGTCTGGCCCGGTCTGGCAATTTTGATTACCGTTTTTGGCATCAACCTGTTGGGGGATGGCCTGAGCGACGGGCGAAAGGTGAAATAAGGTCAGGAAATGGCTAACAATTTTCGGTTCAGCATCGCCTTTCAGGGCAACAAAACTCCGGCGGAATACGAGGCCCTGGCGGATTTGGTAGATAAGTATAATTTTGAGGTAGTCAGCGTATATAACGACTTGCTGTTCCAACCAGCTCTTGGCCCGCTTCTGTTGATGGCAAAGCGACTGCACCGCGCCCAAATCGGCCCGGCAGCCCTCAATCCCTACACCGTACATCCTCTGGAAATTGCCGGACAGACCGCCGTGCTGGATATGGTCAGCCAGGGCCGGGCCTATCTGGGGTTGGTACGAGGTAGTTGGCTGGATGCCATCGGTCTCGAAACCCCTCGTCCTATGCAGACCTTGCGCGAAGCCGCCCTGGTGGTAAAGCACTTGCTGGCCCTTAATCCTGCCCCGTTTGAAGGGGAGGTTTTCCGGTTGGCGGCTAACACGACCCTGAACTATCAGCCCTTGCGTCCATCCGTCCCATTGATGATTGGCACGTGGGGTATCCAGACGGCGCGGATGGCTGGCGAAATCGCCGACGAAGTTAAAATCGGGGGTTCGGCTAACCCGGCGATGGCGGGCTACCTGCGCCCGTTCATCGAGGAAGGTTCGGACAAAGCCGCACGACCGGCCCACTCAGTCGGGATTTGTTTGGGGGCAGTGACAGTTATAGACAATGACCGGGAGGCGGCGCGGGCGCTGGTACGCCAGGAAGCAGCCCTCTATTTACCGATAGTCGCGGCCCTCGACCCGACTTTGGAAGATAAGGACTGGTTGACGGATATTCAAGCGGCTGCCAGCCGTCAGGATTACAGCTACATCAGCACCCGAATTTCAGATGAGATGCTGGACCGCTTTGCTTTTGCCGGAAACCCGCAAGACATTATCGGGCAGGTGGAGCGGCTAATCGAGGGCGGAGCAAATCGGGTAGAGTTTGGCACACCGCACGGGCTGAACCCGGCGGAAGGTATCCAGCTATTAGGGGAGAAAGTTTTACCTTATTTTGCCTAGTTTTGCCTGATTTTATTCGATTAGTATACCTAAATGAGCTTACTGACCTTCAATTTCAGATTTCAGATTTCAGATTTCAGATTGTATAACTGGATGAGATGATTACGAAGAGATGAGAGGAGAAAAGAATGGCCGAGATAACAAACCAGGGTTCCGAACCTGAGTCGGACGAAAGCATTTTTATGGATTTGAGAAAGGGCCTCAATCGGCGCGACTTCTTGCGGTTGTCCTCGTTGTTAGGGGCAGGGCTGGCTGGCAGTATCATGCTGGCGGCCTGTGGCGACCCGACGGCGACTACCGCCCCCGCCACGACCGCTGCCGCGACCACTAGCGCCGCTACAACTGCCGCCACTACCGCCGCCCAAGCCACTACTGCTGCTCAGGCCATTACCGCCGCCGCCACGACGGTTGCGCCCGCTGCCACAACCGCTACCGCCGCCAAAGCTCCAACTGGCACTCTGACGATTGCCCAGGGGGTAGACATCGAAAGCATTGACCCCTACGTGACCACCAGTGGGGCAAGCAAAGGGATTATGTGGACGATTTTTGACCGACTGGTCTACCGCGATACCAGTCTCAAAATTCTGCCAGGGCTGGCCTTGAGCTGGAAAGTCGTGGACGATAATACCTGGGAATTAAAGCTGCGTCAGGGCGTTAAGTTTCACAACGGGGAAGCCTTTGATGGCAATTCGGTCAAATATAGCTTTGCCCGCTTCGTAGACCCGGCGATTAAAAATGGCTACTCGACCTTGCTCAAGCCGGTCAAAGAGGTCGAGGTGGTAGACGACTCGACGGTGCGGATCAAGACCAGCGAGCCTTTCGCCGAGCTAATCGAGACCCTGGCAAGCTATGTCGAGATGTTGCCGCCCAAAGCTGCCGCCAATAGCGCCGAGTTCATCAAGAATCCAGTTGGCACCGGCCCATACAAGTTCGTCTCCTGGACACCCAACGATAAATTCGTGGCGGAAGCCGCCGGGCCGCATTGGAGTGGCGAACCGCGCCTCAAGAGCGTAATTTTCCGGCCTATCCCGGAGGCTACCGCCCGCATCAACGAACTACGCTCCGGCGGGGTGGACATCATCACCAACGTATCCCCTTTGCTGTCCAGCTCTTTGCAGAATCAGCCGGGTATCGCGCTTGCCAAAGCCACCAACTCCGGCTCGATTATCTTGATACCCAGCTTCCAGAACACCGATGTCTTTAAGGCCAAGCAGGTACGGCAAGCCTTTAATTACGCGATTGATAAAGAGGCCTTGATAAAGGTAATTTTGCAGGGGTCAGCTGTCCCTTTGAGCAGCCCCTTCCCCAAAGGAGTCGCCGGAGGCTATGTCGAGGGGTTGCCAGCCTATAACTATGACCCGGAAAAGGCCAAGTCGCTGCTAAAAGAAGCTGGTTTCGCCAATGGTCTAAAGGTCAGCTTCAAAGCCCCGAATGGGCGCTATTTGCAGGATAAGCAGATAGCCGAAGCCATCACCGGGCAGCTTGCCAAAGTCGGTATTACCGCCGAGCTGGAAACCATCGAGTGGAGTACCTACGTGCAAGGCATCGTCGGGCGCAAGTATGAGCTTTTCCTGTTAAGCCAGGGTGGGCTACAGGTTGGCCCAGCGGCGCAGACCAACTGGAGCAGTCGAATCAAGGGTATCGCGTGGCAAGGTTATAGTAATCCCCAGGCCGATGAGCTGATAGACAAAGCCGCCAAGACTCTGGATGCCCAGACCCGCGCCAGCACTTACGAACAGTTGATGAAGCTGGTTTGGGAGGATTGTCCCTGGGTTTTCCTGTATCATCAGCAGGATTTGTACGGGGTGCGTGACCGGGTGAAAAACTTCAAGGCAACTTCGGAGGCGCTGGTACGCCTGGAACAGACCGAGGTGGCTTGATGCGGCAGATGCTGGTCAATTGCAACATTATTCCGTGTGACGGCAAGGGTGGCGCACCCATCCTGGACGGGGCGATTTTGATAGACGACAATACCATCGAAGCAGTCGGACGGCGCGAAGAACTCGCGCCGCTCGAAAGCGGCTTGAACCCGACCCAATTGCGCGATATGGGCGGACGCTGGGTAATGCCGGGTCTGATGGACATGCACGTTCATTTGAGCCTGGCCTTGCCCGGCCCGGCGCAGATGGCGGCTCACCTCGAAAGCGACATGGATTTAAGCTTTCGGGCCTATCGCAATGCCTTTGATGCCCTCGAAGCCGGGGTGACTTTTCTCCGCACAGTCGGGGATAGCCGCCGGGTAGATTTAGCCATAAAAAAGGCCGTCAACCAGGGCTTGATTAAAGGGCCACGCCTATTCTGTGCCGGAAAAGCGGTCATCACCACCGGCGGACACGGGTTCGCCGGGGTATCCTGCCAGGAAGCCGACGGCCCGGAAGGTTTTCGGGCGGCGGTTAGGGAACAACTGCGGGCCGGGGCCGACCATATCAAGCTGTGTATTACGGGCGGTATCGCCGGGGAACACGAAACTATCCGAGATGCCCAGGCGACTTTTGGGGAAATGGAAGCGGCGGTGGATGCAGCCCATAATGCCGGGCGCAAAATTACGGCCCACGCCGGGTCGTCCAACGCGATTATTCAGGGTATTCGGGCCGGGTTGGATTGTATCGAGCATGGCTATTTTATCGAAGACCTGACGGTGGATTTTATGGTCAAGCACGATACTTTCCTGGTGCCAACGCTGTCGGTCAGCCGGGCCGAAGAATATATGCGAGAGCGAGGTTGCCCTCAGTGGATGATTGATAAATCGTTGCGGGCCGGCGAAGAGCATATGCTTGGCTTCCAGAAAGCTCTAGCCGGGGGAGTCAGGATTGCAATGGGGACTGATATGCTACCTACCGAGCAGTATCAGGGAACCCTGGCGGTTTACCGCGAAATTGAGTGGCTGGTCGAAGGCGGGATGCATCCCGAAGCGGCGCTACTGGCCTCGACTTTACGGGCGGCTGAATTATGCGGAGTAGCGGAAACCCTCGGCTCGGTTTCAGCCGGGAAATGGGCCGACCTGATTGCCATGCCGCAAAGCCCCTTAGAAAATATCCGCAACCTGCGCGAGCTGGATTTCGTTATGAAGGCCGGGCAGCTAATCCGGGGATAGATAAAAATACAGGGTAAATTATGAGCGAACCAAATCAGAAATTTGATGACCTGATAACCGGCCTGCTGGAAGATTACTGGCGATTGAACCCGGTCGAGGCCAGTCATAGCGGAATACACCGCTACGATAATACCTTGCCAGATTGGAGTGAGAATGGTAAGGCGGCGCGGCGAGCCTGGCGTGCGAATAATCTGGCAGCCCTGACAGGGATAGATGATAGTGAGTTGGATGCTTCCCGACAGCTTGATAAGCAGGTCGGGCTGGGGCAATTGGCTTTAGAAGAAATTCAAGAGGAGTGGAAATGGGCCAGTCGCGCTCCGGCTTTGTATATCGAGCAAGCCATGAACGGCTTGAATTATCTGTTGGCCCGCCCCGACCCTGATATTACCGAGACTGAGCGCGAGGATAATTTGCTGGGGCGTTTAGCCGCCATTGAAACGATATTAGAACAGGGCCGGGCCAATCTGCGGGCCGATTTGGTTGCCCCTGAATTTTTGGAGATTGGGCTGACAGCGGTGGGCGGGGCATTGGGTTTTATAACGGGCCTGAGTTTGCCTGACCGCCCTACCAGTGAAGATTTGCGACGTAAAGCCCAAAATGCTTTAGAAACCTATCGCCAGTTTTTGCAAAATGAAATAAACCCCACAGGACGCTTTGAGACCGGGCCAGAATTATTTGAGCGGATTTTACGTGAACAGCACGGTCTGAACTTAACTCCTACCGAACTTTACAGACTGGGCGAGGAAACCGCCGCCCAGTTGCAAAGCCGCCTGACCCAGCTGGCTCGCCAGATTGACCCTGGGCAAAGCTGGCAGGCTTTGGTCGAAGGTCTTAAAGCCGAGCATCCTACCCGCGAAGGTTTGCTATCGGCTTATGCAACTGAAGCGGCCCGCGCCCGTGAGTTTGTAGTTTCACATAAGTTGGTGGAAATTCCGTCAGGTGAGGAATTTGAGGTGCGCCCCACTGCCCCGTTTCTACGGGCGACTACCCCGTTAGGCCATTTTGATAAAACGCCGCCTTTTGCTCCCCGCGATAACCTGGGGATTCTTTATATCACGCCGATTGACCCCGCCCTACCCGAAAAACGGCAAGCGGAACTCCTGGCGGCTCATTGCCATACTGCTATCCGGGCGATTTGTCTGCACGAGACTTTTCCCGGTCATCATTTGCAATTGTGGTGGGCGAAATTGAAAGCCAGTCCGCTGCGGCGGCAATTCGCCAGTACCTTGTTTGCCGAAGGTTGGGCCTTGTATTGCGAAGAATTGATGGAAGAGGCTGGCTATTTTGATACCCCGGCTTTGAGCTTGTGGCAGTTAAAAAATTCGATGTGGCGGGCAGTTCGCATGATGATTGATGCCGGGCTGCACTGCGGGCAACTAGACCT
>JBBRSG010000040.1:0-46743 GCA_038245615.1 Chloroflexia bacterium | reverse complement strand
GCAAGAGCCTTTTAGGATTGTTAAAGAACATTACCGACAAGACAATTGTAGCAAGCTTTGGGCTAGCTTTTCTACCCCGACTTTTTGAAACGATACGTTTAAAGCCAATGCAATTTTTAGACCAGCTTCATATCTTCCAGTCTTCCAGAATATGCACCCTATAGCTTTAGGCATATACCACACAAGGCACTGGTTTTGGGCTTTTGAAAGAATTGAGGCTGATTTGTGCGATTTGCCCAAAGAGAGGGCGATTTAATTCAGTTTTTATGACCGTTTACAGCTTGCCGATAAACCAGTATTATAGAAATAACAAAAAGCTGTTTCAAAACCAAATGCTTTATCCAAGTTGCACAGTAAAAACCTCATAATTTTGTTCATTTCATCTTACAGTAGCGGATGAAGCGAACAGCGGGCCTGGGATATTTTCCCCGCTCGTTTAGACTATACGCACGAGGTTCCTTTCTTTGCTGATACAACACAAAGGCGCTCCATAAGGGGCGCTCTTTTTTTTCATAAAACTTCTTTTTAGTTTATTCCGGCTTGGCGGCTACACCATCCAAAACCATAGTTGCAAACACTTCGGGAATTTCTTCCCAGCGTTTTTCAATTTCCTTGTCACCAAGTAGCTGAATAATCAGTAAGCCTATAAATGTTCCAGCCAGAGTACGCATCATTAGCGGCACATCAATTGGGCGGAAAATACCGCGCTGAATCGCTTGCTGAAAATATTTTTCGCCAATAGCGAAGGTTGGCACTAAAACTTGCTCATTATAGAGGTCGCGTAGTTCCGGGTTCACCAGCATCTCCGGTAGCACCGCCCGAAAGACTTCGGCGTTAGGCCAGAGCAAAGTCATGCGCTGTCGCACATAGGTCACAAAAAAAGTTCGGAAATCTTGCTCAGTACCTCTGGCAAAATCCTGCTCGCGCTCGGTTGATTGGTTCAGGCGCTGGAGAATATGCAGTAGCACATCGGTTTTGCTCTCAAAGTAGGTATAAATCGTGCCATCGGCGACTCCGGCTTGTTGGGCAATATCCTTGACCGTAGCTCGATGAAAGCCCTTTTTGGCAAAAACCACTGTGGCGGCATCCAGAATTTGAGTACGCCGGGCCGCCGCCACCATCTCCTGAATTGGGTCTTGTTTTTCTGCCATCAATTCCCCTTTTTCATTCTTCAATATGATTATCCATTCAAAAGGCTGAATATTCGTTCAAAACTATAACCTCCTGACAGAGCAATGTCAAGCTGGATCAATTTTGGATTTTCCTGAAAAACTTCTTGACAGGCCGGATAATATGCGATATAACTATGTTGAATGAATATTCAGTATTTTGAATGGCTAATCATTCAAATCTTAGTTTTAGATTTTAGACCACTTTTACTAAAGGAGAAAATGTCGTGAAAAATCCTAACAAATATGTAATAGCCCTTACGGTTGCGCTTGGAATGTTCCTGGCAGTTTTAGACGCGACGATTGTAAGTGTCGCCCTAATACCGATCAGCCGAGCGATGCACACCACTTTTAATGACATTCAGTGGATTTTCGTTGGCTATTTGCTGGCAAACGCCGCAATCGAAGTTATGAGCGGCTACCTGGGCAATCGAATGGGCAACAAGCGCCTCTATTTGGCAGGTCTGACGGTATTCACGCTGGCCTCGGTTCTGTGTGGCCTGGCCCCCAACGAAGGCTGGCTGATTGGCTTTCGGATCATCCAGGGCTTTGGCGGCGGGGTAATCCTGCCGTTAGGTATCGCAATGTCGCTGGAACGTTTCTCGAAAGCGGAGCGGGCCAAAGTGACGGCGGTAGTCGGCGTGCCGCTTCTGTTAGCCCCGGTGGTCGGGCCGATTATTGGCGGCTGGATTATAGACAACCTAAACTGGCAGTCCATCTTTTTTGTAAATCTGCCGTTAGGAATTGCGGCTATCGCTTTAAGCTGGTGGATATTACCCACCGATAAGAGCGCTGCTCAAGGTCAGAAGTCAGCCCGGTTCGATTATTTGGGCCTAATACTCCCGACGGTTGGGGTAGTGACTTTGGTCTACGCCTTCAAGGTGGTCAGCCAGACTGATCCGACTACTGTAACCCCGGCTAATCCGCAAGGCGACCTCCATGGTTGGGGCTACTGGCAAGTGTGGGCGCTAATGGCGGTCGGGGCGAGCTTGCTGGGCGCTTTCACCTTACTGGCTCTACGCAAGAGTGACGCGGTGCTGGATTTGCGGTTGTTCAAAAACTACGATTTTGCAATCAGCAATCTGATAAACTGGCTCAGTACAGTGGTTAATTTTGGGATATTGGCCCTCGTACCCCAATTTCTGCAATCCATCCATAGCCCCAATCTTTCGGCGATAGATACCGGCCTGACTCTAGTTCCGATGGGGCTGGCGACCTTGATTGGGATTGTGTTAGCGGCAAGCTTATATTCTAAAATCGGGGCGCGAGTGCTGGTTATGACCGGAGCGGGACTATTTGCCCTGGGTTTCTGGCAATTGAGCCAGCTTACCCCAACCGTCCAAACCAGCGACCTATGGCTATGGCTGTTTTTGCTGGGCCTGGGCATTACCCTGACCGCCATGCCAGTCAAAACCCTGGCTCTGGAAGCTTTGAGCGGCGAGGCTCTTAACAAGGCTTCCTCGCTGGTCAACTCCACCCAGCTAATCTTTTCCTCAATTGGGTCGGCAATCTTGGTGACGGTTCTAGTACAGCAAACTACTACCCACGCTCGTGAGTTGCTGGTAGCACTACCCATCGGAGCTATCTCTGACCCATTAACCCTGCGCGGAATAGCGGCCCAGGCGGGTACAAATGCTCTAAACGAGGTTTTTGGATTGCTGATGTATGGGGCGCTGGGGCTAGTGGTAATTGCTTTGGCCTTGCCGGGTAGGAAAAAACCGATAAGCCAACCGATAGAGCCAGAAACTACCACTGCGAAACAGGAAGCCAGACCGGTCGCGGTATAGATAGAAAATTATTGGTAAAAATAAGAGAGCCTCGTCCGGTTTGCCTGCTCAACAAATCGGACGAGGCTCTTTTAGACCGGGAGTACGAACCCGATCGGATGGAGATTGGAGAGAAAAGATAGAGTGGGTATAGTTCGTAAACTGCCACTCTGGGCTAGTTCGGTTACATACTTTAGTTTTTCCCGCTTTTGGGATTTCTATTCTAATAAACGCTGGTTTTTGGATTTTTAGCGATGAATTTTGAGCAATTTTTAAAATTGAGGAATGAAACTTTTGGATAAGCTCTAACGTATTTCTAACACAGGCGCTAAAGGCTGCTAAATCTGGTCATTATAGCTAATGAGTGAAGAAGTAATAGACCTGACGGGGAAGGGACGGTAATCCCAAACATGGATTGGCTAACAAAATTTTACCTAAGCTGCCTTTTAGGTGGCCTGATATTGACGGTGGCGGCCTCTTTGCTGGGCGGGCTGGAAAGTCGCAATTCCAGCCAAAGCCGCCACCTGCCCGGTTGGTTTAATTTTGGGGCGTTGCTGGTCGCGCTGGCCTGGTTTGGCGGAACGGGTTTTATCCTCAAATCGGTGGGGGCGGATAGCTGGCTTTCGATTATAATTGCCCTGGCAAGTGGTGGGGCGGGCTACGGTTTGGCCCTCCGCTTTTTCAATCGGCATACTTTGCCGACTTCCGACCCATCTTTTTCGGACTACGACCTGGCGGGGACGGTTGCGAAGGTCAGTAGCACAATTTCCCCAGCTATGCCCGGCGAGATAATTTATCATAAAAACGGCTTGCGGCGCGTGATAGTCGCCCATAGCGCCGATGGCGCGACTTTGGGCCTGGAAAGTCAGGTGGTTATTTTGCGGGTGGAGCAGGGAATAGCCTGGGTCGCCGAACTTGACCGCTTGCTGACCGAAGTCGGAGCAGACAAATGGGCCAATTCTTCGACCTAACCGATTTATTAACCCGAACTAAGTTAGGACTTTTGCTTGCAAATCGCCTTAACCCCGGAAAAGTTATATTTGAAAAAATTGGGCAGTAATTTTTTCAAATATAACCAAACTCGGTTTTGAGGTTTAGCCTCGTTATCCTCAAATCAGAAAATCTTTCCAGGTGAAAGTTCTATCGGTCATAGGATGGGTGCTTAGTTCTCGGCAGCCGTGCGCTGCATCACCTGATTTTCTTCACGAGTGGCAAAATAATTTAGCAAAAAGTGATAAAGGTCGCGTCCGAAATCGGCTTCCAGGCCGTTTTCCACTGCAAGGCGGGCGGCGTGTTCTACTACTTGTCGTTCTCGCTCCGGGACGCGCACTGCCCCCACGTGCGGTTTCAGTTCGCCGACCTGATGCACCAGCCGCCCGCGTTCCCCTAACAAGCGCATAATTTCGTTATCTACCACATCAATTTTAATTCGCAAAGCCGCCAGCGCAGCTTGCCAAACCGGGTCATCGTTCAATTAGCTTTCCACTTTCGTTATATTATTTACCCTTAAAATTAGCTTTGCGCTTTTCCAGAAAAGCACTCGTCCCCTCGGCCCGGTCTTCGGTGCTGAACAGCAGACCGAAATTAGCGGCCTCGATCCCGCAGCCCCGGTCAAGGTCAACTTCCATTCCCTCATTAACCGAAAGCTTCGCCAGAGTTACGGCAATCGGCGGCTTGCTCACCAGGGTCGCCGCCAGCTTGCGAGCCTCGCCCAACAATTCCGCCAGTGGTACGACTTTTTCCACCAACCCGATGCGCCAGGCTTCCTGGGCAGTAATCGGCCCGCCCTCCAAAATCAGCAATTTCGCCATTCCGCGTCCGACCAGCCGAGGAAGACGCTGAGTACCACCAAAGCCCGGTATAATCCCCAGATTAATTTCGGGCTGCCCGACCCGTGCCGTTTCTGCCGCAATCCGAATATCCCCGGCCATCGCCAATTCCAGCCCACCGCCCAGCGCAAAACCATTGATTGCCATAATCACCGGCTTGGTAAGGCGCTCGATCTGAAAGGCCAGGGCTTGGCCCAGTCGGGCATGGCTGGCAGCGTGGGCCGGGTCGGGCAGCGCGTTCAGCTCCGAAATATCCGCCCCAGCCACGAAAGCTTTTTCGCCCGCCCCGGTCATTATGACCACCCGCACCTGCTCATCGGTGTCCAGTTCGGCAAAGGCTGCCTTGAGTTCTTGCAATACGGTCATATTCAAAGCGTTTAGTTTTTCGGGCCGATTCACCGTTACAACCGCGATTTTCCCTTCGGCCTCGCGCTCAACCAAAATAGTGGTATAGTCCAACTTTTCCTCCTCTGAAAAAAGTGGTCAGTGGTCAGTGTCCAGTGGTCAGAAAATACAGGACGAAAAACGGAAGACAATCTGGTTAGGGGTTAGTATTTTAACTCAAAACTCAAAACCCAAAACTTTTTACTGACCACTGACCACTGCTAGTTATAATCGTAAAACCCTTTGCCCGATTTGCGCCCTAAGTGTCCGGCCAGCACCATGCGCTTGAGCAGGGGTGGGGCGGCATAGCGCGAGTCCTTGAATTCCTCAAACATGATATTGGCGATATAATACATCGTGTCCAGCCCGATAAAATCGCTGAGAGTAAGCGGCCCCATCGGATGACTGCAACCCAGCTTCATGGCGTTATCTATATCTTCCCGGCTGGCAAGCCCGTTTTCATAGTGGCGCATGGCATCCAGCAAATAGGGAACGAGCAGTAAATTGACGATAAAACCCGGCGCGTCTTTCGCCATTACCGTCGTTTTGCCCAGCCCTGCCCCAAAAGCTTGTAAATTTTCGACGGTTTCATCGCTGGTGCTGATTGTTTTCACCACTTCCACCAACTTCATAACCGGCACAGGATTGAAAAAATGCAGCCCGCCAAAACGTTCCGGGCGCTTGGTTGCGGCGGCCATTTCGATAATCGGCAAAGATGAGGTGTTGCTGGCAAAGATAGTTTCCGGTTTGCAGATAGTGTCTAACGCCCCGAAGAGTTTGCGCTTTTCGTCCATATTCTCCACAATCGCCTCGATCACCAAATCACAATCGGCGAACTCCTGTAAATCGGTAGTTCCCTTAAGGCGCTTGAGAATAACCTCGCCATCCTGGTGGCTGATGCGACCTTTATCTATTTCTTTGCCCATCGCGCTCTGAATCCGGCCTATTCCGCGCCCCAATAAATCCTCAGTGGCCTCGCCGACCAGCGTTTCAAATCCAGCTTGAATAGCAACCTGAGCGATACCACTACCCATCTGCCCACTGCCTATGATGCCAACCTTCTTTATCGCCAGTGCCATCTCCGCCTCTCCTTCTCTAAAATAGTGGTCAGTAGTCGGTGGTCAGTAAATTCCCAACCTAGATAAATTTCACCGACCTTTCGGGATGCTCGCTTAGTCAAAGTGCCTGATTATGAGGATTTCGCTGGTAAATCTGGGTAAACCCGGATGGTTATGTTTGAAAAAATTACGCCGTAATTTTTTCAAACATAACCAAACTCGGTTTTAGGTTTGGCACGATTATCTTCAAATCAGCTAATTGTTTCAAGCGAAAGTCCTAAATATAATTTTCCGGGCTATTATACACATTCAGCCAAGAACTCGCTTGAAGAGCGCGATGGTTTCGGCCCAGACCGCATCGGACGAAGCCGAGTCGTAGCGCGGGCCTTCGTCGCGCATAAAAGCATGTTCGCCAGGGTAAAACTTGAGGGTGTGGCGGGTTTTAGAACCATCTAAAGCCGCCGCGACTTTCTGTCGTCCTTCTGCCGGAACGTGCGGGTCGCTTTCGCCAAAGATAACCAGCAACTCGCCCTGGATTTCGCCGACGCGGGCCAGCGTCCCGGCATCGGCCTCCCGGCCCAATCGTCCGTTGTGCAACCCGGTGGGGTAGCAACAGACCCCGGCTTTGACTTCGGGTTGAAGGGCGGCCCGGAACGCCAGATGTCCACCAATACAAAAACCCATTGTGCCGATTTGTCCGGCGGCGACATTGGGTTGAGTTTTCAAATAATCGAGAGTAGCTCGGCAGTCCGCATCAAAATCGGCTACTGGAGTCCGGCGGGCATCATCGTTGCCCCGCATCCGCCCAATATCGTCATAGCCAATCACCGTCCCCACTGGCTCGATGCGGTGATAAATCTCTGGGGCGGCGACCACGAAACCATGTCCCGCCAACCGCTCCACCGAGCGCCGAATCGGGCCGGTGAGCTGAAATATTTCGGAATAAAGCACAATACCAGGGTAAACCCCGGCGGCTTGCGGTTTGGCGATATAAAGCCGCATCAAGCTGTCGTCTACTATCAACTCCACTTCTTGCCGCACAGTTTGCATTATTTTGCTCCTCATTGACCGGTTTTGGCTCTTTGGTTATTTTCAATCGCTCCAACTTGTTGGTCTGGCGCGGTCTGGGTTGGGTGGCTTTCCGTCCAAAACCATACCAGTGACCCCAGCCCATCGCTGGTAGTCTGACTTCTTGAAACTGAGCCTCGCGCAACTCTTGCTCAAAATCCAGGTGCTGAAACTCCTTCAAATAAGGTTCGGGAAAAGGAATGTAGCGCGGCGACTTTGGCCCAAAAGCATCATATATTACCACGACCCCACCCAGCGCACATAAGCGGAACATTTCAGATAGTATCTGTCGAGAATAGCTCAATTAGTGTTTATTTTCAGTTCACTTAACAGTGGGCGGGCGGCAGAGGTCAGGGTTTATCCCGCCAAGTTTCATTCCGGGCAGGTGTAAACTCGAACAGCCAGGCCTAGAAAAAGAGCAGTCCGGCGACACCTGCCAGGGCCAGCACGAAAAATACATGTAGCCGAGTGAAAGCGGTCAGCCCAAAGGAGGCGGCGGCTAGTATCCATCCCCGCCAATCTATCCCTGGCGCGGTGACAAGCAGCCATGCCGTGACTAAAACTGAGCCGATAATAGCCAGCGCCAACCCTCGTAGAACCCCCCGCACCTCGCGGCGATGCTCGATTTTGCGATAGACCGCCGCCAGTGCCAGCACCAGTAAGGGCGGCAAGATAATTGCCAACAGCGCCAATAATGCTCCCGGTAGTCCATAAATCAGGTAGCCCAGGGCAATCACCCACAATCCGTTTGGGCCGGGCGTGACCTGCCCGATGGCGATGGCCTGTCCAAAATCGGCTTCGGTGGCCCAATTGCTTCCGATTAAATCTTGGTGCAAGCTGGGCAAGTTCCCCAACCCGCCAGTCGAGAATAACGAGGCTTTTAGGAATGTAAGAAAAAAAGACAAAGGGTTCATAGTTCATCCTGTTGGGAGGCAACAATCTCAATCGGCGGCGGTGGCAAGGCCACCTTCACGGACGAAAAGCGGGCCGAGGTCAGCAATGGCCCGGCGACGGCGGCCAGTACCAGCGCCAGGAAAACCGGCAGCTTGAGTAGTCCAATCATTATAGCTACGCTGGCGACAAAGATAGTTGAAAGCCCTAGATTGCGCCAGCCCTGGCTATAGCTCTCTTTGAACAAAGGTCGCCCCAGATTAAAGAGAACCACGAACATCAGCCCTGCCGTCGCCGGAATAATACCATGTAGCATCTTCTGGAAGGGTTGCCAGTTCTGGATGCTGACAAAGCCCATCGTCAGTAACACGGTTATAGTAGTCGAAGGCAAAAGCATTCCGGCAAGGGTAGCGAGACCCCCGGCCCAGCCTGCCAGCTTGCGCCCAATTAAAATCGCAAAGGCGATTAAATTAATCCCCGGCACCAAATTGCAAAGCGTCCAGAAACGGACGTATTCCTGTTCGGTCAGCCAACCACGTTTGAGAGTCATTTCGCGGCGAATAAGTTCGAGGGTCGCCGGGCCACCTCCAAACGATTGCCCTCCAATCAGACACCAGATACCGAATAACCGCCATGCTCCCGGTGCGGCGGGGACTTCGCCCTCTGACAAGGCTGGATGTTGCTGAACAGACAAAGTATTTGCTCCTTTTGCAGTGGTCAATAAATTAGTTTTGAGTTAAAATGCTAGACAATAGCCAGATTTACGTTGTCTTCCATCTTTTGCCTTGCATTTTCTGACCACTGATCACAGACCACTGACCACTTTTCTAAACCTATTATAACCGACCCGGCTAATCAGGTCATTCTTAAATCATATTCGAAATTACAATCCAAATCATATTCAAAGCAGATGACATCACTAAATTTAATTCAAAAACCCTATTGACAGGTTGGCATGAGTTATGTATAATATAACCAGCTAACCGATATAGTATAGACAAAGGTTAGCCCTGCCGGAGCAAAGCCGCTGATTGGCTTTGTTTTTTACCTCTATTAATCAGACTCTAACCCTTTTCGAGACCTTTTAGCACCCTATTGTAAAACTTTTCACAGATACACCACGTATTATATATGTGATTAGGTTAAGGCATACGAAAAGATAATGTTTATTAAATCATATTTATACCGGTGAGATTTTGACAAGCCGTTAAAGATGTAGTAAACTCGTAAAGTTGCGAACATCGAAACCTACTACCAGACTCTATAACTGCTGAATCGTTCATTTTTATTAGGCGTGTAGATTTCACCCAATCGTAATTCGGATACTTAATAGCCCGCTTCCTGTCACGACAGGGCCTTCGGCCCTTAGTCGCCGTCTTTATGTCGCGGCAACCACTGGAAGTAGAAATACAGTTTATTTATAAATAAGCTAGAAAGCGAAGAATTAAAATGGCTACTCAAATGTTGACCAATAAAGTTGACAGCCGTGACTTCGCTGCCCTTTTAGAGCAGCCGGAGTTGATGCTGCTTGAAAATAAATTCAAGAAAAGCAAAAATTCTATTAAAAATTCGGCCCATTGGGATGAACCTGAAATCGGTAAAACGGAGCTTGAGTCGCCGGATGAACTCGATAGTTTGGCGATGCCTGAAATTGGCGCAGTAGATAAAGAAAATACCGATGAAATGGTGGAGTTTTTCAGTACCGAAGCTGAAGAGCTGGAAAATGAAGCCCAGCGGCTGAACGAACTAGCTTTTGCGTCGGTAGATATTGATGACTCGCTCAAGCTATATCTGCGGGAAATTGGGCGGTTTCCGCTCTTGACCTACGAGCAGGAAGTTAGCCTGGCCCTCCTGAAAGATGCGGGCGACCATGAGGCGGCCCAAAAACTGGCAAACTCTAACCTGCGGCTGGTAGTCAGCGTCGCCAAGAAATACATGGGACGCGGGATGACCCTCCAGGATTTAATTCAGGAAGGTAACATCGGGTTGATGCGGGCCGTCGAGAAATTCGACCACACCAAAGGCTTTAAGTTTTCGACTTATGCGACTTGGTGGATTCGTCAGGCGGTAACTCGCTCGATTGCAGACCAGGCGCGGGTCGTGCGGCTGCCAGTTCACTTCGTGGAGGCTATCGCCCGCATGGAGCGGACTCGCCGCCAGCTTTTGCAGGACTTACAGCGTGAGCCAAAGCCCTTCGAGATTGCCGAAGCGATGGGTTTGCCAGTCGAAAAGATTCTCGATATGCTCAAGCACAAGACTACCACCATTTCGCTGGAAACTCCAGTAGGCGAGGATGGGGATAGCACTTTGGGCGATTTGGTGGAAGACCACAGCCAGGAGTCGCCCGCCGACATCGCTACTCGCCGTCTGCTGGGAGACCAGTTGCGTCGAGTGCTGGCCTCTTTGGGCGAGCGAGAGCGGCGTGTTATCGAGATGCGCTTTGGTCTGCTGGGGGGCGAGCCTCGCACCCTGGAAGAAGTAGGGCGGGAGTTCGGAGTAACGCGGGAACGGGCGCGGCAAATGGAGGCGATTGCGCTTCGCAAGTTGCGCGAGCCAGAAAATGCCCGTCTGCTCCAGGATTACGCTACCAGTATCTAAAATATTAAGAACCAAAAACCAAAAACAGGAGGGCAATTACCGCTCTCCTGTTTTTGATAATTTTATAGTAACAGTTCAGCCAACCTTGAATTTGTCATTCTTCGCTTCGCTCAGAATGACAAGGCTGAATAGTTAGATGTTATAATCCTAATTCACAATCGTAATGCCTAGTCCGTCGGTGTTTTCGCGGGTGATAGGCAGAATCAGGGACTCCAGCCGGGGATTGGTCGCTAGTTCGCGGTTATAGAGCGCAACGGTGCTGGTTACTTTATTCGCCGCATCTGGCTGTATCACTGCTCCGCCTCGTATCAAATTATCGCTCAGGATTACGCTGCCTGAGCGGGATAACTTGATTGCCCACTCCAGATAACCGGGATAATTTTCTTTGTCAGCATCAATAAAAAACAGGTCGAATGGCCCTTCGTTATTGGCGGCTATCTGGGGCAACAAATCCAGCCCCGCCCCTAAACGTACTTCCACCTTGTTGGCAAAACCGGCCCGCGCCAGGTTGCTCCGGGCGACCTCGGCATGTTTAGCGGAATATTCCAGAGTGATGACCCGACCATCTTCAGGCAAAGCCCGCGCCAGCCAGATAGTGCTGTATGCCCCAAGTGTCCCAATTTCCAGCACCTTTTTCGCGCCCGATAGCTTCGTCAAAAGATAAAGCAGCTTACCTTCGTTGGGCGAAACATTAATCGAGGGTAGCCCGGCCTGAGCCATATCCTGCAAAGCCAGTTCCAAAACTTCATCGTGCGGATTAAACAATCCTTGAATATAGTCATCAATCCGCCGCCCCAAATTTGCATCATTATTACTCATGTGATAACTCCTCTTAAAATCTAAAATCTAAAATCTAAAATCTAAAATCTAAAATCTAAAATCTAAAATCTAAAATTGGAGAGCCGGGGAATTATGATGTACGATTAAGAACCCCAATCCTGTATTATAGATTTTAGATTTTCTTGTTAAGCCACCCAAAACCAGTTTGCAAACCTGCTAAATAGTAGCCCGGTCAGTAGCATCCCGGTAATAATATACCCATAATGGGCTATTTTCCAACGGAGGCCGAGCTGGGCCAGCCCGATAAAGGCCGGGAAACAAAGCAGAGCCAGCCGGGGGAAACTCAAAAGCGGTTCTTTAGCAGCGGGCGAAAAAAGCGGCAGCAGCAAGGTGATGGCAAAATAGAGCAAGTACGAAAGCGGCAACCGTCCCCGCCAGCATTGCCAGCCCGCCGCCCCAAAACAGCCCGCCATAAATACCCAGAATGGCAAATCTATCAAATTTGGGTCGTCCTGAAAACCGGGTTGGCGCGGGCGAAAGAAAATCTCAAACCCGCGCCCTACCGTCTCCCAGGGCCAAGCGGTATGCCGATTCCAGATTGGATTGGACTGCACCGTGATAAAGTTTAGGGGATCGCCCAAAACTATTCCGCAGTAAATCAGCCAGCTACCCAAAAACAGAAGCGGTAGCCCTACCAGGGCCAATCCTGATAGGGGTTGCAACTTGCTTCGCCAGCCGACCACCAGTTTCCAGCGCCCTAGTCCAGCCTGAAACAAAGTTTCACGGTGTTGGCGGAGCCATTCCCAGCCGAGCGGCACTAGCAACAAAATACCCATATTGCGGGTTAAAGCCGCCAGTCCAATTAATAGGCCGGTCAGCCACCAATTGTGATAACGCCGCGCCGCCAGAAACGCCCCCACCGTCAGTGCTAAAAATAACCCTTCGCTATAGCAAGCCGCCAGAAAAAATGAGGTGGGAAAAGCCGCCAGATACAGGGTTGCGAGTTCGCCAGTGGGCTTACCAAAATCATGGCTGACCAACTCGTAAAGCAATCCAAATAATATCAGACTGATAACCGCGCTGACAATTACCCCGGCCAGCAAATAATTACCACCCAATAGCATACCGCCCACCCGCACGATTATCGGATAAAGCGGGAAAAACGGGGTCGTAGCTTCACCGGGCCGATACCCGACCTGGGTCACATATAAAAACCACTCGCCGTCCCAGTGACTCCAGACCCCTAACAATCGCTCGCCCAGGTAGTCCAAACCGGCGGGAGTATAGGGGGCAGTTCCCTTCCGGGCGATAGCGGGGAGTAACGCCCCCGCAACCAGGGCCAATAGTCCCAGCCCAAAGCGCCAGCCCAAAAAAATACTAACGGGAATGGACCAACCAGGTTTCCATATTTTGACAGGCCAGGCTTTCCAACGGGAAGCAGGTGGGGAAATTTCGATGGCGGGAGCGGGCGGGCTATTTTTTGGCATCATCCGACCCAATACCAGTTTACAAAAACGGCAAATAGCAAAGTCAGGAACAAGAAACCGACGGTTAGATAAAAATAGTGCAAAATGCGCCAGCGCGACCCGACCAGGGCCATTATCATAATGACCGGGAAACCTAACAGGATATGGCGGGGGAAGCCCAAAAGCGGTTCGTTGGGGTTTGGCCCGGACATCGGGACTAGAATCGCCAGGGCCAGATATATCAGATATGCCGCCGGGAACTTGCCGCGCCAGGTTAGATAGCACCCGACCCCAAAGACCGCTACCGCCCCGAACCAGAACGGCAAATCTACCAGATTGGGATTTTGGGGGCTAAAAATCCCCGGTTCTTGAAAAAAAAGGGCGAAAGTCTGTCCGACTGTGACCCAGGGCCAACTCAAGTGGCGGTCCCAATTGGCGCGAGCTAGTCCTTTATAAAAACTGAGAGGGTCGCCCAACACAATCCAGTTTGCTACCAGCCAGCCGCCAAAAAACAGGACCGGCAATCCGGTAAAAAACAGGGTGGATAGCAGCGGTAGCTCTTTCCAGCGGATTTGCAGCCGCCACTTCCCGGCCTCGTTTTTCTCAAAAAGGGCCGCCCGGTGTTGGCGCAACCATTCCCATCCAAGCGGCACCAGCAGCAAGATACCCATATTGCGAGTTAAGGCCGCCAACCCTATCAGTAGGCCGGTCAGCCACCAATTGTGATAGCGCCGCGCCGCTAGAAATGCTCCAACTGCCAAAGAGAGAAACAACCCCTCGCTAAAGCAAGCCACCAGGAAAAACGAGGTGGGAAAAGCCGCCAGATACAGCACCGTCCGCAATCCCAGCCGGGCGCTATATTCAAACTTTATCAGCTCGTAAAACAGAATGAAAAGCAAAATGGCTAAGAGATTGCTGACTACCACCCCCGCCAAAATGTAGTTGCCTAAAAAGAGCCATGAAGTGAGCCAGACCAGAAAAGGATAGAGCGGAAAAACTTGAGTGGTGATTTCGCCGGGGCGATACCCGGCCTGGGCGATATAGAGGTAAAGTTCGCCGTCCCAGTGCGTCCAGACTCCCAGCAACCGCTCGGCCCAAAAGCCCAACTGGGGGGGAGTGTAGAGGGTGTTGGGAATCGGCGAAGATGGCGCAATAAAGCGGTCTGCCCCAAACGGAATAATCCCCAACCAGAGCCGCCAGACCGCAAAAATTAAAAGCGGCTTTGACCATCTGACCCACCACCCGGCTTTGACCAGCCTAAACCCGGCCCGACCCGGTACTATTCGAGATGTGGCCCTGCTTTCCTCAGCCATCTGCTACTTTATAATACTGCTAAGGTTTGACTGTCGGCGAGGTAGCCCCTCCTTGCGAAGAAGCCCCGTTAGCAGTCGTGCCAGTTACAACCCCTTTATAATTTTTGCCTAAATAGAGCATCAAATCGGGGGCGCTTTCGTAGGGCTTCTTATCGGGGGTACGAGCTATCACCTTGATATTTGGGATAAACTGCTTTATTCGGTTCAAATTGGTGGTGGCTGCCCCGTTGGTATAATCTATTAGATAGGTTTCATCCTCGGCGGCGGCTGCTTCCGCTTCGGACTGGCGGAAACCCTGGTCGTCCAGAAAATCGGTCAAAGCATTAGAGCGGCCCTTGATACCAGTAGCGTTCAGAACCTGAATCCGAGCCTGTTCTCGCCGGGTGAGGGCGTAAGTAAAGTTACGCTTGACCCAGGTAGTTATTTCGGTGTAGTTATCATCGCCCGCCAATGGAACAAGGACATAGCCCTGCACCCCGCCTTTGTCCACCGGCTTGAGGAAATTATTGCCGGTCATAATCTCCGGGTCAAACTTGATGTCGGTCAAGGCTTGCTTGCCTTCGGCGGAATTAAAATAATTCGCCACGGCAAAGAGTTCGGCGGGGTCGGCGCTAATTCGCAGGTTTCCTTGCAAAGCGTCCATGTAGCCCAGGGCGTTTGCCACCAGATTTTTTCGTAAAATATCTTCTTTAATCGCGGCGATAACCTTCATCTGGCGGGCAGAACGGGCAAAATCGCCCTCCTCGCCCTGGGTACTGCTCTTGCGGCTACGGGCGAACTGAATGGCCCGCTCGCCATTCATAACCTGACAACCTTTTTCAAACTTGATAGTCATCACCCCGGCATCCACCTGGTCGTTATCATTGCGGGGGTACTCGCTGTCTACAAAGGCCCGGTCTACACAAACCGTCACGCCGCCCATTTTCTCAATCAAACTGCGGAAACCATCGAAATTCATCGTCACCCAATAATCAATTTTGAGATTTAGAACTGACTGGATGGTATTAGCCGTCAGATTCGCGCCGACTTCGTGTTGCTGCTTAGGATTAGACCAGCGATATTTGGGGTCAAGGTCGTCCTGGGTTGGCTTGTCCCACTTCATTATTGTCGAGAAAATACCGTTGGCTTTAGCCTTAAAGGTTTTACCACCCGGCCCGCCCGGTACCGCTACATATAAATCACGCGGAATATTGAATTGGGTCACAGTCTGGGATTTGGGGTCATAGCTCATAACCAGAATGGTATCGGTCAGGTACTCGCCTTCGTGACCTGGGCCACCATAGCCCATATACATTACCGTCAGGCGCTCACCGTTTTTAATCCGCTGAACCAGCTTGCTATTAGAAACATCCGGGGTCGTGGTCGGACTGGGCAAGGGAGTCGCCGCCGGAACGGTTACAGTCGAGATAGCCGCCGAAACCGAGCCAGAAGTCAAGCCGGGAGTGAGACAATCGGTGCTGACTGCGCATCGGCGGGCTTCAGCGGTCATAGTCGCCCGTGCAAAAGCCTGATTGTCCACTGTCGGTAGTACATCGCCGACCCGGTTGGCTTTGAGGTCATCCACGAAAGTAAAGACCCGGATTGCCAGAAAGCCGACTAGCAAAGCAATCGAGGCCGCCAGTCCGATTCCAAACCATTTCCAATTCTTTTTAAAGAACGAACCCACGATGTAATCTTCTCCTTATTTTTTAGGACTTTCGCTGGCAAATCGGAGTAAGTCTGGAAAAGTTATATTTGAAAAATTTACGACGTAAATTTTTCAAATATAACCAAACTCAGTTTTGGGGTTAGCCGATTTCCTCAAATCACCAAAGCGTCCCAAGCGAAAGTTCTATTTTTATAGCTAGACTGTCCGGTTCAGGCCGCAGCAAAGTAACTGCGACTATTAGCCGGTCTTCTGGATTATTTATAATAGGCGATAATCGGACTGCACCCAAAAATTATTATCCTTGCAGCTACAGGTTTTAGACCTGCCGTATATAGTGCGGCATTATAGCATAAGCTTTGCCAAACCGCGAAATTCTCCTCAAAGCTATTTTGCTTAACGCCCGAAATTTCTCCCATGTTGTCGGAAAACCATGACCAATGATTGAATAAGCTTGAATTTAAAGCTATAATAGCTTGACACCAATATAGCGAAGTCGAAAATACACATCCACTACCTTAAAACTGAAGAACTGATATAAACGGGGTATCGTTATGTTGTCTCCATCCGCTCTCGAAGAATCCTCGGTTGAAATTCAACGCTTACGCGCCCGGATTGAAGAATTAGAGCAATCCGAACTCGAACTGTGCAAAAGTAACGAAAAGCTGCAAGCCAGCGAGGATTTGCTACATTCTATTCTGGCTCATTCCCCTAACGTAATTTTGGTTAAAGACCTCAATCATCGCTATGTCCTTATTAACGGACTTTATGAGCAGCTTTTTCAACTTGAGCCGGGCTGGATTGAGGGTAAAACGGATTATGATTTGTTCCCGACCGAAGTATGTGATAATTGTTTAGCTAACGATGAAGCCGTCATTAAATTCAGAAAATCGGTTACATATGAAATGCAAATTCCGCAGGAAGACGGACTGCATACCTACTTTGAAAATAAATTTCCGCTCTACGACCGGAAAGGAGTTTTGTACGGTATCGGCGCAATTTCTACCGATATAAGTGCACTAAAAGCCGCCGAAGAAATCCTACGCAAGCAAGAAGCCGAATTGCGCCAATCTCAAAAGATGGAAGCTGTTGGACGGCTGGCGGGCGGCATTGCCCACGATTTCAATAATTTGTTGACTGTCATTATGGGCTATGCCGATTTAATGTCACTCGAACTAAGCCAAGATAATCCGTTGCAGGAAAATGTTTCGGGCATAAACAATGAGGCTGGACGTGCTGCTGTGCTTGTCCAGCAGTTGCTGGCCTTTAGCCGTAACCAGGTTTTACATCCAGTAATTAGCAATCTAAACACAATTGTTGGTGATATGGATAAGCTTTTGCGGCGGGTAATAGACGAAAATATCGAGTTGAGTATTAGCCTGGACCAGCAACTGGCGAATGTACGGGTTGACCGGAGCCAAATTGAACAGGTTATCTTAAATCTAGCGGTTAATGCGCGAGATGCAATGCCTGAAGGTGGCAAACTTAGCATTGAAACCCATAATGTATCTTTGAACGAAGAATACGCTAGTCAGCATCAATATCTTACGCCTGGTCAATATGTGTTGCTTACGGTAAGTGATACCGGATACGGGATTAGTGATGAAATAAAGGCCCAGATATTTGAGCCGTTTTTTACTACCAAAGTCCCTGGGGCGGGTACGGGTTTGGGTCTTGCTACGGTTTACGGTATTATCAAGCAGAGTGGGGGCAATATAGAAGTTTATAGCGAACCCGACCAGGGTACTACTTTCAAAATTTATTTGCCGCAAGTAAACGGGCAGCTCAATTCAACCGATACCATCTCTAAACAGGCGACAGTGGTGGCGGGAGGTTCAGAAACTATTTTATTGGTCGAAGATGACCCTGGTATCCGGCAGTTGACCTCTAACGTTTTGCGGAATTATGGCTACAACGTTTTGGAGGCGGGGCGAGCCAGTGAAGCTTTCCAGCAATTACATAATTGGGATAAGCCGATTGATTTAATTATTACCGATGTGGTTATGCCGGAGATGAGCGGGCCTAAAATGGTGCAGCAAATCAAGCAACAATATCCCGAAACTCCCCTAATTTACATTTCAGGATACATTCAGGGCTTGCTTACCCCTCAAGATAAGCTTAAAGGCGAAGTTACCTTACTTCAAAAGCCTTTTACGCTGGAAACTTTACTAGCCAAGGTGCGGTTAGTACTTGGACAATAAAGTTGCTGAAGAATTTGTCCAGAAAAGGCCTAAATCCCTCGTTTAGCTCAATCATATACACCTTCTATCGGAGAGATAAGCAACCATTATCAATACCTATCTCCTAATAGCCAAAGGTAGGCTTAACCGGATTACTCAGGATTGTATCTAGCCCAATATTGTGCAAAATAGGTCTATCACATCTCAAAGTGTTTTATCTTTATGTCGGGATAAGCTATAATAGTCTGAATGTCTATCGGCTGGGTATAGCCATTGCCCCGGACGTGACAATTCATGAGTCTATTCTTCGCATTCCAAATACGGTTATCCGAATTTTGCAGAACTACTACCGGCGGCCCGGACCGATACGATAGTAATTCTGTTTAATGGTATAAAAAATATATTCTCAAGGAGGAGGAACAGCATGAAGCTTTTTGCCCCGGATTTACAGCTAAAAGGTCATTCCCGAATGTATCGGTGGGGTGGGCTAATGGCGGTGGTGTTGATGACCGGCCTTTTATTGGGGCTTGTGGTGACGCGACCAATACCCCTGCCGCTACCTCGGCGACTACCTCTGCTGCTGCCGCAACTACCGCCGGTGCCGCTACGACAGCAGCGGGCGCGGCCACAACCGCCGCCAGTGCCGCCACGACTGCCGCTGCTCCCGCCTTTAACGGCAATTATGATGGCGGGACTATCAAGTTTGGCGCTCCGCTTTCGCTGACCGGCTCGCTCAACAACGAGTCGAAGCAAACCCAGCAGGGCTACGAGCTATGGAAAGATACCGTCAACGAAAAGGGTGGCATCGTAATCGCTGGAAAACGCTATAAGATTGACATTAAGTACTATGACGATGAGTCGAAGCAGGACAAGAGTGCAACTCTGGCAACCAAACTCATCAACGAAGATAAGGTAAACTTCCTGCTTGGCCCTTACGGAACGAGTAGCACTAACTCGGTGGCGACGATTGCCGAACAAAACGAAATCCCGATGGTTGAGGGTAACGGCGCGGCTGAGTCCATCTTCAGCCAGGGTCGTAAATACACCTTTGGGGTGCTATCGCCCGGCCCGAAATATCTGCAAGGGGTAATCGAAATGGCCCTGGCCCAGAACCCCAAGCCGACCAAGCTGGCGATTCTAGCCGCTAACGACACTTTCTCCAAAGAAGTTGCCACCGCCGCCAAGAAATTCGCCGAAAGCAAAAATCTGCAAGTTGTTCTCTATGAAGAGTATCCCGACAAGGAAACCAACCTCACCGCCCAGGTAACGAAAGCCAAAGGGGTTAATCCCGATTTCGTACTGAATAGCGGTCACTTGCAAGAAGCTACCGCGATTATTCGGGCCGCCAAAGAGCTAGGGCTGAACCCGCAGGGTTTTGGCTTCTCGGTTGGCCCTGGTCTACCGGAATGGGGTTCTACCCTCAAGAACGATGGTAATTTTGTAGTGGCTGGTTCGCAGTGGACTCCGGCGGTCACATACAAGGGCGAGGATGTTTTTGGCAGCGCGAAGGTGTTCAATGATATGTATATCGCCAAGTTCAAGGGTGAGCCTTCGTATCAGGCCGCTTCGGGGGCAGCTTGCGGCCTTGCTTTCCAGAAAGCTCTGGAGAAAGCCGGTTCGCTTGACCCTAAAAAGGTGCGCGATGCCCTGGCAGGTCTGGACTACATGACCTTCTATGGTCAAATCAAGTTCGACGAGCGGGGGATTAATATCTTCAAGCCGATGGCGGTTGAGCAGTGGCAGGACGGCAAGAAAGTGACCATCTGGCCGGCGGAAGTTGCGTCGGTTAAACCGCAGTGGCCTACTCCCGCCTGGGACAAACGCTAATCCATTTACGATTTACGATTTACGATTGAAAGTGGTCAGTGGTCAGTGGTCAGCAGTCAGTATATACAGGACGAAAGACTGAGTTCCCCAATCGCGGCTTCGCCCCCTTTGGGGGTAAATCGTAAATCGTAAATTACCTGACCTTCGACTTTAGATTTTAGACTTTAGATTTTAGACTTTAGATTTTAGATTTTAGATTTTAGATTTAGTGGGAGGTAAGGCTTGTGTCGCTGCAAGTTCTGGTAAACGGATTTCTGCTGGGCGGGCTGCTCGGCCTGATTGGACTGGGCTTCTCGTTGGTCTGGGGTATTCTGAATATCGTCAATCTGGCCCACGCCGCTTTTATTATGCTAGGGGCGTATCTAGCCTTCAATCTTTTTGACAAGCTGGGACTTGACCCGTTCATAACCCTGCCCCTGGGCATGATAATCTTTTTCGGCATCGGCTTCGTCGTCCAGAAATACCTGATTAACCGGGTCATCCGAGCGCCTCTTTTGGTGACATTTTTGCTTACCTTTGGGATGGAAACCTTTATTGTCAGCCTGGGTCGGGTGATTTTCACCGGTACGCCGGTGCGGGTCAATCCGACTTACGCCGCCGCTGGGCTGCAAATTGGGGATACCGTCATAAACTACATGAAGTTAGGTGGGGTCGCAGTAGCCTTCCTGGTGACTTTTCTGCTCTGGCTGTTCATGTCCCGAACCAAAACTGGCAACGCAATTCGGGCGGTTTCGATGGACTTGAACGCCGCCCGCCTGATGGGAATAGACATCCCCTATATTTACTGTCTGACCTACGCCATTTCGACAGCGATTGCGGCGGCGGGCGGTATCTTGTTAGCCCTCTGGCTGGGTAGCTTTACTCCCGATGAATTCGGCATTTTTAATATCCGAGCCTTTGCAGTGGTCGTCCTGGGTGGGCTTGGTTCGATACCGGGGGCATTATTAGGCGGTCTGGTTTTTGGCCTGATTGACCAACTTGCCGCCGGGGTATCAATCGGCGATTTCAGCCTGAGTGCCTGGAAAGAGGGCATTATTTTTGTCGCTATGATTGGGGTGTTAATCTTCCGGCCTACCGGCTTACTGGGCAAGGAGGGCTATCGCTAATGAGCCTGAATTTAGTGATAATGCTGATAGTTATCGCTCTCAGCATTTTAGCCAGCCAGCGTGGTAATCGCCAGTTGAGCTATGCTGGATTAGCCCTTCTGGTAGTTTTGTTGGTGGCGGCAACCTTTGTCTCCAATAACCGGGGGATTTTGACCGATGTATTTATTCTAGGATTGGCGGCGGCGGGCTGGAATCTTATCGGCGGTTTTACCGGCTATGCCGCTTTTGGGCAGGTGGCTTTCTGGGGCTTGGGGGCATATACTGTCGCGCTTTGCGCTTCGCAACCACGCGGCAACCAGTTTACGTTGGGCTGGCCCTTATGGTTAGCTTTCCCGATGGCGGCGGTAGTTACCGCGATTGTAGCTTTGCTCATCGGGATGCCGGTCTTGCGGCTCAAAGGCCACTACTTTGCGATTGCCACTTTGGGGGTCAGCATCGCTGTCCGCGAGCTTTTCAAGAACGTGGATTGTATCGTCGAGAAAAGTTTCTGCCTGGGCGGGGCGAGCGGTATCCAGATTTATCCAACCGTCCCGAAAGCTGACAAAGACCTGAATTCGCAGGTACTATACTTTGTGACGCTAGGAATGTTCGCGGCGGCGATAGTGCTGACCTGGTATATCAGCCGCTCCAAGTTCGGTTATGGCTTGTTCGCTATCCGCGAAAACGAGGATGCCGCTGGAGTGCTGGGAGTTAATACTACCTGGTTCAAGATTGCGGCCTTTTGTCTGGCGGCGGCCCTAACCGGGCTGGCGGGCGGCTGGCGGGCGATGGTCAACGGCTCGGTTTACCCGACCATAGATAGCGTCTTTGACACTAATATCAGCCTGTATGTGATTATCATTTGCTTATTGGGCGGGACCGGGACGGTTTGGGGGCCATTTCTAGGGGCATTTATTTATTCCGCTATTCAGGAGTTTTTGGAAGCGATGCACAATGTTCAGGGCTTTGAGTGGGTCTTGGAATGGAAAAATGTTATCTTCGGGGCAATCGTAATTCTGCTGGTGCTGTTTCTGCCCAAAGGTATCCTGCAACTGGTTCGTAACAAAGGTGGCTTCACCTGGCGCATCTTCTTGCGTAACGTCCGAGAGAATAGTATCTAGCCATAGAGGTTATTATGAACGAAGATGTTTTGCTGGATGTAGCGGGCGCGACCAAACAATATGGCGGGGTGACAGCCGTCACCGATATTAGCTTTAAGCTGCATTCCGGCGAAATTTTGGGGCTGATAGGGCCGAATGGAGCAGGTAAAACCACCCTGGTCAATATGATTAGCGGCACAGCCGTCCCCACTCGCGGCACAATCCATTTCCGCAACGAGCTACTAAACGGCAAAAAGCCCCACGTCATCGGGAAAATGGGAGTTGCCCGCACCTTCCAGGTGGTTAAGCCCTTCCAAAATCTGACCGTCTTAGAGAATATCGCAGTCGGGGCAATGTATGGCAAAGGCGGCGCAAAACGCAGTGCCGCCCAATCCTTCAAGCGGGCTGAGGAAGTTCTCGAAATGGTCGGGTTGGCAGCCCGGCGGGACGACCCGTCCGAGTCGCTCAATATCGCGGGTCGCAAACGGCTGGAACTGGCAAAAGGGCTGGCGATGGACCCGGAGCTTTTGATGCTGGACGAAGTAATGGCCGGCTTGCGCGGTAAAGAGGTGGATGATGCGATGGATTTAATCCGCATCATTCATGCCAGCGGCATCACCTTGCTGGTCATCGAACATGTAATGAAAGTAATTGTCGGGGTCTGTCAGCGGGTGGTAGTGCTGGATTATGGCAAAAAGATTGCCGAAGGTACTCCCAACGAAGTGACCTCTAACCCGGCAGTCATCGAGGCTTATCTGGGCAAGCGGTTCGCCCAGAGCCAGGAGAAGCGAGGGTAAAGGTCGAAAATCGAAAATCTGAAATCTGAAATCTGAAATCTCCCCAACCTTCGATTTTCGATCCTCTGCCCTCCAATTTTCGATTTTCGATTTTCGATTTTCACCCCAAAGGAACAATGATGGTAAGCGAGCGTCCGTTACTGGATATAAAAGGGCTGAACGTAGCGTATGGCGATGTTCAGGTATTGTGGGATGTAAATTTGGAGGTGCAGCCGGGCGAAATAGTGGCTCTGGTTGGCTCTAACGGAGCGGGCAAATCTACCCTGTTAGCGACGATTAGTGGGCTGGTAAATCCGCGCCCCGGTAGCAGCATTAAATTCGCCGACAAAGAGACGGCGGGTATCGGCGCACGACCTATCTTCGAGGCCGGGATAGCCCACGTGCCGGAAGGTCGTCGCTTGTTCGGGGCAATGACGGTGCGCGAAAACCTGCTATTGGGAGCTTTCCGCCGCCCCAATAAAGCCGAGATTGAACAGGATTTGGAGCGGATTTTGGGGCTTTTTCCGCGAGTGCGGCAGCGATTGGGTTCGCTGGCAAGCAAACTTTCGGGCGGGGAGCAACAGATGGTGGCGATTGGGCGTGGTCTGATGGCCCGCCCCAAATTGCTGATGATTGATGAGCTTTCGCTGGGTCTAGCCCCGGTCATCATCGAAAGCCTGATTGACATCTTGGCCCAAATCAACCAGGATGGTACAACTATCCTGATTGTGGAGCAGGACGTGCAGACCGCCCTCGAAATCGCCAGCCGGGGATATGTCCTCGAAACCGGGCATATCACCATCACCGACAATGCTAAAACCCTACTCCAGGATGAGCGGGTCAAGAAAGCTTACCTGGGAATTTAGAAAGCTTCGAGAATCCCAGCCTTTAGCCGGGCGTAAGTATCTTCCAAAAGTTCGGGCATTAGGCGGGTTTGTCCGGTAACTGCCATAAAGTTATTGTCGCCGTTCCAGCGCGGAACAATATGTTGGTGCAGATGGTCGGCGATACCCGCCCCGGCAACTTTCCCCAAATTCATCCCCAAATTAAACCCATCGGGGCGATAGGTCTTTTGGAGCAAGGCCACTCCGCGCCGCGTCAAATCCGCCATTTCGCTAGTGGTGGCAGGGTCGAGGCTGACCAGTTCGCTAGTATGCAAATAAGGTAAAACCATCAGATGTCCAGTGCTGTAGGGATAAAGGTTGAGTAGCATAATACACTGCAACCCGCGATAAAGTACCAGATTAGCCGCATCCTTCTCCGGCTCATCGTGGATTTTCTGGCATAGCACACAGCCGGGCTGCTTTGCCCCTAATATAAATTCCAATCGCCAGGGAGTCCACAATATATCTGACACGGTTAGCTCCTCTTTCGGGGGTCAGGAAATCTAAAATCTAAGGTCAGAAAATACAGGGTGGAGGGCGGAGTTCCCTAATCGTAAATTCCCCGCTGCCCTGTATTTCCCCCCGTCTTTCGTCCTAAAAAGTTTTATCCTGCCCATCCTGTCTATCCCTGTAAAAATTCCCTGGCCTTTTAATTCAAAACTAAAAACTAAAAACTAAAAACTATTCCCCGCCCTTAATCTCTCATCTTCGGCAAATTGCGATAGGCGTAAAAGGCAACTCCTAGCACGGTCAGGCCAATCAGGATGAAGGTTGGCACCAACCCGATTAAATCGCTCAATGCTCCGGCAAACAGAATCGGGAAAATACAGACAAAATTGGCAAAGGTGAAGTAAGCCGCAAAGACCCGCCCGATAATATCTTTGGGTGATTTCTCCTGCAAAATCGTCAGCGACGGGATGTTCAAAAAGGCAATCGCCAGCCCAAACGGAATGGACAGACTGATAAGAACGAACACCAACCCCGGCCCACCTAGCGTTCCACCAGGGGTGAAAACGCTGACCCAAAGTTCTCCGAGCGGTTTGACCAACCCAATCCCGATTATCAGTAACCCCAGGGCGGCAGTCGCCCAGACCATCAGCGAATAACGATTGCGAGTGGTGACGAACTTATTGACAATCCAGACCCCGATGCCCAACCCAATACTGAGCGGGGCTAATACAAAAATAATATCGCTTTCGGACTGTCCCAAACCACCATCTTTCTTGGAAACATAGGGGATGCCCAGCGCCGTCATGACAAATAGGAATGATTGCACCGTCGAGAGATAGATAATTGCAATCCAAATTGGGGTGCTGGCCCGAATAAACTTCCACCCCTCTTTAATTTCGCTCCATAGCTCGCTGATACTGTTGCGAGCTTCGGCCCGGTTTAACTTCTGCTGTTTTTCCTCCAGATTTTTTGGCAATAGCCAGGTTAGCCCCACGCAAAAAGTAAAGGTTGCCGCAATCGCCCAAAATAAATTTTGGCTACCAATCCAGCGCGGCAAGAGCGGCGCTAAAATGCTAAAGCCCAAAAACTGGGAAGCGAAGAGGGTAATTTGAAACAACGAATTGGCGCTGGTTAGTTCTTCTTCTTTGACGATAAAGGGAATCAGCGCCCCTTCGGCGGGAGCGAAAAACTGGCTGAACGAGGAAAACAAAAAGGTTATGAGAAAGATAAGCGGCAGTGCAAGCCCAATCGGAATATCCGCCATAAAGACCAGCCAGGGAATGACCAGCGCCCGCAAAATATTAGTGGCTATCAGAATAAGCCGTTTGTCCAACCGGTCTACAAAAGCCCCCGCCAGGGCGCTAAAGAAAACCCCCGGCAGCACAAAAGCGACGGTAGCAATCGCGGTTTGGGTCGGCGACCCTTTGCTCAGGTGGTTTACATAGTCCACCAAAGCCAGATTAAGAGTATTTTGGGCGGTCTGGGTTAAGGCTTGGGCTACCCAAAGCAGCATAAACCGGCGGTTGCGAAAGACCGCACTTAATTTTACGTGTTTAGGACTGGCTTCAACCTCGTCCAGGTCAAGATAAACCTGTCCAGCGGCCTGCTCGCCATTTTGCCGGGTAAGGTAGTTATCGCCGTGAGGAGAATTCAGGTCGCCATTCTGCCCGCTAGGGGCCTGGGTCTGTTCACGTTCTTCCTCGCTATAGTTAGAGCCAGTCGCCATTTTACCTCGTCTACTATGAAAAAGGACTTTCGTTAGGCCAGGAACGATTTAATCGTTTGCTTGTGGCAAAACGAACCTCAAAGAAAAATCCTGAAGAAAAGTCAGATGCCGGGTTAATCGGCCCGTTCCAGGTAGGTTTTGAAGCGGCGCTCGAAGTCAGCGCGGGCCAGATTTACCCGATGTTCGCAGCCTAGACAGCGTAACCCGATATCTGCTCCCAGGCGCACTACCCGCCAATCAAAGCTACCGCAGGGGTGGGGCTTACGCAAACGTACCGTATCATCCAGCCGGACATCAGCCCCAGGTCGGGCTTTTGGGTTTTCGGGCGCTGGTCGCCCGTCCACTTTGTTTTTCAATAAATCGTTCATACCTTGTACCGGATGCTAAATATTACCTATTTATGCCCGCATTATAGCATAACATAAGCCAGGGCAAAGCAAAAGAAAAGGCCACCTTTGAAGGGTGGCCTTTTCTCTAATCTAAATTTCTGGTTTAGAGATACTGCTCTAGCTGCGACATAATGCGGTCCTTGGGCATGTAACCTACCAGTTGCTTAACCGGCTTGCCATCTTTGAACAGAATCAAGGTCGGGATGCTCATAATCTGGTACTTGCTGGCAATGACGTTATTGGCATCTACATCCACCTTGGCGACGTTCAGAGCTTCCGATTTTTCGCTGGCAATTTGCTCAACCAACGGCGATAGCATCTTGCACGGCCCACACCAGGTAGCCCAGAAGTCCACCAGCACTGGCTTCTCGCGGCTGGCCTCGATTACCTGTTTGTCAAAACTATTGTCAGTTACGACTAATGCTTCCATAAAAATCACCTTTCAATACGTATAATTGTTTTGTTTATCCGCATTGTGCTAATTACAAACTAATTAAAACACGGAAAATTTACTATAAACAGTCTGTATAAGGTTCACCGACTAACCTGATATTATCAGGCTGAACCCGCCGAACCCAAGTTTTATATATACCGGCCCAAGCCAGCTTTAATAGTATATGCCCGGTTTCAAGACTTGTCAATCATTTTAGGGACGTACAGGTATTTTCTAACCCAACTCTAGTAAACCAGTACTTTTGTACCCAGGTACTTTAGGACTAATGTATGGACTTTATATATCTATAGTACTATTGTGATTTACAGTTTAAAACGGTAAATTAGATTAGTATTACGTTTATGGAATAGGGGTTATAGAATAAGGTCGAAGATAGTCCAACCCTCTATTAAAGAGTAGCTACTAAAAGTATCCACATAACCAAAGTACGAAGGGTCCATATGCCAAACGTTCAATCCAAAGGCCTGCCTGCTAATACCGTAGCCTCGCGGCAGGTGGCTAAATTGCTTGCCGGGCTGCTGAAAGCACATGCCACTACTCAAACCGATTTTTCCGCTAACCCATTTAAAATCTTGATGGTCGAAGGCAACGCTTTTTCGCTTGATTTGTTGGAATATACTTTTAAACCGTTATTGGGACGCTACAAAGCCCAGGTTGTGCGGGCTTATAATGGCAAAATGGGGCTACGCTTGATACTGGAAGAACGACCCGCTGTGGTTATTTTCAATCTGCATTTGCCCTTAATGACCGGCATGGAGATGTTAGAAGGTTTAAAGAGCAGTCCGGCCTGGGCTGAAGGCTATCAACCTTTTCTTATTGCCCTTAGTACCAATCCTAGCACCCTCCATATCGAAGAAGCGATGGCGTTGGGGGTGGATAACTACTATACCAAACCGTTTAATCCGCTGGCAATGCTGGAAAAAGTCGAAAACCTGATTTTAAAAGACGATTATAGCACTGGGCGGACCTTGCAACGCGCCAGCCAGATGTCCTCGACTTCGGCGGTATAGCGTTCCAACACGACCTGGGCGAAGTCATCCGGGTCAATTCCTAATTCGGTCAGCCCAACGGTGGCAACCGGCGTGCCGTCAGTGAGAATATTAAAGCCGGTATGAATCAGGGTCGAAACCGGGCTGGACGTAGCAATCGAAACGCTGAGTTTGCCGGGCCGTCCATCCTGTAGGCGCGGCAAATACAGGTCATCCCCTCGGCGGGTAACTCTTTGGGACAGCTTTTCCTCTAAATATTCTTTGGCAGTGACGACCAGCAGACGCTGGCGATAGACCGCTTTCTCCAAATCCAAATCAAAAAATTCGGCGATAAAATGTACCATTTCGGGGCTGTAAATCGGGGCGGAAGCCTTCACGTCCTCGATGTCCACCATTTCGGTCAGTTGGACATCACAAGCCCCCCGAAAGGCTACAATCGCATCTCCCAGCAAATCGTGTTGTCGGTAAATCCAGTGGCCCGCCAGTTGCCGACCATCGTAGGTTATTGGGTTGTCGCTGCCAAGATATTTATGTTTCATTTGGTAGTGGTCAGTGGTCAGTGGTCAGTGGTCAGTGGTCAGTAGTCAGTGGTCAGTGGCCAGAAAAATCCTGAGTGCTGAATGCTAAGAAAGTCCACTAGAGTAGTGACTGGTATTAACTCAAAACTCAAAACTCAAAACTAGCTTACTGACCACTATCCTTCGCTATAAGTTGCGCTACAGGTGGGAGTTTCCCAGACTTGGACGTGCTTGAGTATCAAAGCCGGATTTTGAGCCGCTAATTCTCGCTTGAGGGTCTGATAGATATAATAGGCCAGATTCTCGGCAGTCGGATTGATTTCATCAAACGGCGCGATGTCGTTGATAAAATGATGGTCAAGCTGGTCGGTCACGCCTTGCATCAATTTCTTCATATCAAAGAAATCATAGAGCATTCCGATTTCGGATACCTTCTCGCCTGCGATACACACTTCCAGCTTGTAGGTATGCCCGTGCAGATTAGCGCACTTGCCGGGATAGTCCCGCAACTGGTGGGCGGCATCAAACATTACACTTTTAGTCAATTGGTACATCTAAAAAACCTTGAGAGTTGGAAAAAGGGCCGACCAAGCGGGCCGACCCTTCGTTTAATTAACGAAAGTTCTAGAAACGGGTAGCCTTTGGCTTAGGAACCACAACCACAGCTACCGCCACAGCAGCCCCCGCCAGATTGCGGCAGGTTAGCATTTTCGATGACGAAGCCGCGTTCCATCAAAGTATTCTGATAAGCGATGGTTGCACCCGCCAAATAAGGGGCGCTTTCCTCGTCTACCAGCACTTTGAGGCCACCAAAATTCATCACGACATCTTCTTCCCGCTCCACATCGTCCAGGGTCATAGCTGCTCTTGAGCCTTGTACAAAAACCCGCAAGGCCAGATTGGGGTTCGGCTCCTGGCTCAAAATCTCTTTCAGCTGGTCACGGGCCTCATCACTGATGGTTAGCAAAGTGGTGATAACCGGGGCGCTAATATCCTCAATTTGGATAGCCATTGCTCTAACTCTCCTTAATTATCCTGAAGTTATATATTACTGATTCGCTATGCTTGCGAACCAGGATTTTAAATAAGTCGCAAGCTATATCACTCGAATTTACTCAATTTTTGAGTAAGAATAGCTTACTCTACTCTGGCCTGGTTGTCAACTATAAACTTCTTGTGGGAGCTTCTAAAGAGCGCGATTTAAAATATCAACCTCTTACCATCCCCATCACCTACCAAGCCACGTGTAAGTGGTCAGGCGTAGCCAACATAAACCGTTTCAACCAGGATACCATGCAAATCGTCCCGGTCAAAAACGTAGTGCGGGCTGGTGCTATCCAGTAACTGAGCCAGGGTTTCGACATCCTGGGCTGACAGTAGGTTCTGGCCTTCTTTGTCCTTATATTCGTGGCGCAGGCCAGCCTCTAAATATTCCTTTTGATAAGTTTCGAGCGGACAGGTAAACTCATGTAGAAAGCTCTTGGGTGCGACTTGTGACAAACCGGCTTCGCCCAACATGTGACTCCAGCCAAACGGGTAGGCTATCATAGTGGGCAATGAAGCTCGCCAGTTAGCAAACCATTTTTGCCGGGCAAGGTGTAACCGTCCATCCAGACCGGGTTCGCCAATCCCCAGCTCGAAAGGCAGGAATTGCACGGACAGTCCGCCTTCCCGGATAACTACCCGCCCACCCGGACGCACCACTCGGCGCAACTCGCGCACCCCGGCCAACTGGTCGGGCAGGCCGTGAACTACCCGGCTGCACCAAACCAGGTCAAACGAACCATCCTCGTAAGGCAAGCTCAACACGTCGCCTTCCTGAAATTTTATCCGCTCGGCTAAATCTGTACCATTTACCGCCGCTCGGTCAAACTCTAGTAACTGGGGATTAGCATCCAATCCGACTACCTGACCACTTGGCCCTACCGCCTCGGCCAACCGTCGAGTTATTCCGCCGCCACCGCACCCGGCATCGAGTATCCTGCTACCCGGCGCAAGGTTCAGCCAACTGACGATTTGCCGGTCTACCGGCTCGAAAAAACGGTCCGAGAGCTTTAGACTTTCCGGCATGGAAGTGTGTTTGTGGTTGTGCGGGTCGGCCTGGTCTGGCGCATGTGGACTTGAAATGTCATGACTCATAATTGATGTATCCTTTCTCTTCATAATTATTGAGCAAAATAGCTTTCGATAAGGTCAGTATTTAGACCCACCGCCGCTTTACTGCCACTGGCGGCGGCAAATATCAGTTGAGAATGCATAATAGTTGAGGTGTCTCCGGCGGCATAAACGCCTTTGATGCTAGTTCTGCCAAAATCATCAATAGCGATGCCACCCATAGTATTAACTTCGCAGCCCAGGTCTTGCCCGATGGTGGTGGCCTGCTTCCATTGTATCCCCACCAAGCCCCCGCTCCGCTTAATATCCGGCTGGTTCTCAAATAACACGCGCTCCAACTGCCCATCTTTCCCGGCTAGACTAGCAATCTTATCCTCAACCACCCTTATACCGTATTTGTGAAAAAGGGTCTTGTGCTGCTCATTTAAGACCCGATGCCCATTAGTACAAACGACTAAATCACGACTCCAGTTGTATAATACTTTGGGAATGTGAGAGGCCATCATCTCGTTTTCGGCAATAACGACTAGCGGTTTATCTCGCAACTCCCAACCATCGCAGTAAGGACAATTAAACAGGCTTTTGCCGTAGTAATCGTAAATACCCTCAACCGACGGGAGTATTTCCTGAAAACCCGTCGCCAGAATAATATTCGCCGCTTCAAATCTTTCTCCGTTGTCATCTACCAACTCGAAAATCGTCCCCGGCTTTGTCACCGTTTTGATGCGGGTAGAGTGCATTTCAACCGAAGGATACTTACTAATCTCCTGCTGACCAATCGCTCTAAACTCGCTCGGACTCACTCCGTCACGGGTAATAAAGCCATGCGAATGTTGAGTAACGGCATTGCGAGGCTTATTGTCGTCAAACAATAGCACCTTTCGTCTGGCCCGACCCAGCACCAGCGCCGCATTCATCCCCGCCGGACCGCCCCCGATAATGGCACAATCAACTATCATCGCTTGTTTCCTTTCTCATCGCAGACATTATAGACCTATAATGTCCTTAACTACCGTAAAAATTAGCTAAACTTATTCTTAATAGCTACTAGGCCAGCTTCATCTATCTGTTGCACTAGCTCAACCAGCTTTTTTTGCTCTAAGTATTGCTCCATCAACCTCTCAGCCTCAGTCATCGTATGTTGTACCAGACAATTGGGGCCGGTATGCTTGAGACCACAATTAAACAAAGAACCAGTTCCTTCAATCGCCTCAATAACTTGCAGGAAAGAGACATCTTCCTTTGGCTCTAGCAATTGGTAGCCACCATTCACCCCGGTAGTTGACTCAATCAGCCCAGCCTTAACCAGTTTGCTCAAAACTTTAGAAAGATAAGTTGGCGAAATCCTTTGCATTTGGGCCAAAGCCTGTACTCCAATAGCTTCTCCTTCGGGAGCAATTATTAAATGGAGCATCGTATGTAACGCATAATTTGTAGCTTTTGAATACTTCAATCCTTCACCTCTTTTGTATTATGGACTGATTCTATCCAGAAGTCAAGTAGTTGGAAAATGTCGAAGTAACCCCTAACAGCCAATCGTTTATCATTAGTTCATAATTTTGTAATCTCTTTAATGTAGTAGCAAGCTTCCAGGGTTAGAGTAGTACTGAGTGCTGAAGACTGAGGACTGAGGTTTGGAAGACGGAAGAAAATTCGGTTAGCAGGTGGCATTTTAACTCAAAACTCAAAACTTATTTACTGACCACTGACCACTGACCACTTTTAAAAGGAGATATGATGCGAAAGCTTACCAGATTTGGGGCGCTGGCCCTTATGACCTTGCTGATTGCCGGGGTTTTGGCGGCTTGTGGCGACCCGACCGCTACTCCCGTTCCGGCCAAAACCGAAGCAGCAATGGCTAAGACGACTGAGGCCGCGATGATGGCTAAGGAAACCCCCGGTGGGGCAATGGCTAAGACCACCGAGGCCGCCATGATAGCGAAAACTACCGAAGCCGCGATGATGGCTAAGACCACCGAAGCCGCGATGATGGCGAAAGAAACTCCTGGTGTGATGGTCAAGCCTACCGAAGCCGCCATGGTCAAAACCACCGAAGCCGCCATGGTCAAAACCACCGAGGCTGCTATAGTCAAAACGACTGAGGCCGCGGTGGTCAAAACGACTGAGGCCGCGGTGGTCAAAACGACTGAGGCCGCGGTGGTCAAGACGGGGCCTATCGCTGGTGATTTTAATAATAAAGGGGCTGAACCGGTAGCTGGTAAAGCTATTTTGGGCGCAACCCCCGATGGCAAGCTGATACTACGTCTGGAGAACCTTAAATCTGCTCCCGGCCCTGACCTGTATGTTTATCTGGTCAAAGAAGGTAGCCCGACCAAAGATACCCAGATTAAAGCCGGGCTGGAAATTGGCAAGCTCAAGGCTACCAGTGGCAACCTGAATTATGAACTGGATAGCAAGCTGGATATTAGCCAGTACAAATCGGTAGTAGTTTACTGCAAATCGTTTAGCGCGATATTCGGCTACGCCAACCTGACTACTACGGTCTCCTAAAGACTATTAACATTCGATAGCCATTACTCAAAACCCGATATTGGCCTTTTACGGTGAGGTCAATGTCGGGTTCTTTTATTTCAGTTTTTATTTGTAACAAACTGTATACAACTGATTGGAGATATTATAGAATTAAACCGATAAATTCGATTACCTGGTTTAGATTTAGTTCCAGCAAGCGAGGTAGCACCGTTATGGCAAAGATGGCGGAACGCCCAAAAGTGGTTTCTGAAAATAAAGGCTGGCTCACTGAACGCGAAATGGGCGGGCTGGCAATCCTGTTACTGGTCGGCTTCTCTATCCGGCTTTATAATAGCGCCGGGCCGAGCCTGTCGTTTGACGAGCTGTGGAGCGTCTATCTCACCCGGTTGCCTTTCGACGAAATGCTGGGGTTGGTTTCGCGGCTCGATGTCCACCCCCCGCTATACTATATCCTTTTGCGCGGCGTGACCGCTATCGGCACTTCGGAGATAATCTATCGGTTGTCCTCGACCCTGTTCGATTTAGCCGCGCTTGTCCCGCTTTACTTGCTGGGTCGCCGCTTGGTCGGTATTCGGGCGGCCTGGATTGCTTGCGGCATTTTTACTATTTCCTCGCTCCACGTCATTTATGCCCAGAATGTACGGATGTACACTCTCCAAGCCACCCTCTTTTTACTTTCTTACGCCCTGTTATGGCGGCTACTGAACGAGGAGCGCCCACCGCGCTGGGTTTATCCGGCCTACCTTCTGTCTAGCGCCCCAACCTTGTATCTAAACAATTTTGCGGCTTTGCTGCTGGCGACCCAGGCTATAATCTTATTGGCGATTGGGCGCAACCGCCGCAGCTTTATCCGCATGGGTATTCTGTGGGCTATCATCGGATTGATTTATTTACCCTGGCTGGCGACTCTCTTGACCCAGTTCAAGAATAACACCACCTTTAATACCCCCAGTCTGGTCGAGTTATTGATAAGCTTCATTTCGATGGCCGGGGCTGACCACGTAAACGGCCCGCTTCACTTCAATTTGCTGGTGATAGAAAATCCCTGGATGCTAGTGGGCTTGGTAGTCATAACCTTCGCGGGTATCCGGCAACTGACGGCCCGTCCCCGCGAATTGACCTTTTTGCTAATATTCTGGGCCGCCCCGCTGCTTATCTCGTGGACTCTCAGCCAGCTAAAGCCGGTCTACGCAGACCGGGCATTTATGGCGTGCAGCTTTGCCTATTTTTTAATTATCGGCTCGGCCTTTAACAGCTTTGGACAGCCGCGCAATCGGGCTATTTCGGTCAAACTCAATTACGAAAAAGCTTTAATTGTCATCGGGGCGAGCATAACCGGGTTGATGATGTTGGTCAGTCTGGTCGTGCTGCTGGGTGGCGGCTACATTCGCCAGGATATTCGGGGCATGACTATTACGGCGGCGGTGCAACTGGCGAACAGCCCCGGCGGACGCGCATATCTGCACTTCACCGCCTTTGTCGGCTCACCGACCCCGGTTTTTGATTACTACTCGCCGTCTGGGGCGACCCCGGCGGTTTATGGTTTCCCCGCCGAAGTCGAACAGCGCCTCAGTCGTGGGCCGGGCCGGGTATGCGGAGTTTTTTCGGCCCTGACCTCGACCTATACCGACCCAGCAACGATGAACGACCCGCTCCTGCAAATCGCCAGCCTGGAACGTTTCCTGGCCTCCCGCCCAACCTCCCGCCTCATCCTCGACAGCCTCTTCCCCGACGCTGCCCTACAACTGCGGTGCTGGGAATTCTGAGGGGAAGACGGAAGGCGGAGAATGGGAAATTTACGATTTTCGATTAGGTAACTCAGTCCTCAGTCCTCAGTCCTCTTTTTCGCCACGTAATCACTGTATCCGCCGTGATATTCGTGGAGTTCGCCTTCGGCTAGTTCCAGAATCCGGCTGCAAGTGCGGTCCAGAAAATAGCGGTCGTGCGAAATCGTCAAAAGCGTGCCATCGTACTGATTGAGGGCGGCTTCCAGCACCTCGGTTGAGGCAATATCCAGATGGTTGGTTGGCTCGTCCAGTAGAAGGCAATTGACCCCGCTAATCATCAACCGGGCCAATTGCAACCGACTCTTTTCACCTCCGCTCAATTGCGAAATCGGCTCTTGGGCCTGCCGATAGTTAAACAGGAAGCGTCCCAGTATGCCGACGGCCTCGTTTTCGTGCATCGGGCGCAAATCGCGGATAAATTCAATGGGAGTTTGGGTCAGGTCAAGGGTTTCGTGCTGCTGTGAATAATACCCGACCCGAATGGATGGCCCAATCCAGACCTCACCCTGACTGACTTCCTCTAGCCCCAAAAGCAGCCGAAATAACACCGATTTACCGCTCCCATTCGCCCCGACCAGACCCACCCGGTCTCCCCGGTACAGATTGAAATTAGCATCCAGCAAAATTAGCTCATCCCCAAAGGCTTTTGCCAGATGGCGGGCTTCTATCACCTTTTGCCCGCCGCGCTGGTGCGACTTAAAGCGCAGGTCAATCTGGCGGCGTTCCAGTACCGGGCGCTCGACTTTATCCATGCGGTCAATCTGGCGCTGTTTGTTGCGGGCCTGCTTGATATGGCGCTCATCCACCACGATTCTGGCCCATAACTTGAAGCGAGCGACGGCCTCTTCCAGCCGCTTGATTTCTTTTTGCTGCGAGACAAAATCTTGCTGCTGCTTGAGCAAAGCTAATTCGCGCTGCACCACATAGCTCGAATAATTCCCCTGATAGAAAGTCAGCCGCGAGTTATCCAGCTCGGCAACCTGGGCAATCGTATCATCTAACAGATAGCGGTCATGCGAAATCAAAACTACTGCTCCGTCAAAGGTCTGCAAAACCTCCTCTAGTCGGGCTTTTCCCGCCAAATCCAGATGATTATCTGGCTCGTCCAGGAGCAGCAAATCGGGGTGCGTCACCAGACAGCGGGCCAGTCCGACCATCTTGCGCTGACCACCACTCAGCAAAGCTACCGGGTAGCTGTGCAATTCGGCGGCCAGGCCCAACCGTTCCAAAAACCCCCGCGCCTCATTCCGAAGACGTGGCCCGCCCTTTTCTTCGTATTCTTCCAGCAAGGCGGCCTGCTCTTCCAGCTTCTGCCCGAATTTTGTCAGGTCGCTTGCCAGTTTTGGGTCAGCCAAAGCTGCTTCTACCACTTCCAAACGATTTTCCAGCCCCAACAAGTCGGGCCGTCCGGCTAACACTTCTTCCAGGGCGCTGGCTTTATCCTCACCGGCATATTCCTGGGGCAAATAGGCCACCCTAGTTTTCTGGCGCAAGCTCCTTTCACCCTGATTGGGCGGCTCGACCCCCGCCAATAGCTTGAGCAAGCTCGATTTGCCCGCCCCATTCGGCCCAATCAGTCCGATTTTCTCGCCATCATTCAGGCTTAGACTCACGTCCTTAAAAATCTGGCGCGTTCCATAACTCAGGCTCACCTGTTCTAATCTGACAATTAGCACGTTTTTCTCCTTCTAGCAGTGGTCAGTGGTCAGTGGTCAGTGGTCAGTAAAATAGTTTTGAGTTTTGAGTTTTGAGTTTTGAGTTAAAATGCCACATACTAGCCGGATTTCTTCCGTCTTCTGTCTTCCAAAACTCAGCACTCCGCACTCCGCACTCAAGTGAGCCAATCGAATTACAGTTCGCCGCAATGAAATTTTTTCGGAAACCAAAAACGCCGCGAGCCGATTCGACTGGCCCACGACGTTGGTAGTTTCGGGTATTTGGCGCAAAATAGAGCGTAAGGTTTTACGAAGCCCTATCCTCCGCTTCATACCATCGCCCCTCCGAAAAATAGGCACAGTGAAGCAAGGACCGGGCCGAAGTAAAGCCTTTAACGCTTATCCCGTCTCGATTATAGAGCTTGCTAATTGCGCTAAACATCTTTCAGAGAGTGCTTTCTGGTCTAAATCTTATCTCAAATAATCTAAAACCAATTTGGCGGGTAAAAATTTACCCTGCTCCATTATTTTAGCACCACCCTTGCCGACTGGCAATAGGTCTTTGGGATTATTCGCATGAATAAAGCCATCCCGTCACATTGTTTTGTGACGGGATGGCTTATTCAACTTACAGAGCGGTGGCTTTCACCATCTCTTTATGGTAGAACTCCAGTTGGTCGCCCACCTGGAAGTCGTTGAAGTTGGTGAGGCCCACGCCGCATTCATACCCGACGGCAACCTCGCTGACGTTATCCTTGAAGCGCCGCAACGAGTCGAGTTCGCCATCGAACATAACCGTCCCATTGCGAAGTACCCGCGCTTTGCTGCTACGAATAACTTTGCCATCGGTGACGAACAATCCGGCGAACTGCTCGACCTTGCCCACCTTAAAGACCTGGCGCACCTCGGCATAACCGTCGGTAACATCCTGGAAAGTCGGCTCTAGCATACCAGTCATCGCCAGTTTGACCTCATCAATCAAATTGTAGATGATGTTGTAGAAGCGAATATCCACTTTGGCATTGTCGGCGGCGCGGCGGGCTGCCGCGTCCGGGCGCACATTAAAGCCGATAATAATCGCCCCGGTGGTCGAAGCTAACAGCACGTCCGACTCGTTGATTGCTCCGGTAGTCGCGTGCAGCAGCTTAATTGTTACCTGGTCATTGGACAGCTTGTCCAACTCACTCCGCAAGGCTTCTACTGAACCTTGCAAGTCGGCCTTGATGATAATCCGAAGCTCCTTGACCTTACCAGCCTGAATCTGGTTGAAGAGGTCTTCCATCGTGACAGCCTTGACAATCTGCTGACTTTCGACACTCTTGCTGCGAATCCGATGCTCTACGATGGCCTTAGCGGTCTTTTCGTCCGAAACGACCTGGGCAATATCCCCGGCCTTCGGCACATCGTCCAACCCCAAAATCACCACCGGGAAGCTTGGCCCGGCCCGGCGCACTTTCTTGCCTCGGTCATCCATCATGGCCCGAACCTTGCCATAGATGCTGCCGACCACAATAAAGTCCCGCTCCGAAAGCGAACCGTTTTGCACCAAAACCGTTGCCACCGGCCCACGACTCTTGTCGAGTTCGGCTTCAACCACCGTGCCGATTGCCAGTTTATCCGGGTTGGCCCGCAGATCGCCCAGTTCGGATACCAGCAAAATCATTTCCAGCAGGTCGTCAATCCCGATTTTCTCTTTGGCGGACACCATCACAAAAGGCGTATCCCCACCCCATTCTTCGGGCATCAAACCGGCCTCGCTCAGTTGGGTCTTGACCCGCTCTGGATTCGCGCCTTCCCGGTCAATTTTGTTGACCGCGACGATAATCGGCACATTGGCGGCTTTGGCGTGGCTCAAAGCTTCGAGGGTTTGGGGCATCACCCCGTCATCCGCCGCCACTACCAAAATAACAATATCGGTGACTTGAGCGCCCCGCGCCCGCATCTGGGTAAAAGCCTGGTGGCCTGGAGTATCCACGAAAGTGATTTTTTTACCATCAATCTCGACCTGATACGCCCCGATTTTCTGAGTGATACCGCCCGCTTCCCCGGCTACCACGTTGGTCGAGCGAATTGCATCCAGCAACTTGGTTTTACCGTGATCCACGTGACCCATAATCGTGACGACTGGCGGACGTGTGACCGAGTCCGGGTCGGCATTGATTTCCTCTTTAGTCGGAATCTTTACTTCGTCCGACTCCTCTTTAAGCGGCTCAATCAGGGTCGTTTCAAAACCGAGTTCGGCGGCCACGATTTCGGCAGTTTCGTAGTCAATCTGCTGATTGATACTCGCCATAATCCCGTTTTTAATCAACTCGCGGATAATATCACTCGAACTGATACCCAATTCGTCCGCCAGTTCCTTGACCGTCATTTGGGGCGGCAGTTCGTAGACCTCAATCTTTTTGATAATACCAGTCCGACCAACCGGGCGGGCTGGTGCGCCACGTACTCCGGCAGCCTGCCCGGTACGCTGTCCGCCACTCCAACTGCCAAAGCTGCCAGTCTTACCGCCACGCCTGGCGTTTGTCCCGCTATCTTTTTCAAATTCTTTATCGCGGGCTATTTCGCGCTCTCGGTCGCGTTCCCGGCTGCGTTCCCGGTCTTTGGCCCGGTCAGGCGAGGGCGGGGCAGCGGGCGGCGCACCAAAACCACCGCGTCCACCACCGGGAGGCCCACCGGGGCGACCCCCGCCGGTAAAGTTAGTGGGCCGACTGCCGCCGCCACCGCCTTGATAGCCCCCGCCACCACTTCCACCACCTTGATAACCGCCACTACTAGGAGGGCGACCACCTCCACCGCTGCCACCTTGATAGCCGCCGCCGCCGCCGGGAGGACGACCACCGCCGCCGCCCTGATAACCGCCGCCACCGCCACCGCTGCCGCCTTGATAGCCACCGCTGCTGGGGGGGCGACCACCGCCACCGCCTTGATAACCACCACCGCTAGGCGGACGACCTCCGCCACCACCCTGATAACCACCCCCACCACTGGGGGGACGACCACCACCGCTATTTCCACCTTGATAGCCGCCACCGCCACTGGGGGGACGACCGCCGCCGTTACCGCCTTGATAGCCGCCGCCAGAAGGACGACCACCGCCGCTACCTCCACCGGGACGACCACCGCCGCCTTGATAACCGCCGCCACTGCTAGGGGGACGACCGCCGCCACCACCAGGACGACCGCCGCCGTTACCGCCTTGATAACCACCGCCGGAACGGTTTCCGCCATTATTACTACCCCCATTATAAGTGGGGGTTTCAGCTTCTATTTCTGGTTCATTTTCATCAAATTCATCTGTGCCAGCCATTTATATTTACTCCTCCTGTCAGAAAAGCTCTTTTCTTTGCTCCAAATTAAATTTCAGGTTTCATTCGCTATTCTGCGGGTATGGCGCTCCTTCCCGGTAAACTTTCGCCAAAACTTTTCAGCCGCGCCCGCGTTTCCGGGTCGAGGCTGACTTTCAGGGCATTATCCAGGGCTTTGCGCCCCAGCCCAATTTCCCAGCACTCGCGGGTACGGCACAAATATGCACCTCGCCCGTTCTTTTTGCCGGTTTCGTCCAGTTCAATTGTACCCTGCGGGGTACGTACAATCCGCTGCAAACCGCGCTTGACATCGTGACTACGACAGGCAATACAAGTGCGCTGCGGTACGTGTTTAGGACGCGGCCCTTTTTTGGAAGGGGCGGGGGTGGACTGTTGTGGATTAACTTTTGCTACCATATCTCACCCTCCTCTCTGGAAATCGGAAATCTAAAATACTTTCGCTTGAAACGATTGGCTGATTTGAAAATAATCGCCCACAACGCCCAAACCGGGTTTGGTTATATTTGAAAAATTTACTAAGTAAATTTTTCAAATATAACCTTTTCAGGTTTACCCCGATTTTCAAGCGAAAGTTCCTATCTATTAAGATAGGCGCTTACTCCTGCCAGATATAGCTATCAATCAGCTCGCCATCCGAAAAAACATCCAGATGGTCGCCGGTCAACTCGATTTCAACGGTTTGGCCTTCATACTTTTCGGGTAGCGGGCCAAAGGTCTGATTGCGGAAGACAATCATTCCGTCTTTGCGAACCTTGCGAGTATCACGGGCGGAGGCGGGAGTAGCATCCTCGCTCTCGCTGGTAGCTTCTTCGGATTCGCCTCCTTCGTATTCATCCGCCCGAAACGCCCGGATAAGCTCATCTCCCAGCATTACAAACAGATTGCGTCCGTTGTCTACCAAAGTTACGGTCTGGTCGGCGATATGAGGCGGCAAAGGCCCAAGCGTCACCCCCTTGTAAGTAAACGTTCCGTCCTTGCGGACTTTCTGCTGCTCACCCTGCGGGGCGCTACTGACCTCTTCCTCGTTCTCATCGCGGTTACTCTCCCCGCCAAAGTCGTCCATATTAAGACCGGCGGCTCTGGCAGCCTGGGCATAACTGGCATTAAGGGTCTGCTCTGCCGAAGCTTCCCGCTCCCGCTCCCGGTTCATAGTGGCTCTGGCGAGCCGGGCAAAAGCGTCATCATCATCGCGCCCACCGCCGTAACTTCCACTGCCCACCCCGGCCATCGAGCCAGCTGTGACCGGCTTGATGTCAATTCGCCAACCGGTCAGTTTGGCAGCCAGTCGCGCATTCTGGCCCTCTTTGCCAATTGCCAGCGACAACTGGTTTTGTGGCACAAGGACTAAGGCACTCTTTTCGGTTTCGTCCAAATCCACGTTGACCACCTGGGCCGGGCTAAGGGCGTTGGCGATATGCTTGGACATGTCGGCATCCCAGGGCAGTACATCAATTTTCTCGCCGTATAGCTCATTGACGATATTCTGAATCCGCACTCCGCGCATCCCAACGCACGAGCCTACCGGGTCAACCCCCTCTTGACGAGCCGCTACCGCCACTTTCGAGCGCAACCCCGGTTCACGGGCAATAGACTTTATTTCTACCGTGCCGTTATAGATTTCGGGGACTTCAATCTCGAACAAACGACGGAGCAGATTGCGATGCGTCCGCGATACGATAAGCTGTGGCCCACGATGGCTCTTCTGAACTTCCAGCAGGTATACCTTGATTTTTTGGCCTACCCGATAACGCTCGGTCTGAACCTGCTCCTGGGGGGGCATCAGGGCCTCGGCTCTCGGTTCGAGTTCGATAACGATGCCTTTGGGGTCAATCCGCTGAATCGTTCCGTTTACAATGTCGCCTTCGCGCTCCACAAATTGATCATAAACATGGTCGCGCTCTTTTTCGCGGAAACCCTGTAACAATACCTGCTTGGTGGTTTGGGCGGCAATCCGTCCGAAATCCTTCGGGGTATCCTCGACCTCGTAATCGTCACCTACTTTGAGGCCACTGTGAACCCGCCGCACATCCTCAATGCTGATTTCCAAATCGGGGTCTTCGACTTCCTCGACTACTCGCCGGACTACGAAAACCTTGAGGTCGCCGCTGCTCATATCCACCCGGACATTCTGATTAGCCGCCGCCGGGTTATTCCGCCGGTAAGCCGCTTTTAAGGCGCTTTCCAGCACTTCCACTATAATTTCTTTGCTCAACCCGCGATCCGCCGCAATCTGGGCAATTGCCGCTCTAAAATCGCTTTTCATAACCCTTTTCCTCCGGCTAACTTTTATCTCAAAAGAAGCCAATACTCAAAATCGTATTTGGTTTCCGTATTATCTTCAAAACACTATCTTCAAAATCCTAAAGACAAAGACGGCCCATACCTGCAAATCAGGGTGGGCCGGGTCCAGAACCTTGTAAATGGCTGAGTTGAGCCGAAGCATTGGGTTGGACGCGCTCGCAATCCGTTGCTTCTAATCCTTAAAGGCCCACTTCAGCTTTTGTTACATTTGGTCTAAATCAACCCATAGTCTTCTCGCTGCTTACAGCTAATTCCTAAACCTACAAAATAAAAGTGGGTAAATATCAGGCCCACTTCCGGCAGAAACATCCTCATTATTATAACACTCAGCCCGGCTTAAAGCAATATCCGCACAAGTTCTGGCTCAGGCTAAAGGCTTTTCGTACAATACCGAAGTCAGGGTTCGCTCGAAGCCTACCGCCTCATAAAGCCGTAGCGCCCCGGTTGGATTAGCCGCATCTACCCCCAAGCGAGCGGTAGTCGCCCCTGATGCTTTCAAACGTTGCAATCCGGCTAATAGCATCGCCCGCCCCAGGCCTTGCTGCCGATACCCCCGCCGGGTGCCTAGCTTCTCTATCCAGCCATCGTTACGGTTATTGCGCTGATTATCTTCGGGGTTTATCTCGCAAAAGCAAAAAGCGGCAAACGTGCCGTCCGGGGCAACCGCTACCAAATCGTGTTCGGGGCGGTATTGGGGGGCTTGCAGCCAATGTTTATGAGCTTCTACCGTTTCGTTATGGTGGTTATAGTGGTCAATAAACGACAGGTTGAAAGCCTCGACCCAGGCCGCAATATCGCTTTCGCTATTGACGTGGCGCAAAGTGTAACCCGTCGGAAACTGCGGGTCAGGAATGTCTAGCTCTAACGAGCGTTCCATGCGGAAGAAGTAGCGGGCCAGAATGAAACCATTGCGCTCTAGTACTGCACGGGTAAAACTCTCATGCTCGCGCCCATGTCCAGCCATTATAATAGGTAGGCCGTCCTGCCCGTTTGCCTCTATGAGACGGGTTTGACCCCAGGCTAGAATTTGGTCGGGCAACTTACTATCGCGTACATCGGGATGTACCCGAAAATACAAATAGCCTTCCAAAACCGGCTTGTCCTCTTTAACTATTTCGTGCCGCCAAAGCTCCCCAAAAGCGACCAACCGCCCGGTTTCATCTTCCCATAACCGTAAATCTGCCGCTTTGTCTATTTCGGGATGGTCAAATTCCAGCCGCAAATCTTCCGGGCTATAGTTATCATCCAGCTTGTCCAACTTGTCGCACAAATTTACCAGCTCGCAAATCGGCGGCAAATCAGCCTCGCCATTATAGCTACGGGCCTGAATTTGGGTGTCAGTGGTCATTGCTATCTCCTCATTTAATATTGCTCACCTAAATATAGTATACTATAGTATATCCAACAAAGCAATATGACCAGAATAGTACTTAACCCGGCATCTGGTAGGAATTTTTCAGGCTTCTAACTTATAAATTTTGATTTAGCAAAAAAGGCGGGAAACCGCCTTTTCACTGTACTATGAGCTAATTATTCTTGACCTTCGGCCTGTGATTTTAGACCTTCGATTTTAGACCTTTGATTACTCAGGCTGACTTGTTAGCACCTTTACGCCGAGCGGCCATGCTGGTAGTTGGTTCGGGGGCCACCTCGTTAATTGGCATTTCGCGTTTATTAATCCGCACCGGACGTTTGGGGTCGTTGCGTTTGTAATCGGCGCTCACGTCCCGATAAATCTGGGTAGTACTAACGCTGGCGTGACCCAAAAGCTCTTGCACTTTGCGGACATTCTCGCCGTCGTTAATCAAGTGGGTGGCGAAAGAGTGGCGCAGGGTATGAGGCGTAATATCCGAAATGTTAGCCTCATCCGCATAGGCTTTCAAGATGAGCCAGAAACCTTGCCGGGTCAACCGATGCCCGCGATGGTTGACGAAAAGGGCGATTTCTCCATTATTACCGACCAACTGAGGCCGGGCATTCAAGAGGTAGTCATCCAGTTCAATCCGTTGGTCGGCCCGAATCGGAATCAAACGGGCTTTGTTGCCTTTTCCGGCACAGCGTACCTTGCCATCCAACACATCATCCAGGTTCAGAGATACCAGTTCAGTCACGCGCATGCCGGTCCAGTACAACAAACCGAGCATGGCTTTATCCCGCAAGGATTCCGGGCCGGTGTGATGATTGGGCTGCTCTAAAAGCGAGGTAATATCGCCAAACGAGATAGCCTTTGGCAGATACTTGTTTACGCGGGGCGAGTCCAGCTTATCAGTAGGGTCAAAAGCAACAAAATCCTTATCTGCCATAAAATGGAAGAAAGACTTAACTGCCGCGACCTTGCGAGCGATGGTGCTATCAGCATACTTGCGGTCTTTCAAGAAGCTAATATAATTCAGAATATTTTCTTTTCCGACTTGCGCCCACTCGGTGATAAGGCCATCCAACACCGGGCTATGCCCATTAGTGTGGTTGGAGGTAAGTACCTCCGCCAGCTCCAACTCAACTAGCGCCGTCTGCCCGTTAGAATAGCTCATGCTACCGTTACCGTTCAGACTATCGCTTCCGATTTCTACTTCCGCTCCGCGCCGTCGTTTTCCGCGTCCGCGCTTGCCCGAACTAGTAGTCTCGGTGATTTGGGAACCGTTGGCCCCCGACTCGTCCACCTCCAGCAGGGCTTGACCCTGAAGAAACTGCCGGAACTGAGTCAGGTCATTGTTGTAGGCCGCTAAAGTGTTGTCAGAAAAGTCCTTATCCTCGGACAGGAATTTAAGGAAACTTTCAATACTTTTCTGCATATTTTCCCTCTTTTAACGCGCGGCTATAATGTTCTTATTCTAGCACATTATGTCAAACCAGAAAAGGGGTTTTACGAGCAGATTCAAACCAATTTTTGAGCCTTAGAAGCTGGCTAGTCTGGCCCAAGAAAGGTGATAGGAACGATTGGGGATTTGTGGATAACTTTACATATTACGAAACAGGCGATTAGGAAATGTCCGCAATTATCACATTAAATCAAAAAGGCGAGGATTTAATTAACCTTGAGGGGTTGGTTTCGGACTGGCTTACTCAGTGTGAGCGAGATTACCTATCACTTCAAACCGTCAACCTTTATCGGCATAACCTCAAGAAATTTCTATGGTGGGCCAAGCAGTTTCACCCTGATAAGACCCACCCGCGCTTGATAACCCCTAAAGAAATAAAAGGCTATCTGGATTATCTGCGGGCAACCAATAAGGAACGGTGGGGTTTATCAGGTCGAAGGCTAAAAGAGCAACTTACCCCTAACGGCATAATGATGTATGCCAGTAGTGTTAAAGGGTTTTTCAGTTGGTTGGAGCTTGAAAGCTATATCGAATTAAGTCCGTTTCGGCATAAAAGCATAAATATCAATCCTACGCGCCGGGGTCGGCTTGAGGCTAAACCAAAGCCAGTTGAGGATGTTCCACAGGAAGATTTGCAAAAGCTACTCGCGCACGTTTCAAGTCCAGATTACATCAAGTTTTATGCAGGTTGCCGAAATAGAGCGGCTATCTTGTTACTACTCGATAGCGGGATGCGCCGGGGTGAACTGTTATCAATGCGAGTATGCGACCTCAATATGACTTTAATGCGCTGCAATATTCGAGGTAAAACCGGAGAGCGGGTTATCTTCTTTTCACCTGTAGCTAAAGCGGCCCTTGCAGACTACTGGACACGTTTCAGGGCCAAACAAGCTAACCAACCCGAAAGCGAATATTGGCGGACTGGCGATGATTGCCCGCTTTGCTATACGGCTATTGGGGTCGAATTAAACTCGCTATCCAAAAAGCTAAATATCAAACTTCACGCCCATAAGTTGCGGCATACCTTTGCTACCCTTATGGCTGATAAGGTCGGGTTGTATGAGCTATCGGCCCTGTTAGGACATTCCAGCCCTATGACTACTAAACGCTATGTCCACAAGAATAAAACTAACCTGCTGGCAGCAGCCTATCAAGGCCGTAGCCCTTTAACTCAAATTGAGATACCGCAACCCGTTAAACACCGCCGAGGAAGACCGAGGGTTAGAGATAAAGGGGTATGAGTATTATAGTTTTTTCCTATTCCTACAGAGTGAGATATAGGCTAAGACTATGATTAGAGCTTTATTATTTATCAATGGTAAGACAAAACTGAGTGTTACAAATGCAGTTAGGCTCAATATATTGTGGCTACCCTAGTGGGTAGACGCGATAGGGAATGTGATGAGATAAGCAAAAGTATTGACAAAAAGAAAGATGCGGAGTTACAATGATACATACAATATTCGGAGTAGCTAACAGTGTTAGTATTTTGAAAGCAGATTTTAAGATAATTCAACCTTGCCAAGAGGTAATAGGCCAGCTCAGGAAACTAATTTAAGAATAACCCCATTATCGGTATTATCCCTTCATTTAGTTTTTAGTTTCCAAAAGCCTATTTTTCTGCACAAGAAAAACCGCTATGAGGGAATTTTTGCGAATCATCCTCAAAGCGGTTCAAAATTTTATGAAGTACTTATTTAATTGGTTGGTTTCATTACTACCTTATGGGTAGTCTCCTGTCAATAGGTTAAGGTGAAAGGGAATGCCTAAAGCGCAAGCGATGGTATAATAGGCGGATGAAACCAAATTGCCGGTATTGTCAACACGCTGAACACAGCGTTAAGGCCGGCGCGAAGCCCGGCGGCTCGCAAGGTTATCGCTGTCAAAGTTGTCAGCGCT